>CALAEZ010000194.1 GCA_937891125.1 uncultured Treponema sp. | reverse complement strand
AAAATAAGATTTGTAGCAATATTAAAAAAGATACCAATTAAAACCGCATAAAACGTTACTTTTTCTTTTCCTAACGCAAGTAAAATATGACCTCCGCATAGATTACTTATTGTTAAAAGAAAAACTGTAAAAGATAAAATATGGAGAACACTAATTGACTTTTCGTATTGAGTTCCGCTTAAAACATAAATTATGTTTTTTGAAAGAGCCATCATTCCAATGCAAGCAGGAATTGCAAGCAGCTTATTTGCATCCAGTGTTTTGGCAGAAAGAATTTTAAAATTTTCATCTTCGCCAACAGAAACATAATAAGAAAGGCGTGGAAGTATTACCGTAAAAGAAGCTACCACAGCAGCAACTAATCTGACAACTTTCAGAGCAGCTGAATAATAGCCGACTTCTTCTGCTCCTGAAATAAATCCGAGCATTGTAATATCAATCGAAGAATTTACAGTTGCTGCTACAGACATCATAAAAAATACAAAGATTGGTTTGAGGTGCTGCTTTAAATCAATTTTTTGTTTTGATTTAAAATCAACATAACGACTTGCAAATATAAAAGATAAAATATTCGAACCAACCGACGATACAACGCCTATAAGTGCATAATTAACGTAGTCTTCTTTAGTTCTCACAAAAACAAAAAGAAGTACAAGACATAATATCTGGAATATAAAACTTCTTATTGCAACAGAACCTAAATCTTCCATCGCATAAAATAGCCATTCAACACCAACGACTGTAAATAAAATCGAAGTAGAACTTATGATTATAAGTTTTCTGTATTCAAAAAAAGCAGGTACCACAAATAATGAAATAAAAAGGAAAGTATATGCGATTATACTAGATATTAAATTTATAGATAGAATTTCTTTTACGAACCTTGAAAGTTTTTCTTTATCATTACGGTATTTTCCAGCTTCCCGAATTCCATAATTTGAAATTCCTAACATTGCAAGCATAAGAAAATAGCTAACAATACTAGATGCAAAATTTACTTTTCCGATTCCAATTGGTCCAAGAACTCTGGAAGCATAAGGAAAAGTAATAAGAGGAAACAGAACGCTCATCATAGTTCTGAGTGCATTAAAGAAGCCATTTCTTTTAAGGGATTTCACTTCTGCCATGACTTAATCTCCCTCAAGCATCGCTTATTCATCTCTCCTCTCTCCCTGTCAAAACACCAGCCCCACTTGCAAAAATACCGCACCGCGCTTTTGATATGCGCCCATAACATCGCGCGGCTTTTGTAGCTTTCACGGGCATGGTCATGCACAATCTTTACAGCAGGGTAATAGAGCGTCTTTGCCACTCGGTGCAGACGGCGGATTAAATCAAAATCCTCGCAGTACATAAAATAGCCGTCGTCAAAGAAAACATTGTACTCCTGCAGAACAGAAAGCCGCAGAAACATAAAGCAACCCGAAAGACAGGGCGGATTCATCACCTTGTCGTAGCCGCTCGCTTTCAGGCAGTAGCGGTCGTCCCGCTTTTTGCCCCAGCTCTTGGGTAAGAAACGGCGGAAAATCAAGTCTGCGGGTGTGGGAAGGAGTTTGCACAGGTATTGCAGCTCGCCGTTCGGGTATTCCACCCGGGGAAGCACATAAGCGGCATCTTCGTTCGCGTCCATAAAGCGCGCAAGTTCCGAGAGAACGGTGCTGTCAAAATACACATCGGGATTTAAGACAACGTGATATTTCGCGCCCGCCTCAATCGCTTCGTGAATGGCAAGATTGTGACTGGAACCATAGCCTAAGTTCTGATTGTGAATGTAGCGGAGCCTTGTTCCTGCCAGCCCCGCCTCTTTTTCATATTCACGCTCTAAAATGCGCCATTTATCGTTTGGAGAATTGTCAATTATATAGAAAGTTTGAACACACTTAGAGTCAAACACGGACTTAAAGAGCCGTTCAATTTGAGATCGAGGAGTGTTAAAAAGAACAACGCTTGCGGTGAGTTTTTTCATCTACAGCCCCTCTCCGCCAAAAATCGCCTGAAGAGCCTCAGCATTTTCCGCCGTCACGCTTTCATAGCCTAATTCGCCTTCACTCACCAGCTCGCCGTCTACGTCATACACCACTTGCATTTCAAGCTCCAACTTTTTTGAAAGCTCTTCGTAATACGAAATCACTTCACGGCGAATCTCGTTTTCGCCCAAGCGCACTACATCACAATCTGCATCAGCCATCTTCGCGTTCAAATCAGCTTCACACCGTGCGCAAAAATACAAGAGCACGTTCACGTGCCGCACACTGTCCGCTTCATCTCCTGCGTTTCCTTCAAAAATATTATTCAACGCATATTCAAGAGTCAGCTCGTCAATGCCGTTTGCAAAACACGTTACGTGATAGCCGTCTTTTTTGAGAAGTTCGTTATGTAAATCTTCAAGCTTTTTCTGGCGAAAATCGTTCGGTGCAGAACCGCAAAGAAGTACGTAACGGGTCAATTTTGATACATTCCTTAATTCACTCAATTACAGTGGTTGATTCAAATTGTACAACCACTACAACTTTATTTCAAGAGCAAAATCATCATCTTATACTGAGTAATATGGACGTTTATCAGCAGGAATTTATTAACAATCTTAAAAAATACAGAAAACTAGCAGGCTATTCACAGTCAAAACTCTCTGAACTTTGTAATGTATCTAATGGGACAATTGGAAATATAGAATGTGGAGCGTCAAAACCATCTTTTGATTTAATCCTGACACTGGCAAAAGTTTTAAATGTACATCCTGCACTGCTTTTTACCGCGAAAATACCAGCTGACAGCACAAATACTGATTTAAATGCAGCGAATCAAATGGACAGAGCGTTTCTGCTTGATTTATATTCAAAACTAAAATCACACTTAGACTTAACTCACAAATAAGAAGTTTTCCTCTCACCCGCTACACATTTTCCCCGTTTCCCGCTAAAATGCTTTTCCTATGAGCGCAGACCTTTCCAATCTAAAAGAAGAATTAAACCCCGAACAGTACGAAGCCGTCATGACCACCGACGGCGCAATCTTAATCATTGCGGGAGCGGGAAGCGGAAAAACGCGCGTCATTACCTTTAGAATTGCACACATGCTCGACATCGGCATTCCGCAGAGTGCGATTCTTGCCCTTACCTTCACCAACAAGGCGGCGCGCGAAATGGAAAGCCGCATAAAAGAGCTGACCGGAAAAAAGCTTCAGAATCTTACAATTTCTACGTTCCATGCATTTGGCGTAAAGGTTTTGCGGCAAGACATAGATAAGCTTGGCTGGCGGGAAAATTTTTCGATTTATGATGAAACTGACCGGAACGCGCTCATAAAAGAAAGTGCGCAGGAAGCACTCAAAAAAAGCGGGAATTCAAACGACAAGGCAGAAGATGTTGCCGCAAGCATGGATATGTACAAAATGGGCATGACCATTAGCGACATTAAAACCGGCCGCAAAAGCTTTTCTGACATCCGTAACGAAACCGAAAAAAAATTCTACATGGCTCTCTACGCCGCCTATCAGGAAGGACTGCAATTATACAATGCCGTTGACTTTGACGACCTGATTGTGCTTCCGATTCGCCTGTTTCGGGAGCACCCCGACGTCCTTGCCCGCTATAAGGAGCGGTACAAATACATTATGGTAGACGAGTTTCAGGACACAAGCCACCAGCAGTACGAGATGATGCATATCTTAGCCGACAAAAACGTTGCCGTCGTTGGAGATGATGATCAGTCCATCTACAGCTGGCGAGGAGCCGACTATCAGAACATCATCAATTTTGAAAAAGATTTTAAGGGCATGAAAGAAATCCGCCTTGAGCAGAATTACCGCTCTACCGGCACGATTTTAGCTGCCGCAAACGGCGTTATAAGCCACAACACAAACCGCAAGGACAAAACGCTCTGGAGTGGAAAAGGAAACGGAAAGCCCATCGAAATCTTTATGCCCGATAACGACACGGCAGAAGCGGAGTTCATAATCGAAAGCATTCAGGGAATCTGCGTGGAAGAAAAGAGAAAGTACGATGACTTCTGCATTTTAATGCGCTCAAATTCGCAAAGCCGCGTACTTGAAGAAGCGTTTTTAAGCGCGAACATTCCCTACACAATGAGCGGCGGCACAAGCTTTTTCCAGCGAAAAGAGATTAAAGACATCATTAGCTACCTGCGCGTCATTTCAAATAACGACGACGACGTAAATCTTTTGCGCATCATAAACACGCCGCGGCGCGGTATTGGTAGAGCTGCCATTGAGCAGCTGAACCTTGTGGCAGAAGCGCACAAATGCTCTCTTTTTGAGGCGATTAAGATTGTGCTTGAAGCGGACGAGGACGAGCAGGAAGCGCGTTTTAGCGATGCGGCGATTGCAAATCTTGCAAGCTTTGCTTCGATTATCGAAAACCACAAGTCCATGCTCGGCGGCCGCGGCTTATCTAAAAAGGTAAAGGCTCTGGTAGATGAAATCCGTTACGAGGATTTTATCATTTCAGAAAACCAGAAGAGCGAAAAAGCCGCGCGCTTTAAGCTTTTAAATGTGGAAAGCTTAATTAACTCCATGCAGACCTGGGAAGAAAACCCCGGCACGGAAGATCCGACATTATACGCCTACCTTAACCGCATTACGCTTTTAAGCCGCGACGACTTAGACGACGATGAGCCGCAAGGAAAAGTAAACTTAATGACGATTCACGCCTCTAAAGGCTTA
Source organism: uncultured Treponema sp. (assembly GCA_937891125.1). GTDB lineage: Bacteria > Spirochaetota > Spirochaetia > Treponematales > Treponemataceae > Treponema_D. The sequence continues at coordinate 2,729 of CALAEZ010000194.1, read as the reverse complement.
GAGTTTCCGGTCGTCTTTATTGCAGGAGCTGAGGAGAATATCATTCCGCACGCGCGTGCCGTAGAAGAAGGCGGCGACAACGCAGTGCAGGAAGAGCGGCGGCTTTTTTATGTTGCCATAACACGCGCCCGCGAAAAGCTTTTTATTCCCGCCTGCCGTGCCCGCCGCCGTATGCAGTCAAGCGTGCAGTGCGAGCCGAGCCGCTTTTTAGACGAAATTCCTTCAAACCTGGTTGAATATCACGAACCTAAGAAAGAATTAAGTGATGAAGAAACCGGAAAACTTTTCAGCGATTTTCTTAATAAAATGAAGCAGTCACGGGATTAGTAATAATCCCGTGACCAGGAATAATCCCAAGCCCTGAAATAAAATTAAACTCTGTATTTTATCTTTTTACCTGTACCTTCATACATTTTTGCACGAAGTTCAGATACCTGTTTGTCTGTAATGTAGTCATCAAAACTCATCATGCGGTCAATAATTCCGTTTGGAGTAATTTCTACAATGCGGTTTGCAATAGACTGAATGAATTCATGGTCATGAGAACTGAACAAAAGAACACCAGGGAAAGAAATAAGTCCTTCGTTTAAAGACTGAATTGCTTCAAGGTCAAGGTGATTTGTAGGGTCATCCATTGTAATACAGTTGGCACCAGAAAGCATCATCTTGGAAAGCATACAGCGGACTTTTTCTCCTCCGGAAAGAACCTTTACTTTTTTCAAAGATTCATCACCGGAAAAGAGCATACGGCCAAGGAAGCCGCGGACATAAGCATCATCCTGTTCTTTTGAATACTGCTTGAGCCATTCTGTAATGTTCATTTCATTATTAAAGCTGTCAGAATTATCGCGTGGAAGATAAGTCTGTGAAGTTGTCTGTCCCCAGAAGAATTCTCCTGAATCAGCCTTTTTAGCTCCGTTTACAATATCAAATAATGCTGTAATTGAATTGTGTTCAATACCAACAAAAGCAATTTTATCTGTACGGTTTACGGTAAGACTAAAATCTTTTAACAGCTGGTTTCCATCTGCGTCCTTGTAGTTAAGATTTTTAATTTCAAGAACATTGTTTCCAATTTCTCTGTCTGCCTTGAAGTTTACATATGGGAATTTACGTGTAGAAATAGGAATATCTTCAAGACTGTCGGCAAGTTTATCATAAATCTTTTTACGGCTGGTAGCCTGTTTTGCCTTTGAAGCATTTGAAGAGAAGCGGAGGATAAATTCGCGTAAATCCTTCATTTTCTCTTCCGTCTTCTTCTGCTGGTCATGAGCCTGTCTCTGCATAACCTGAGTCATCTGATACCAGAAATCATAGTTACCGCTGAACTGAGTAATCTTACCGTAATCAATATCACATATATAAGTACAAACTGTGTTCAAAAAGTGACGGTCATGGGAAACTACAATTACAGTATTTTCAAAATCAAGGAGGAAGTTTTCCAGCCAGGTGATTGATTCAATATCAAGACCGTTTGTAGGTTCATCAAGAATAAGGGCATCAGGATTTCCGTAAATTGCCTGAGCAAGAAGTACGCGAACCTTCTGGCTTTCGTCCAGTTCACTCATCATTTTATCGTGGTGTTCTTCTTCCAGACCAAGACCAGAAAGCATCTGTTCAATCTGGTTTTCTGCCTCATAACCGCACAGTTCTCCGAATTCTGCTTCAAGTTCTGCAGATTTAATTCCGTCTTCTTCTGTAAAATCTGCCTTGGCATAAATTTCATCGCGGGCCTTAGAAACTTCGTAAAGTTTTGGAAAGCCCATCATAACAGTATCTTTTACTGAATATTGGTCAAAAGCAAAGTGATCCTGCTTTAATACTGCCATTCGCTCGCCCGGTGTCATAAAAATATCGCCGGAATCCTTTTCCAGCTCACCAGAAAGCAGCTTAAGGAAGGTTGACTTTCCGGCTCCATTTGCACCAGTAATTCCGTAGCAGTTTCCTTTATTAAACTTAAGGTTTACATCTTTAAAAAGCGGTTTTTCGCTGAATGAAACACTAACATCACTGACTGTAATCATTAATCTAATCCTTTAAAAATTTTTCTTCCCCATTTAATCAAAAAATTGGGATTAGTGCAACATAAATGTTTACAGAGAACTTCCTGCACCAATATCTTTATTTTGAGTCTCAAATATTTTCTTCTCATCTCGACAGCAAATGAAAATCATGACATACTAAAGCTATGAAAAATTTTTCTACTCCACCCCATTTCAATTCACTGGCAGGATTACTGGGAAGCTTTTGCCCGGGAGCTTGCCTAAATGCACAAGGCTCACGGATACAGAGCTTGCTTTGCTAGAGAACAAGATTTTTTCTACAGCTTTTATATCTGCTTTTATTTCCATACTTCCCAAGCCTTCTGAGCAAGACCTACCGTTGCAGCATTTTTTCCGTTTCGGCAGACAGGCTGTTTCATAAGCTTAAGCTGATTTTCAAAAAGCTTGTCGGCCTTGTCGCCGTCATCAAGATAGGCAATGCTGGCATAATCCTTTGATTTTTTGTCAGTCATTTCCTCAATGGCCTCTGCCCTGCATCCGGCCTCGCGGGCAAGAGCATCCACCACACTGTCAAACTCACCGCGGCTCATTTCCTTTTCCTTTAAGTCCACAAACTGAAAAGGAATCCGCCGTTCCTGAAACCATCTCTGAGCCGACTTTACGTCAAAATTTTTAAGCGTTCCGAAAATCTGAATCATAATCCTGCTCCTGCGAGGATTCTGTACC
>CALAEZ010000193.1 GCA_937891125.1 uncultured Treponema sp. | reverse complement strand
AACCGGCTTACCGGCAGCAACGAGCTTTAAGCACGTGTCTCCTGCGGGAGCTGCAATCGGAAAGCCGCTTTCTGACACGCTCAAAAAAATCTACTTTGTTGACGACAGCATTAGCTTAACGCCGCTTGCCTGCGCCTATGCACGCGCCCGCGGTGCCGACCGTATGAGCTCTTTTGGCGATTTTATTTCATTAAGCGACCGCTGCGACAAGGCAACCGCCCAGCTCATTGCAAAAGAGGTAAGTGACGGCATTATCGCTCCTGGCTATGACGACGACGCGCTTGAGCTTTTAAAAGCGAAGAAAAAGGGCGCGTACTGCATTCTGCAGATTGACCCGGATTATGTTCCGCCGGAGACAGAAGTTAAGCAGGTGTTCGGCGTTATGTTTGAGCAGGGACACAATTTCTTTAAGCTTGACGAATCAACACTTTCTAACATCGTAACTGAAAAGAAAACGCTTACCGAGGAAGAAAAACACAATCTTTTAATTGCGCAGATTGTCTTAAAATATACGCAGTCTAACTCTGTCTGCTATGTAAAAGATGGACAGGCAATCGGCATTGGCGCCGGTCAGCAGAGCCGCATCCACTGTACGCGCCTTGCCGGTCAGAAGGCAGACAACTGGTGGCTCCGCCAGAGCCCGAAGGTGCTGGGCCTGCAGTTTGTTGACGGCATAAAGAGAGCCGACCGCGATAACGCAATCGACGTGTACATCGGAGATGAATACGAGGACGTTTTAGCCGAAGGCAAGTGGCAGACAATCTTTAAGGAAAAACCGTCTGTCTTTACACGCGAAGAAAAACGCGCCTGGCTTGATAAAAACACCGATGTCGCGCTTGGAAGCGACGCATTCTTCCCGTTTGGCGACAACATTGAGCGCGCACATAAAAGTGGCGTAAGCGTTATTGCGCAGCCTGGCGGAAGCGTCCGCGACGACAACGTCATTGAAACTTGCAACAAGTACGGCATGGTCATGGCGTTTACCGGCATGCGGCTGTTCCATCACTAAGATTTTTGCATCGGGGGTAATGGGTGAAGCGCTTTTTATACGTATTCGACATGGGCGGCGTGGTAAGCGAGCACTGCTTTGTCTGGAAGCAGATTTGCGCCTCTATGAACCTGCCAGCTCCCGATGCTCCCGATGCGCGCGGTGATTTTCAGAAGCTTGAAAACGCCATTATGCGCGGCGAGATTACAAGCGAAGAAATGCTACATCTGCTTGCGCGGCGCACGGGGCAGCCAGAGCCACCGGAAAATTACTGGAAAACATTTTTTGCCCCCAAGTTGCATGAGCCAACAGTGCGCCTTATTCGCGACCTTAAAGCGGCGGGCGCGCGTGTTGTCTGCGGCTCAAACACGATTGACGCGCATTATGATTATCATCTGGAGTACGGACAGTACGACTGCTTTGACGCCGTGTATGCTTCTCATCTTATCGGGCAGGTAAAGCCAGACAGCATGTTCTGGCAGTATATACTGGATGCAGAAAATGCACTGGCAGAAAACTCACGGTGCGGTACTGCCTCTGAGTGCGGTGCCAAGCGCACTGCCGGCAGCTGGACGTTTTCAGACATGGTCTTTTTTGACGACATGCAAAAAAATGTAGAGGCTGCTTCCTCGCTTGGAATACACGCACATCTTTTTACAACAGCAGAAGACGCGCGGGCATTCATTGCAACGCTTCCCGTTACATAGAGTTGCTCACGACAAATTCCTTCCAGAGCGTCTACGGAATAACAAGCTTAACGCGTTATTTTGCAGTCATGGACTCTTTATCAAGCACTTGCGAAGCCTCCGTCAGCGCTGCAGTGCAGTTCTTCAGCTGCGCCTTAAGCGTTTCCTTACTGTTGTCGCAAAGACGCTGATGCACCCTCCTTTACTTTTTTACCGCAAATACAGCTAAAATCTTTACTTTTTGCACTTAATATTCTAAAATAAGTAAAGATTTTATATACCACATGCAAAGCGTAAGGTGGTGAACAATGCTTTCATACGCACGGCTTGAAGAGCTCCTAAAAGAAAAGAACCTCTCAAAAAGCGAACTGTCAGAACAGCTGGGGCTTTCCTCGCGCACGGTCGCTAAAATTGCAAAAGGCGAAAAGCTTTCCCGTAAAAGCCTCGAAAAGCTTGCGCAGCTTCTGGGTGCATCTTCTGAGGAGCTTTGCGTGGAGATTTCTGATAACCCAATTTTGCAGCTTTTGCGTGATGAAAAAGAAAGCAAGATTCCAGGCTCGCTGTACCATGAGCTTCAGGTGCGCATGACCTATAACTCAAATCACATTGAAGGAAGCCGGCTTTCCGAAGAGCAGACGCGCCTTATTTTTGAAACACGCACCATAGATACTGGCGACGGTATCCCCGTTGATGACATTTTGGAAACAGTGCACCACTTCCGCGCGATTGATTATGTCATTGACTGTGCAGAAGAAACCTTGTCCGAAAGCATAATTAAAGAGCTGCATTATATTCTAAAGCACGACACAAAGGACGCAAGCCTATCTTGGTTTAGCGTAGGTGATTATAAAAAGCGTGCAAATGTTGTAGGTGGCAGGGAAACGGCAAAACCAAACGAAGTGCACACCAAGATGAAGGCTCTGCTTGAGGCGTACAATGCAAAATCTGTCACCACTATAGATGACATTATTGCCTTTCATGCCGAGTTTGAGTGTATTCACCCATTTCAAGATGGAAACGGCAGAGTCGGTCGCCTTGTTGCGCTCAAAGAATGTCTGCACCATGCCATCGTGCCGTTTATCATTGAAGACACCAAAAAGAATTTTTACTATCGCGGTCTTTCCGAGTGGAAAAACGAAAAAGGCTTCCTGACCGACACCTGCCTAGACGGACAGGACACATTCAAGCAACTTTTGGATATGCTGGACATTGCGTATTAAGCGGAAGGCTATATTGCTCCCGTACTAAGCGTTTCCATCAGCTGGGAAACTGCAAAGCGTACAGAAAGGAAGTTTTTCGAGATGCCCATTACATGTCGTCCATGGATACGCCTAAAACTTCATGTGTATAGTCAGGAATGTTCTGCATAAAAACGTTCGCTTTATCATGCACTTTATCAAGATGTATATTTTTTGCCTGACGTTTTACTTCATAGATGCGGCAGGATTTTTCAAGGTCGTTGATAGCGATAATATCTATTTCATTTAAAGATTTTTTGTTCCACCATCCGCCAATCTTTGTGACCATTTCTTCTTCCTGAAGCTTTGCGGTAAAATAGCGTTCAAGCGTTTTCCCCGTGAAGGTTTCGTAATCGCGGAGAATGAGTTCCTTGAGCATGTCGTAATTTCCAAGCTCTATTAAATCCTGACGGGAATAAATAAAACGGAAATAAAAGAGCATGTATTCATCTACAATCTGCCATCTTGCATTGCGGCTTTCTATCTTTGAAAGCAATGGACGAATTTGCTCGGTAATGCCAAATACTTTTTGTAGATTTTGCAAATATGCTCCCGTATTCTTCTGTATAATTGAATCTATTTCGCTTTGACTGGTAAGTCCTCTTGAAATCGCCTGTAAAATTGAAAAATAAATTCCGTAATCCTTACCAATTTCACTAATTAATATATCCCGACCATCTACTAGAAATGGGGAAGCCATGTTGCAGACGCTATCAATCATCTTTGACTTTGTTGTAGCATCCGCATTCATCAAAAGGAAGATGTATTTTGCAACTCCACCGCTTAGCATGTACAGACAAAGTAAATCTTCCGCTTTGTACTTTGGATTAAAATCCTGAAGAATTCTTTTTACAGCCGAAGGAGTAAACGGCTTAAGATGTATGGTGTGTGTTGCCCGCCCAAACAATGGCTCTTTATCGTCCTTAAAAATTTTTGTCATAAGTGAATAAATTGAGCCGCAGACAATTAGATTTATTTTTGAACCTGCTTTCTGGCTGTCCCAGATATTCTGCATCTGACTAAAAAAAGCTTTATTTATATACTCTATATCTTGAAACTCATCGATTACAAGCGTAAAGTGCTGGTTTTGAGAATATGCCATTATCTGTTCAAACAAATCAGAGAGTGTTTCGATTGTACCAAAAATTTTTAAGCCTATGCTCTCTTCAAGTTTTTTCTGCCACTGCTCGCACAAAGATCTTTCTGCATTTCGCGATGTAAAAAGATAGGCACTTTTTTTGTCACTGATGAAATGTTTAAGAAGCTGCGTTTTCCCAATGCGGCGACGCCCTGTCAGGACAGTAAAACAGGCACTCTTTTCTGACTGTTTTTCTATTTGGGAAAGGGTATCAAGTTCTCTTATTCTATCGTAAAATTTTTCCATACCAACACAGCTCTTTAATGGCAATTAACTTAATGACCATTAAGTTAATTGCCATTATACTGATATTACTGCAAAAATCAATATTTTTTTTATTATGTTGCAGGAGTGTTTGGAGTCTGTACTGGCGGCGCCCCTACCCGCGTCCCAGCTTCCGTTTTACCATGCCGGTCATTGACTTAAACACGCTGTCGCGCGTTACGGCAAGCAGCAGCACGCCAACGGCGGCAAAGGTGACGGCAGTTGCGGCAAGCGGCACGCCGTAGCCAAAGAGTCTTCCGTAAGAGGCAAAGCGCGGCACGGTTACGCTCCGCACAAAGTAGGCGGGAACGGCGGCAATAACGGAAAACACAATCATTTTGAGCGCGTAAAGGAGCGTGCGTGTAATGACGCTTCCCACGGCGGTAACGCGCGTGCGGCGCAGAAAGATAAAGAGAACTGCGCTGTTTGCCGCGCTTGCTATGCTTAACGCTAAGGCAATGCCGCCGCCGCTCATCGGGCGCACCAAAATGAGCGCGAGCGGAATGTTCACTGCAAAGCCGATAATGCCTGCAAGCGTGGGGCTTTTGGTGTTTCCCTGCGCATAAAAAGCGGGCGCGACAATGCGGTTTAGCGCGATAAAGAAAAGACCTGCTATGTGGTAGCGGAAGGCCGTCAGCGTAAGGGCGACTGAGCTTTCGTCAAAGCTGCGGTTTTTGTAGACAAGCGAGATAATTTCGCGCCCACTTACAAGCGAAAAGGCGGAAACAGGAATTGCGATAAGCGCAATGATTTTAAGAGCCTGCGTTAAAAGCGTGTTAAAGCCATCCCAGTCCTGCTTTTTTGCAAGACCGCTCATGTCTGGCAGAATAACCGTGCCAATTGAAACAGCAAAAATGCCTAAAATCAGCTCCTGCAGCCTGAGCGAATACTGCAGGCTCGAGACAATGCCGCTTCCTGCCCTGCCTGCAAGCGCGGTGGAAACAACGTCATTCAGCTGGTAGGCCGCCATGCCGATGATTGTCGGCCCGATAAGTGCCATAACGCGCCTGGTGCCGGGGTTGGTGAACGCTTTTTTTATGCTCGTAAAGCCGCAGCCCCAGCCGGTGCGCACGACAAACGGAAGCTGAAAAAGTGCCTGCATCAAGCCACCTGCAGTTACGCCGATTGCCATGGCGCGAGCTGGATTTGCCGTGTGGGGCGAAAGCACGTATGTTGCCGTAATGACAATCGAGTTAAACAGTACGGGCGTAAAGCCTGAAGGCGCAAAAATTTTTACGCCGTTTAATACGCCCTGGAAAAAGGCTGCAATCGAAATGACGCACAGATAGGGAAACATGATACGCGTTAAAATCGTTGTCTCTAAAAGCACGTCAGCGTCGTTTCCGTCATAAAAAAACGGAATGATGTGCGGCGTTATGAGCATACCGAGCAGGACAACGAGTGCGGTCAGAAACGTGACGAGCGTAAGCGTGGCTCGTAAAAAGTCGCGCGTGGTGTGCACCGCTTCGGCGTTGGGAGATTCTTCATGGGCTGCTTCTGACACGTTTGCTGTGCCAGCGTCTACCGAGCCAGCTTTTTCGCCGTCACAGTCTTCAAGATATGCGCGGAAGGTCGGAATAAAGGCGACAGAAATTGCGTTTTCTGCAAACAGACGGCGGAACAGGTTCGGAATCATAAAGGCAATACCGAATGCGTCTGCATAGCGGCTGGTGCCCAAAAAAGAAGCTTTTGTCATTTCGCGCACAAGACCAAGCACGCGCGAGCAAAGCGTAAAAAACGAAAGAGAAAGAGCCGACGCTAAAAGCGAAGAGCGTTTTGTTTTAGATTTTGCCATACGTTTATTATCGGCTCAGAAAGCGGGTGCAATAAGAGAAATGAGCCCCTCACGCACAGCGCATGTTTTGTCAGCATGTGTGTAAGCACCCTCCAGTGCTGTCAGTTTTTTTTAGAGCGTACCTTATTTGAAAACTGATTGCACTTGTGTTATAGTTTTCATTGTCGTTAAAGTCACTTTATGAGTATCTTATAGCTATGAAACTTTCTATCGAATCATTGATGAACCATTTTCTCCGCACCTACTGCGATATATTTACGGCAAAGGATGTATGTCGTATGCTCAACACGCTCGGTGCAA
>CALAEZ010000192.1 GCA_937891125.1 uncultured Treponema sp. | reverse complement strand
GAGCCAATGCCGCCGCCTACGCAGAATGGGATGAACACCTTGCTTGCAACGCGGCTGATTAAGTCTAAAATGGGACCGCGTCCGCGCGCGCTTGCCATAATGTCGTAAAAGACGAGCTCGTCAACGCCCTGCCGGTAGTATTCGGCAGCCATGTCGATCGGGTCTCCGATGTCGATATTGTTCTGGAACTTAACACCCTTTGTGGTGCGCCCGTCCTTTACGTCTAAACAGACTATGATTCGTTTTTTAAGCATTCTGCATTCCTCATTCCGCACTTATATAATTTTTTAGAATCTGCATGCCGACAGCGCCGCTCTTTTCGGGGTGGAACTGGAAGGCGGTAATGCTGCCGCATTCCACGCAGGCAGGCACAATGCAGCCGTAGTTTGCAACCGCTTTTATAATGCTTGCATCCGCAGGCTGAATGAGATACGAATGTACAAAGTACACGTCGCTGTGCTCAGGAACGCCTGCTAACAACGCAGAGCCGCCGTTTGTAAAAGTAAGGTCATTCCAGCCCATGTGCGGCACCTTTAGACTTATGCTTGCCCGCGGAGCTGCAGCTTCGGCGGCGGCTGTTTCCATGCCAGCCCAAACTGACGGAAAATGCTTAATCTCGCCTTTTATAAGCCCTAAGCAATCGGTGTCGCCTTCTTCGGAATATTCAAAAATTATCTGGCTTCCAAGGCAGATGCCTAAAAGACGTTTTCCAGTCTGCGTCCAGTCGCGGAGAAAGCTGTCAAAGCCGGTGAGCTTAAGCTGCTCCATAGCGTATTTTGCTTCTCCAACGCCCGGAAAAATCAGGCGGTCGCAGTTTTCAAGATCGCGAGGATTTTTAGAAAGCACGTACTGCGCTCCAAGGGAGGCAAGTGCGCGCTCCACACTTTTTATGTTACCAGCATTGTAGTCAACGATTCCAACCATGTAGCGAATTATAACGGTGCAAAGACAGACAAGCAAGACAGCGAGATAAGACGAGCTTGCACAAAAAACGCTCATATGCAAAGAGTGCGCGGTTTTAGATTTTCCCTTTTTCTAAAAAATGCCCTATCATTAGCATAAAGGAGTTTATGCGATGAAAAAATTACTTCTTGCAGGCTTGGCATTACTTGCCACCGCATCATTTACTTTTGCACAGGACGCTAAGACTGCTGCAAATGAAAAAGTCGAGAAAGTCGACCCGATTACCGAGATTGCAAGTGCAACAGGCATCAAAATCTTCATGGTTGGTGACTCTACTGTCAGTGCCTTTCATGACCCGTACTACTATCCGCGCTTTGGCTATGGTACCAAGATTCAGCACTTCCTGACCGACAAGGCAGAGGTTGTCAATCTTGCAATGAGCGGCCGCTCTTCAAAAAGCTTCACCACAGAAGCAAACTACGAAACGCTTAAAAAGTACCTCAAAAAAGGCGACTATCTGATTATCGGCTTTGGTCACAATGACGAAAAAGCAGAAGAAGCCCGCTACACAAATCCGAACGGCGCAAAAGAAGACGCGGGTTCTTTCAAAAACAGTCTGTATGAAAGCTACATCAAGCTTGCGCTGGAAAGAAAAGCAACTCCCGTTCTCTGCACACCGATTGTGCGCCGTGCGCCAGGAAAAGCGTATGAAGGCGCTGTAGTACACGTAACCGCCGACCAAGGCGCCGATTTTCCGGGCGGTGACTATCCAAAAGCAATCCGCGAGCTTGCATCAGAAACAAAAGTCGCGCTTGTTGATTTGACAGCAAAGACAAAAGCTCTTTACGAAGAAAAAGGCGATGACGAAACTGTAAAATATCACGCTTGGCTCAAGCACACAAAGCAGTCGGTCGATAACACGCACCTGAACAATTACGGCGCACTGATTGTCGCCCAAATGGTTGTGCAGGATTTTGCGCGCCAGAACAAGAAGTTTGCAAAACTCGTCAACAAAAACGCTCGTGCGCCAGCTGAAGCAGACGACCTTGTGCAGAATGAAGACTATGTCATTCCAGCATACACGCCGTTTAGTCCAGCTGCCGCAAGCACATTATTTGAAACAACAGCGCCGTGGTATGGTACGGTCTTTGGCGACTGCGGCGGTCAGGAAAAGCTTGCAAACGCTGACAACTACTCTATTATCGAAAACGGCGCAACGGTAACCATGTGGGCTGGCTCAAAGGATGCAAAGAAGCAAATCGGTAAGATTGCGGCAGCAAGCGATGGCATTGAAATGTACTTCCAGCAACTGCCTGCAAACGCAGACTTTACGCTCACTGCAACAGCAACGGTAACCGCCATTGCAAAGAATAACCAGGTTTCATTCGGGCTTATGGCGCGCGATGACATGTATATCGACAGCTACAACAACACCATCGCTTCAAACTATGTTGCCTGTGCCCCGTACAAACTTGTAAACGGAGACGAAAAATTTAGCACAAGCTTTATGCGAAAGGACGGCGCGCTTACGGTAACAAAGACAAAAGGAGCAACCGTTCCAAGTGCAGGAACAGCAGTGCCACTGTCGCTTACCAAAAAGGGCACGGTATACACCGTAAAATACGGTGATGAGCCAGAAGTCACCTACGAGGTTGATCTAACCGAAATCGACAAGAGCTACATCTATGTTGGTCTTTTTGCCGCCCGCGCCGTAAACGTTGACTTTAGCAACGTAAAGCTGACGGTAAACTAAATCTAAAAACTGTTTCATAAAACGAAACACTCAGGCTCCCGTGCCATCACTGAAGTACACTTCACAGCGCGAGGGCTTGTTTTTTAGTGCGCAGCTAATTAAAGAACTCGTTCGGATAGGTCTGATACAGGTTATCGAAATGGTCGGCGTTAAAAAACTGCACGTGCGAGCCGATTGTGTGCTGAACGAGGTATTTGTACAAATCTGCATAGTTTACAGAATCATTTGAAGCGACCGTGTCCGTCAGATTGTGCGTAAAGCGATTTGAAAGCCACGCCTTTAGCTCCACACTGTAGATGTCAGCAAGATACGGATGGCTTGCATTTTCCCCGCTGCGGTCAACGGCAATCTGCTCTTCAAGCAGTATTTCGGAAACATTTTCTGCCGTCAGCTCTGAAAGCAGGTAGCCAATCGCAATGTCTTCCGTATACAGATTGTCGCTGTGCTTATAAGCGTTTTAAATTTCAACAACATGATTCCCATTGATGACAGATTCATCACAAAAATCGATTTAAAACCATCCCAAAAGATAATCCTACTCAGGCGAACTACAAGAAGCTGTGTATAAAAGAAATAGAATGGTGCCGCAAGAATCAAGAGGCGATAGTAAAAAAGCACACAAACTGTATTACTTGGTTCAAAAGCCGAATTGCAGCGGAATTCTCAAAAAACGATGTAATGATTTTAAAAAGCTCGAAGAGGTTTTGGAAAAATTGCTGCAGAAGAAATAGAGCGTTTGCCGTGGATGCGGGGTTGGCTGCCAGAGACTGATGTGGTGCGTGGATGCGGGCGTGGCGAGCGCTGCGGGAACGCGGGTTTGCATAGGCAGGTTGCCTGCTAACTTTAGTGACAGTAAACTTTCTGCATAGTACGTGCAGAATTGAAACACTACGCATAATTTGCTATACTGGCTCCATAAAACGTTATGGGGGCTTCTTTTTTATGAAAGTCGTTGTGATTGGTGCTCAGTGGGGCGATGAAGGAAAAGGCAAAATTGTAGATTATCTTGCCGAAGATGCAAAATACGTAGTGCGCTACGCCGGCGGTCCGAACGCAGGTCACACTATCGTTGTAGACGGAAAGCAGTACGCTCTTCATCAGGTGCCGTCAGGAATCCTCTATCCGGAAAAATCAGTCTTTTTAGGCGCGGGCATGGTTATTGACCCGGAATCCCTCTTTAACGAACTGCAGATGCTGAAAGACAACGGCATTAACTGGGAAGGCCGCGTGTTTATTTCTGACCGCGCACACATCATTCTGCCTCGCTACCGCCAGATGGATAAAGACCGCGACGCAGCCCGCAAACGCCCGATTGGCACAACCGGCCGCGGAATCGGCATTGCTTACAGCGAAAAGGCTGAGCGCGATGGTCTGCGTCTTGCCGACCTTGACTGGGCTGAAAAAATGGCTGAATACGACGGCGAAGACAAAGCCTACCTTGACAAATACAAAGACAAGCTGATTGAAATGCGCGTTGACCTGACAGCAAAAATGTATGAGTTTAAAGACGAAAACATTTTGTTTGAAGGCGCACAGGGAGCCATGCTCGACATTGACAGCGGCACCTACCCGTATGTTTCTTCGGGCGCGTCCTGTTCTGCTGGCGCGGCAACCGGCTGCGGAATCGGTCCGCACGACTTAGACAAAATTCTTGGCGTATTCAAGGCTTACCAGACACGCGTTGGTAACGGTCCTATGCCAACCGAGTTTAATAACGAAAGCGAAGGCGAGCTTTGCGAGTACGTGCGCAAAACCGGTCGCGAATATGGCGTTACCACTGGCCGCGCCCGCCGCTGCGGCTACC
>CALAEZ010000191.1 GCA_937891125.1 uncultured Treponema sp. | reverse complement strand
AGGATCCCGATGATGACGATGACGACAACGACGGCTTGTCGTTCTTTGACCACTACCTAGACGCTTCTCAGGCATATATCCCTGAAAGCAACGTAGACCTGTCAGGCGAAAGTGCGCTTGGTGGTGCTCGCCTAGAGTTAAAGTACAACGACAAAGCAATGAGCATGACGTACTTAAGCGGCTGGCTCAACTTTGCAAACCCCTTTGGCACACCGGGTACACTGCGCTTACAGTTTGGTCGCTTTGACGCACTGCCGAACGTAGACTTCGTGGGCGACGCAAATCGCGGCTTTCACTACCAGAGCTACGCCGTAAACCCGCTGGTAAACAAGACAGCAGGCTTTAGCCCGCTTGTTATGAACTGGTTTTTGACGCAGCAGGGCATGGTACGCGTCACTCCCAGCCGTGTTACTGCAAAATACACCACTAACAGTGCACAGACTGCAGGCAGTCTTTCAAGCCTGAACTGGTTCTTTAACGACGCAAACAACGCAGGAAGCCAGCTTGGCTACTATACTACCTACTACGCGGTAGACACCGGCTTTATGGCGCAGTATGTGCTTAACGAGGATTTGTGCTTCCGCTTTGTTGCACACACCGGTTCTGCAGACAGCTTTGGTGGTGCAATCAGCCACGACTTTATGGGTGAAAAAACATTCACCAACTGGAACGCTCAGGTGAGCTACCAGGTTCCGGACCTCGTAAAGCTCGGTCTTACCGTTAAGATGAGCGACGCATTCAGCGGCGCATGGAACAGCGGAACGGGCATTTACTCAAGTGCCGGTACCGACCTTGAAGTTGCCCTGGCTGCAAGTAGCAACACGCTTGTTGACGGCTTACAGCTCTTTGCAGGTTACAGCATTACTTCACTTTTCATGGGTATGACTGCTGACTATGGCACCAAAGAAGATTTGAGCGAAAACTACCTCTTCCACTCAATCGACCTGCGCGCCGTGTATGACATTACCGAGCAGCTTTCTGTCGGCTTAAACGGCAACATTTCTATGGTAAATCAGTCAGAATATGCAAAAGAAGTTGGCTATGACGATGACTACCTCGGTTGGAACGTTGGTTTGAGCGCAAGCTATGCGTTGAGCGACACCCTTGCAATCGACTTTAACACCGGTTTCTACTGTCTGAACATGAACAACGAAGCAGGCACCTACTACGGCGACGGAGACACCGTAAAAGGCGACTGGCTTGCGGTTAGCTCAATTGGCTTTGAGCCGAGCCTTGCATTCACGTTCAACAAGAACTGCGCTATGACGCTGGGTATTAACGTGCTGATTCAGAACCTGTCTAGCGATGACGTGTACGTAACCGCTCCGGCTACTAACCACATGACAAGCTATGGCGCACAGTATCCGTACTCGCTTACGGTCACCCTGCCAGTGTTCTTAATGATCAGGATATAATCGCCATCCATGGCGATTATATCCTGGCGAGAAAGTGCTTCGCACTTTCTCGTCGGGCTTAGGTTTGTAGCGCGCTTCCATGCGCGGCAAATCGCCCTCCATGTCGTGCTGAACTCGTTTCAGCATCTTTTGAAAGAGAGATTCCGACCTCCGTCGGAATGACACAAAAACAGACGCAGATGGCCGTAAAAAGGCTTTCTGCCTGAAAAAAACGATTTTTTGACTAAAACTACAGGAGTTTTATGATGAAAAAACATATATTCCGCAGAGGCGCGCTTGCTGCCGCCGTCGCGCGACTTACGCTGCTTGCCAGC
>CALAEZ010000190.1 GCA_937891125.1 uncultured Treponema sp. | reverse complement strand
GCAAAAAAGAACTCCCGAACTTTAAAATCCGTGCCGTAACAGACATAAATCCGAGTAACGATAATGAAATTCAGGTTTCAAAAACGACAACCGCATTCGGTAATGTTCTTTACGGTATAAAAGAGCTTTACAATTTCAAGGATCTAGAAACTGACGGCCGCATGAATACAATCCGAGCGGTAATTGATGATTCCATTCACCCTAGTCTGTACAATTCATCAAAATTAATCGGTGAACTGCAGGGATTTTCGTTCCCGTACAGTGCAAAAAAAGAAGATTACCGTCTGGAAACAGGTTCTGTTACATTCAATTATCTTATTGCACAGAAATTCAATGTAAGCATAAACGATCCTATTTCTACAGGACTTACAGAACAAACTGCTGCAAATGGAATTACAATAGAAGATATTGTTCCAGGAAACTGGATTCTTACAGTTACATCTCCAGACGGAACCGTTCTGGACCGCAACGAAATTCAGATTGAAAGCGGAAAAAACACAGATCTTGGTCACCTTGAGCATGATGGAATTGCAATCCTTATGCGTCAGGGCAAAAAATCTGGCGGAAAAGAATATAACCACATTCACTACTGGAATGCAGCATACGACGAAAACGTTCCGGAAAACGAACGACTTCAGAAAACAGACTGGCCTGGAATTGAATTAACGGAAAAAATCACTGTTACAAATCCAATTGACGAACAGACCGGCGAATATGACAGCGATCACCAGAACTTCTATCTATTTGATTTTAAGAAGGCTTCATCTGTTAAAGTCTTAATTACAAACGGTAACGGACAAAGTTCTGCAAAATATTGCACAGACGACATGCAGGCCTCTAAAAAAGGTGTATACTGTGTTCATTCAACCGGCCTAAATGCGGTTACAAAACAGGCAGAAGCACCTGATCCAATTACAGGACTGAACATAACTCAGGAACACTTAAAAAAATGCTTCATAGACGACCCTAAAAACAAGCAGTTTGTAATCCTATTCAGCGAAGAGCTGTACGGTTCAAAGCCTTCTTCTGTAAAGGCAGAATTTAACAAAGGCATAAACGATCATGACGGAAGCTACAGGGGAACACATTATGCTATGACCCGGCACAACAAGGGATTCTGGTACTGTTCTGTTCCGTATATTGACGTTCAGGCAACAAACCAATGCGGTCAGCCGTCATATAACTTTAAGGTAAATGACAGCGTAATAAATCCGCCGCCTTATGTTCCGGACGGATACATTTACCAGAAATTCAACGGATCAAACGGTGCAAAAAAATTCCTGTGCCTGATTTACAGTTCTCAGGACGAAGAAGAAATATGCACGCGTCTTACAAAAGCAAAGCGGTGCAAAAAGCTTTCTGACTTTGATCTAAACACAGCAGAAGGACAAAAACAGATTTCCAACTTCCGTCTGGTTCCGGGAACAGAAAAACTTTACCGCTCATATCACCCATATAATGACGGAGAAAAAGCAAGCATTTCGGACACTTCAAAAGCACGCATGCAGTATGTAGCTGAGCTTTCTACAAAAGCCGGAATAAAGGCCGACATTAACCTTTCTGACGACAAGCAAAAATCTTTTACATACGATGATAATACAATACCAGGATACAAAGAGAAAATCGATTACTACAAGAAAATCATCAATAACAAGGCTGTACTCTATATGACAGACTGCTCCTATAGTCAATGTTACGAAACCCCGGATAGTTCACAGTTTGCAGGTGGAATTAAAAAAATCATTAAATTCATAAATGAAAAAGAAGGACCATATCAGATTCATTGTGCAATCGGAACAGACAGGACCGGCGTTGTCTGCGCAGTTCTTGCCGGTCTTTGCGGCGCAACCTGGAATCAGATTCAGGAAGACTACTGCAAGTCCATAGAAATGGGAATCTATGAATACCGTGGTCCGGGAGCCGTAAAATATTCACTCCAGAAATTTCTTGGCGTTGACTTTGTAGAAGATGTAGAAGACCTTCAGAAGGCGCTTACAGACAAACTTATAGAAAAAGGAATCTCTATGAGCGACATAACGACAATGGTAAACCGGTTAAAATAAGATTATGCGCAGATTCGTAGTTGAATCCCCGTTTCAGCCGTCGGGCGATCAGGGGCAGGCAATAGAAAAACTCTCTGAAGGATTTTTACGCGGAGATAAATTTCAGACTCTAAAAGGCGTTACTGGTTCCGGAAAGACCTTTACAATGGCTAAAATAATAGAAGCCGTTCAGCGCCCTACCCTTATAATCAGCCATAACAAAACCTTAAGTGCTCAACTGTACCGCGAGTTTAAATCGTTTTTTCCGAACAATGCGGTTGAATACTTTGTTTCTTACTACGACTACTACCAGCCTGAAGCCTATGTACCAGCGCGTGACCTTTATATAGAAAAAGATGCTGCAATCAACAAGGAAATTGACCAGCTAAAGATGAAGGCAACCTATTCCCTTATGGAGCGCCGCGACGTAATCGTAATTGCAACGGTTTCCTGCATATACGGTCTTGGAATGCCTGAGCTTTACAAAAGCATGCGCGTTCATCTGGAAAAGGGCACGACCCTTGATCCGCACAAACTTGCAATTGAACTGAGCCACATACAGTACACCAGAAATGACATGGTACTTGATCGCGGAACGTTCCGCATAAAAGGCGATGTAATAGAAATCTACCCGCCGTACATGGAATTTGACGAAGCCTACCGCATAGAGCTTGATTTTGACGAGGTTTCCCGCATCCGCCGCTTTAATGCCGTAAGCGGAAAGACGACCGAAGAGCTGGACGAAACGGTTATTTACCCTGCAAAGAACTTTGTCGTGCCGCCCGATGTGTTAAGTCAGTCGTGCGAGCGCATACAGAGCGAAATGGAAGAGCGCGTGGAGCAGCTTTTGCTTGCAGGAAAAATGCTGGAGGCAGAACGCTTAAAGACGCGCGTAACGTATGATATTGAGATGATGAAGGAGATGGGCTACTGCTCCGGCATCGAAAACTATTCGGCGCCCATTGCAGGGCGCGCCCCGGGTGAGCCATCGGCGACGCTCCTGCATTATTTTCCCGACGACTTTTTGTGCATGATAGACGAAGCACACGTCACCGTGCCGCAGATTGGGGCGATGTACGAGGGCGACCGGAGCCGCAAGCAGAATCTGGTTGATTTTGGCTTTCGCTTACCGTCCGCGCTCGATAACCGTCCGCTTAAAATCGACGAGTTTACCGCAAAGATGAATCAGGTCATCTACGTTACGGCAACCCCACGAGCGCAGGAAATCAAGCAGAGCACGCAGGTTGTCGAACAGATTATCCGCCCGACCGGCCTTTTAGACCCGATTATCGACGTGCGCCCCAGCGAAGGGCAGATGGAAGACATCTACAGGGAAGTGAAGGCGAGAATCGAAAAAGGCGAGCGGAGCCTGATTCTGACGCTGACGAAAAAGATGGCGGAAGATTTAACCGACTATCTGCTCGGACTGCATTTAAAAGTAAAGTACATTCACTCAGAAATAGACACTTTTGAGCGCGTGGAAATCTTAAAGAGTCTGCGCACCGGCGAAATTGACGTCCTTATCGGCATTAACCTGCTTCGCGAGGGCATAGACCTGCCAGAGGTGAGCTTTATTGCCATTCTTGACGCGGACAAAATCGGCTTTTTGCGGAGCGCGACAAGCCTTATTCAGATTATTGGACGCGCCGCGCGTAACGAAAACGGGCATGTCGTCATGTATGCCGACAACATGAGCGACGCCATAAAAGAAGCGGTCGGCGAGACGCGGCGCAGGCGCGAGATTCAGCAGAAATACAACGAAGAGCACGGCATAACGCCGCACACGGTTTCCAAGGCGGTGCAGGACATCCTTGTACGCCAGCAGAAGGATGCAGAAGAAGATGCAGCGCTCCAGCTTGACGTGCTTAAAAAGACGGCAAATCTCTTTGACGCAAAGCAGCGCAAAAAGCTCATCGCCGCCCTCACGCAGGAAATGTCTGAATGCGCCGACCGCCTTGAATACGAGCAAGCCGCCGCAATAAGAGACAATATACTGGAAATTGAGCGGACTTACGGAAAATAATGCGCAGGCGCATGGATGCGCCATGAGCAAGGACAGAAGCGACAGCTTCTGTTGGGTATGAAACTGACAGGAGGTCGGTTTCATACCCGCAGACCAGATTCAGGAAATCGAGCGTATGTATGGTAAGGCGCGTTAGCACCAATGGCAATAATTTCCGCTATCCGCGCGGCGTGTAGGCATCGAAAGCAGTATGTAAACTCTTTTAAATTCACAAAACCGCTTTTTGGGTATATAATAGCGACGAGACTGACGCTTAACTGCAAGGGGACTAATCTATGGCAAAAAATACCGTTAAATGCACCGTTGTTACGGGATTCTTTACATTATTTTCGTGTGTTGGACTGTTTTTGATTGCACATACTATTGCTGACCACATGATTTATGCTGACGTTGAAGAGCAAGTACAGCATACGCTGCAGGATATACAGCATGACGTTGACAATTTTAATGAAACAAACTTTACGCTCATTCACATGATGGCAAGTCTGCCGTATATCAAAGATCCTACTGTTTCGCTCAAGGATAAGGATGACCAACTGTATTACATTCGCAATGGAAATCCTACGATAATCGGATTGAATATTACCGACTTACAAGGCAACAGCTGGACTGACCATTCGCTGCACAATTTTTCGGAGCGGCAATATTTTAAGAATGCACTGCAAGGAAAAGAAACTATTTTTGGTCCGATTGTCAACAAGGTATCAAATGTAGCAACGATTTTTTACGGTGCACCTCATTACGATGCCGAAGGTAATCTCATTAACACATTCTTTCTTGCCTCTCATGGTGATAATCTTACAAAGATTTGTGAGCAACATAAGGAAATCCAAGGCAGATTGTATCCCGCGATTGTGCGCCGCTCAACCGGTCTTGTCATTGCAACTGCAGATCCGAATGATGAGCTGCAGTCAAATATTTTCGATGATACGGCAGATATTGGGCTGAAAGAGCTGTCAGATATGACGCAGCAGATTGCTGACGGCAAAACGGGTGTGCTAAAAATTGTTATGCCAGACGGAACGGTAAGCATCAATGGGTTTGCGCCGATTGCTGACACTGACTGGTCAGTTATACTGAAGGCTGACTATAGTGATTTTACCGCATCGCTTCTTACGCTCCGCCTTGCGTTCTTGGTATTCACTGCAATCGCCCTTGCACTTTCTATAACCGTTTCGCTGATTGTAACAAGAAAAATGTAAAACATGCGCTGATGTCCGCACCAGCGCTTCATTATGGGACGTCTGGTACTGGATTTCGTATATCAAGGCGGCGTTCAGCAAGATATTGCTTGCCATCTTTTTTATACGCGGTAAAGTTTTTGCCCTTTTGCTTTGCAACATACATGTTTTCGTCAGCTTCCTTTACCGAATCTGGCATTTCAAAGCCGAGTCCAAAGCTTGCCGTGACATGCACATCATTGCGCCACTTCATCTGTGCAATTTCTGTTCGTACGTGCTCTGAAAGCTTTATCGCATGCTCTAAGTCAAAATGCTCTAAGATGATGACCATTTCTTCGCCACCGTAGCGGTAGCACTTTACATCCCTCGTTTCAGTGTCGATGAGTAGCTGCGCAACGCCCTTTAAGACTTCATCGCCAAAGTCGTGACCAAAGGTGTCGTTTAAGTGCTTAAAGTTGTCAATGTCAATCATAATGGCTGAATAGCGCTTACCGTTAGAGGCAAGCTTGCCAAGTCGAATATTCAAGGAGCGCCGATTGCGCAACTTTGTTAGACCGTCAATCTGTGTTTCACTGTATACAAACAGCAGTATGAGCGAAAAAACAATGAGTATGAGTACGAAAACGTATAGAGAGCTAAACAAATGCTGGCGAATCTGCGTGCGGTCGGCAGTGTAGACTAAGGTTTCAATTTCGCTGGTAAGGCGCGCGCCCGTCTGCGACGTGTAGTTTTCAAGGAATATCTGCGCAAGTTCGTCAGTGTCAGCAGCGAGCAACTCATAAAGCGAATCCCATTCGAGTACCATGTCGTCGGGCAGTGCAAACATAATATCCTTTGTCAGCGAGACTGCTTTCATTAAAAAGTGGTATTTTCTTGCTGCCGAACGATATTCTTTGTTGTATGCAATGGCTTTATCAAACTGGTGCGTGCGGATTGCCCACTGCGTCTGTACCCAAAACAGCGGGAGCAGAAAGTTGTAGACTGTTACGTGGCTTGGCTCGGCTTCGATTCGGTAATATTTTGCATATAAGTCGTTTGCAAGCGTGTGTGCTTCCTCGGTTTTTCCCTGCATCATCATAATATATGCCTTAAACGCAAGGGCTCGGCGCAGAAAATCGATACCAAATTCCTTGCTGGTTTTCATGATGAGTGCTGCATCTTCTTCCATCTGGTTTTCAGCCTTATACGCGTCTTCAAAGTCGCTCTCTGAAACTAAAAAACGTGCATACGAATGTAATGCCTGGCTTCTGATAACTGGGTCTTCAATCTTATAAAAGTTTTTAAGGCGTCTTCCCGTCAAAATCGTTTCAAAGCCAGAATTGTCAGCTCCAAATTCCAAATAATACTGTGAGAGAAGCGCATACTGGTAGACTGCTTTTTCTATATTGCCGGCAGATTCATTGTAGAAAATAGCTTTTCCGCTTACTTGCAGAAATTCTTCAATCCTGTTTTGCAGATAGAGGTCAACGGAAAGCTTGTTGTAAATGTCTGCCTTTTGCTTGTAGGTGAGTGATTTTAGCGTTAAAAGCTGGTTGAGTGCCGGTATACTGTCGGCCTTGGGATGAGAGTCTAAAAACGAAAGCGTCTGTGAAATTGCCTTTTGATTACTGCGTTCACGTATAAGAGAAACGGCTTTTACGCCGAGTGCGGAAAGCGAGAGAAAAACAAGGAGTGCAATAAGAAAAAAATGCAGCTTTTGCCCGATAAAGCGTTTGAGGTTCATAGAGCGTATTATACGCCTTAATGGCAAAAATTTACAGTAAAATTTATATGGAAAATTTGCATGTGCGCACACGAGCGGCATGTGCTGTGTGCTGCATAAAAGCAGTGCGAGTATTGATTTGCTGAAAGCAAATCAATACTCGTTGCTCTAAAATAAAAAAAACGGCACATGGCCGTTTTTTTTATTTTAGAGCGGGATATTACCGTGCTTGTGGCAGAGCTTATCTGCACTTGTCTTTCCTTCAAGCACTGAAAGCGACTGCACGATGCGTGCACGTGTTTCTTCCGGCTCAATAACTGCGCTGATGTAGTCACGCTGAGCGGCAATAGTCGGCGTCATAAAGGTGTCGCGGTATTCCTGCGCTTTCTGAGCTTTTACAGCTGGGTCAGCTTCTTTTGCATACAGAATGCCGATTGCGCCTTCCGCGCCCATAACGGCAATTTCTGCCTTTGGCCATGCGTACACAAAATCTGCGCCCAGATGCTTTGAGCACATGGCAATGTATGCGCCGCCGTATGCCTTGCGGATAATCACCGTGATTTTCGGCACGCTTGCCTCGCTGTATGCGTAGAGCACCTTGGCACCGTGGCGGATAATGCCCTTCTGCTCTTCCTGCGGACCTGGAATAAAGCCAGGAACGTCCACAAACGTAATAAGCGGAATATTGTAGCAGTCGCAGAAGCGCACGTGGCGGGCAATTTTGTCAGAAGCGTCACAGTTTAAGACGCCGCCTAAAGAGCCGGGATTATTTCCGACAATGCCGACCGTCTTTCCTTCGACCTTTGCAAAGCCGACAACCGCATTCTGTGCAAATTCCTGCATTACTTCAAAGAACGAGCCGTCATCGGTTACATCTTCAATAATCTCGCGGATATTGTAGCCTTTCGTGCTTACTTCTGGCAGAATCGTGTTGATGTGCTTTGCCTTATGCTTTGCGTCAAATTTTACCTTTCCGTCTGCGGCGTTCTGTTCGCCGTAAAAATGCGGAATGTAGTCTAAAAGCTTACGCACTTTCTCGTAACATTCTTTTTCTTCGGTGCAACGATAGTGTGCAACACCAGACTTCTGGCTGTGGATTGCAGCTCCGCCAAGATCTTCGTCGGTAATGTCTAAGAACATAACCTGCTTAACGACCTTCGGACCGGTGATGTACATTTGGCTGATTTTGTCGATGGTAAAAATAAAGTCGGTAAGTCCCGGTGAGTAGACGGCACCGCCTGCGCACGGACCTGCGATAATGCTGATCTGCGGAATAACGCCAGAAGCGCGCACGTTCTGATAGAACAGGTCGCCGTAACCGCACAGCGCGTCAACGCCTTCCTGAATACGAGCTCCGCCCGAATCGTTAATGCCGATAACCGGGCATTTTACTTCAATAGCTTTTTTAATGAGCTCTGCAATTTTCTGACCGTGAACTTTGCCTAAAGAGCCGCCCTGTACGGTAAAATCCTGTGCGTAAACGGCGACTTTTTTTCCGTTAATCGTGCCAAATCCGGTGATTACGCCGTCGTACGGAATCTCTTTCTTGTCCATGCCG
>CALAEZ010000189.1 GCA_937891125.1 uncultured Treponema sp. | reverse complement strand
CACGGTCAGAAAGCCCGACCAGCGCGAGCATTTCCTTGACTTTTGCCTTGATTTTTTCTTTGGGTGCGCCCGCGATTTCAAGCGGATAGGCGACATTCTTTCCCGCCGTCCGTGAAGAAAAAAGATTGAAATTCTGGAAAATCATGCCGATTTTCCGCCGCTCCAAAATCAGCTCTTTTTTTGAAAGATTGTCAACGCGCCTTGAGCCATAAAAAACCGAGCCAGAATCAGGCTTCTCAAGCATACTCACGAGACGGACGAGGGAGCTTTTTCCTGCCCCGCTCTTTCCGATGATTCCAAAAATCGTGTTCTCAGGAATTTCAAGGGAAACGCCGTCAACCGCCTTGATTTCGTGTTTTTCGCCGTCAGAAAATGAAATATATGTCTTTTTAAGATTTTCAAGAGTAATGTTCATATTGTGATGATATTAAAAATAAGTTTTAGTAGCAAGCGAACGGCATTTTTGCTGATATACCAAAAATCAAGCAGCCAGAGCTACTGGAGCTTTCTCTCGTCTTTTCCATGGGGATGCGTAAGATGAATCGGGATGCATCAAGATACAGCTTTCTGTAGGGTACTTCAGCTGGCTCACGGAAAGCGGGTACGGGGGTATGAACCGTAGTTACCGCCGCAATCCCAGCCCAACCGTGTATATTCTGTGCATCCTAATGAATGAGCCGACAACTGCCACGTACTCTACACAAAACGCAAAAACTCGCGTGCATTTAACTGCTTTGCAGACAGGGCTGACCAAAAAGTATTGTCATGCCGTATTCGTAACGAAGTTTCGAACGATTTATTTCAGGGTCGGAATGACGCTACTTTAGTGAACTCATTGGGCAGCATCGTTTTTTAGTATTGTCACACGGATTCGAGCCTGCTCACGCAGGCTCAGATGTGGGGTTAGTCGGATTTGACATAGCCAGAGTTCCTTTCAACATTACGGATTTTTTATATCTGCATTTGCAGAGTTCTTTTTCGCTGCACCATTATTCGCTATAAACTCGCTTGACTCTATGTTAGTACTAGTTGCATTATAAATACCACCACCATTACCTGCATAGTTATAATAGATACCACCAGAATCACCATCCGAGTAGCTTAATGTCAAGGTTGCATTATCATTAATATAGACACCTCCACCTTGGTCTGCGGTATTTGAGCAGTCATCTTCTGTAGCAGCTGTTTCACTAGTTTTCTTGTTTACATCTCCAATAACAGCGGAACTGGACATTGTCATGTTTCCATTATTGTATACACCACCACCAGCGTCCGCGATATTCAAAGAAATTGTACCACCAGAGAATGTAAATGTGCCTCCCGTACAAATTGCACCGCCATGACTTGAAGCCAAGTTGTAACTAATTGTTCCAGCTCTTATTGTGAGATTATTAGAATCGCCACTGTATATAGCACCACCATTAACAGCATAATTGTAATAAATGCCACCAGTGAAATCTTTTGTTGTATCTGCATCACTGTATCCAAAATAAAGATTTCCGGCATTGTAAATACCACCACCGTTACCTGAAGCTACAACATTCGATGCAGTTATAGTACTAGAAGCATCCTTCGTTGCACATTCCCTTGCCGTGCTGTCGCCGACAATCGCGCTGCCGTACATGAACATGCTGCCGGCATTATACACGCCGCCGCCGCTGGTGCTTGCGGTGTTCTCGCTTACGTCTCCCGCGCTCATCGTAAAGGTACTGTCCGCGCCGTTGTACACGCCAGCGCCATTTGCGGCAGCGTTCGCACTTACCGTGCCGGCATTCATCGTAAAGGTGGCGGCAGTTTCGCTTGTGCCCGCGCTGTATACGCCGCCGCCGTTTCCACTTGTGGCACTGTTATTGCTTATGACGGCGGATGAGCCGGTAAGCGTGAACGTACCGCTGTTATACACACCGCCACCGCCAGCCGTGCTGCCGCTTGCGGTGTTGTAGCGGATGCTTGTGCCGTCTACCGAAAGCGTGCCTGCATTGAACACGCCGCCGCCACACACCGCACTGTTTGCCGCTTCACTTGCGCCAATCGTGCCGCCCGAAAGCGTAAGCGTGCCAGACGCATTGTAGAGCGCACCGCCGTTTCCGCTTGCAGCAGCGTTTGAGGTGAATGTGCAGGAAGAGATCGTGCTGTCACCAGACGCGTTGTAGAGCGCGCCGCCGCTACCAGCTGTCGCAGTGTTTGAAGTGAATGTACAAGATCTAAGCGTACTGTCGCCGCTTTCATTGTAGAGCGCACCGCCGCTGGTTGTTGCGGTGTTAGAGCTGAAGGCAACGTATGAGGCGGTGAAGCTTGAAGAGCTGTTTCTATACACACCTGCACCGTTTGCCGCACTGTTAGAGCTGATGGTAACAGGTGAGCTTTCAGAGCCGATAGTAAGTGCACCGGTTGCATAGATAGCTCCGCCGTTTCCGCTTGTGGCGGTGTTTTCACTCATCGTAACGCCGCTAACGGTAAGCGTGCCGTCAGAGTATATGCCGCCGCCGGCGCCAGAGTTTGCCGTGTTATTGCTGATAGAGCCTCCCGTAATCGTACAGATGCCTGGCGTAGAGCTTGAGCCAACCGTGTTGTAAATGCCCGCTCCTGCAGGAGCTGTGTTGTAGCTGATGCTTGCACTGTCAGAAGCGTTCATGATGAGCGTGCCCTGATTGTAGATGCCGCCGCCGTAGCCCGAAGCTGAGTTTGCCGTAATGGTACAATCCTTTAAGCTTAACGTACCTTCATTTAGGATACCGCCGCCGTTTCGCTCTATTGAGTCAGAGTCGCTGCTTTGCGTGTTGTTGGCTGTAATCGTAACACCATCGAGCGTTACCGTAGCTCCAGAGCTGACCGATAAGCCTGCTCCTGCACTACCTGTTCCGCCTTTTAACGTAAGATTTTGAAGCAGTACCGGGGCTGTAGCACTAACCGTAAGTACATTTCCTGATGACACTGACAGAATATCGCCCGTTGAGCTTGAACCATATCCCTTAATGGACAGGTCGCTTACAGGAAATGTGCTTGAAATCGCGTCTCCTGCTTCCACGTTTCCAGCGACATAGATAATCCAGCTTAACTCGCCTGATTTACTCTTAATATGCGAGAGAGCCGTAGAAAGCTTTAGGTAAGCAGTAGACAAAGAAGAGCCATCGCCCGATGTATCATTACCGCTACTTGAAACATACACATACAGGTCGCCCCATTTTGCATAGTACGATTTTGCACCAGTCGTTGAGCTTGAATCAGTTTTAGGAGTTAAATTGTAAACGGGATTTCCAAAAGTGCCAGAGCTTTCATCATAAGAATCGTACCAGCCGATAAAGCATTTATCGCTTCTTGAAACAGAATCTATCGCTGGGAGTGTAATCTGCGTCTTTGAGTTTGGATTATATTCATAAGGAATAGTTGCGTTTTCTGCAAAATACGAGAACTCAGAAACAGTCGTCGTTGTTACGCCGTCTGTCGTAGTTGAGTCAACACTGTAATACGTAATCGTGTACCGCTGCTTTAGCGAGCTTAACGTTTTTGTTTCAGAGCTTAGCGTGCCCGGCTCTACGGTAACGCTAGTGCTGTAATAGCTTGTTGTCGTTCCCGCAGCATCTCCTGAGCCGTAGCTCAATGTTATTGCAAGGGTTAAAAGGTATTCGCCCTTTGCAAGCGAGCTGTGCGTATAGGTAATAGTGTTTGCGCTCGCATCATACGTTGTCTCACCTTGCGTAAAATCGTCTCCCAAGGAAGAGCCGTCGGTAGCATACAGCGTTCCCGTAGCATTGCTGATAGTGCTGCAAGTACCCTTGCCTAAATCGCAGGTTATTGCTACCGAGACCGAGCCGGTGCCGCTTTCTGCCGCTTCCATTTCAAAAACAACAGCATTTGAGCCAGCTCCAACCGTTACCGTCGCAGAGCCGGTAAGCACCAGATAGTCAGAGCTGTAGTCGCCTGTGTAGGTATATTTGCGATACGTACTGCTTTCTTCATCAGTGTCTATTGCCTGATACACGTCCGGGTTTTTGTACGCTTTTAGATTAAACGTCCACTCGCCAGCGTCAAGATTAAAGCTTGCTTTCTGTAACTCCGTAATGGACGCATACTGAATGCCTTCGATGAGGTCGGAAGGCTCGGTAAAGCCGCTGTCAGTAGGAACGGTTGCAGAAAGAATAAATGAAAGCGTTGACGTATCTACCGAGGTTGGAAGCACGGAGCGTTCTGCGCTTGTATCTGCGGCATTTGCAATAGAGAACGTAACCACCCCACGCTCAGAGCTTGCAGCAGTTTCTGTTTCTGAAAGCTTATCAAGCAGGTTCGAGCAGGAAAAAAACGCGCCACCTAGGAGCAGCAGCGACAGAGAAAAAACGCCGCGCAACAATGTCTTACCAGTATATGTTCTTACCGTCATTTTGCCTCTCCTTATTTTGAAAGCGTAACATCAACATAAGCCGAATAATGGTTGCCGCTTGCATCCGTTACGACAAGCGTTACGCTATAGGTGTCAGCCTCGTTAGATGAGCAGTCCCAGGTGTAGCTTACCGTGCGGGCGTCTGTGTTGGTTGAGCCTTCAGTAAATAAAGTAACCGCGCCATCTACAAACCAAGTGTAACTTGCGTATCCGCTTGCCGCCGTAAAGGTAACGCTGTTTCCGTCAGAAGCGGCCGTTGCAGAAAGAACAAGGTTTACATCGCGGTAGGTCGGCGGGGTAAACGTTATAGTTCCGCCACTTACATTGTTTGCGCTCCACACGGCATACAGAGAGACATCTGCGTCCTCCATGGTAAACGTTGAAGTTCCGTCTTCGGTGTACTCAGCCGCCGTTGCATCTGCGCTCGCCGCCCAGCCTAAGAACGTGTAGCCCGAATACAAGCCGACCGTGCTCATGGCAACATCGTTGGAATTGGTATAGCTTAGTGTGACAGTAGCCCCATAGCGGTAGCTTGTACTGTCAGCCGGCACGGAAATCTCTGCCGCAGTCGTGCCGTCGTAATAGGTTACGGTATGCGTATTACGCGTATAATACACATTGATGATTGTAGAGCCAGAAGCGGCAATCGTGCCAGATACGCTGGATGCCTTAAAGCCCGTATAGGTATTTGGCGTAATAATGACCGTTTCGCCTGTCGTGCCTCGGCACGGAACAATTTCTGGCTGCAGCCAATCATTTCCTTCAAGCGCCTGCTTGTAATGGCAAACGTTGTAGACGGTATCGGTTTTTGCTTCCCATACTGCCGCTAGCGCAACATTGAACGCAGGCATAGCAAAAGTTGCTTCTGTTGTGTAGTAGCCCGTGTATGTACTATCTTTCCCCGTTGCATCCGCATTACTTGTATCATCACGATACCACTTACTGAATGTGTAGCCCGTACGCGCTGCACCAGACAAGGTAACGGTAACAGAAGCCCCGTAGCGGTACGAAACGGCTGCTCCGTCATTTGGAAGCGTTATCGTTTCGCCATCGCCAAGCTGCTCATCATCGCCTAAGCCATCGGTATAGGTAAGCGTATATGACAAGCGGTCGTAGTATACATTGACAACCGTGCTTCCGTCTTCTGAAATAACAACCTGCGTAATTGCGCTGCGGTCGCTCGAATCAGCGGTAAAGCCGTCAGAAAAGCCATCATATCCCTTACTTGCAGCAGACGTATATTTTGAAGCATAGCCGTACAGCGTTTCTGTCACAGAAAGCTCGTAATCATCAGCAGAAAATGTATCTTCACTTGAAATAGTAAGATTTTGCTTCCAGTGCTGCACGGTATAGGCAATATCACCTTGTGCCACCCATACTGCATACAGCGTTACATCGGTGCTTGTTTCATAGCTGTCGCCATTAGCATATTGCGCCGTTGTAGCAGACTGGTTTTGCGACCAGCCTAGAAAATCATAGCCTTCAAGCGAAAAGAGGTTTGAGGTAAGCGCTTGAGAAACCCCATAGGTAAACGTTTGTGTGTAGCTGGTGATTTCATTTTCATCGTCATCGGTGTAGGTACCGCCGTTTCCGTCAAACGTCACGGTAAACGAAAGCTGCACCTCCTCCTCGTCGTACAAATCCATGCAGCCAGAAAGGAACAGCGAGCAGCAAACAAATAATGCCGTAACAAACAGTGCGGCGCGGGAGTTAAAAAAAGATTTCATCGCCTACTCTCCTCGCTTCTTCATAAGGAATTCTACGCGGCGGTTTTTCCACCATTCTTCTTTCTTGGTGGTAACCATCGCCTCGGAGAGATCGGAAGA
>CALAEZ010000188.1 GCA_937891125.1 uncultured Treponema sp. | reverse complement strand
TATTCCAATAATGGTAGCTTTAGATATTGGCGTAACAAGAATCATAAAAAACAAAGAGCCTAAGTCTTTTGCTGTTATGGGTGGAATCTTACAATTTAAAGATGACGAATGCTTGATATTAACAACACTTGCAGAAACAGGTGAAGAAATAGATGAAATTAGAGCAAAAGAAGCGCTCGAGCGCGACGCGCGCTACAAAGCCGTGAACCGCTGGCAGGAAGCATTTGCCGCCGCCCACGCTGACGTGCACATTGTAGGCGACCTTTACACCGACCACTTTTTTTCGCTCATGCGCGACCACTTTCACTATACTCAAGCGGCCTACAACGAAATCGGTGCGGCGGCAGGTCTTGCCGTTTCCCGCCTTGCGGCGCAAGAAGTGCAATAAAGTAAGCAATTTCTGCGCTACCGCGTGCACTGCGTTAGCCTTACCATAGCAGCATGGAGATGTTTAGTATGAAAAAAATCTTGCTGTTTGCTGCTCTGGCGGTTGCTGTCGCAGCGTGCTGGGGGCAGTCTGCCTCTGAAAAAGAAATCCTTGCGACCGAAAAGCCGGAAGACCCTGTTGAGCGCCTGGTGCTCAGCGACACTACGCTTCCGCGCATTTTTATCGTGGGAGATTCTACCGCAAGCCCCTTTGCCGACCATGCCGACAATCTTGGCTACTACCTGCCGCGTGCGGGCTTTGGCACGCAGCTCTACCGCTTTATCGACAGCAAAAAAGCGGCGGCTACGGCAGGCGCGACGTGCAGAAAAACTTTAAGGGCGACGTGCATGCTGTTGCCCGCCATGTTGTTTCAAACTGCATTGCCTGGAAAAACAAGAATAGCGGCGTGTACGCAAATCACCAGATTGCAGGCTTTGACGAGGCGGGGAAGGGCTACGGCGGCATTGATTTTGAGTACAATACCTCAGCGAAAAATGGTATGTTTAACTACAACCTTGCAAGCCGCCGCCAGCTTGCCGATGTTGACCGCACGCTTACCGACCCTGTAACCGGTCGGAGCTTAATCGATTTTGACGGCGAAAACTACCGCTTAACGAATAACGTAAGCTACGGAGACGCCGCGCACGAAACGGGCTACTTTAATCCGCGTGACACCAAGGCAAACGATTCAAGCGGAAACACCTTCCTTGAAAGTGAGCATGCGCTGACGAAAGACGATTTTGAAAGCGTTGACGCAAGCGAGCTTTTTTCATCCCGCGCTGAAGGCGGCCTGCTTCCTGACGTCCGCTGCTTTATGCTTAAGGCGGAAAGCTACTGGGCGGATAAAAACGTCGGCTACCGCTATGAGCGCTACATCGCGCAGATGGAAAGCGCAAAAAAGACAAGAGGCTGCTTTGCAGAATAGCCGCTTACAGCGCCGTCTGCTTTCCTCCGGGAACGCGGACGGTGTTTCCATCTACGGTAAGCCATGCGTCACAAGAAGACGGATTGTAGACAAAGCTTCCGTCGGCGGCAAATACGAGCGCTTCGTTTACCGCCATCCAGTCGATGATTTCGCCGTTGGTGGCATACCAGATGTCATCTCGCTTTCCCACCATTTTGCAAAAATCTTCCATCAGGCTCCAGTTTCCTGCGTCAGTAAACTCAAAGCTGTGTCCCCACACATACATAAGCGCGTCGGCTCGCTTCTGGCTTAAAAACCGCTCTGCGTCTTCAAGCAGATTGTGGTTGTGATGGCAGGTCGCTTCCCACGCAAATGGATTCTCTGGCAGAAAGAAATCGTGATGACCGCGCGTTGCAATGCGTGCATAGCTAATGCCGAGCGCAGGAAGCAGCTCCTGAATCTGCCTGTTATACGAGCCGTTGGGGTAGGCAAAGCCGCGCACCGGGGAACCGACTGCCTTTTCAAGCGCAATCCGGTCAAGGAGCACCTGCCGCACGCGTTCGGTACGCGGTATGCGGGCGATAGTAGGATGCGTGTAGGAGTGCGCGGCAATTTCGTGCCCTGCATACAGCGTGCTCAGCTCGTCAAGCTGTATGCGCTTCTGCCGCTGCTCCTGATGGCGGTTTCCTGCATTGATGTTGAACGTGCCGCGCACGCCAAAGCGGTTAAAAATTGCCACGAGCGTGCGGTCGGCCTCGTAGCCGTCATCGTAGCTCATCGTGAGCGCCTTTTTTTTTCCCTCAGGGTAGCAGTAGTAGATTGTTTTTAGACTTTCTGGTAGTTCCATGCTTCTTCCTTTTTTAGCTTATCGAAATGGGCGTATTCATATCTTTCTTAAACTCGCCAGGCGTAATGCCGCTTACCTTTACAAAGGTGCGGTAAAATGACGAATAGTCGCTAAAGCCGCACTGCTCAACAACGTCGGCAAGCTGCAGCCCTTGCGCAATTAGATTGCGTGCGCGGTGAATGCGGATAATGCTGACGTACTGCTTGGGCGAAATGCCGGTATGCTCCTTAAAAAAGCGGCAGAGGTAAAATTTATTCATAAACACCTCGTCTGCAATTTCATCAAGACTGATGTTTTCAACCGCGTGGCTCTTTATGCATTCCTTGATTTTGCGGATTTTTACATCGGCGTCTCCCGCTCCCTCCTGCTCAAAGAAGGTGCCTTCTGTTTCTGCTATCTCATGTTTTTTTAGGAGGTCGTTAATCTGAAGGAGCATCTGCACCGTGAGGCTTTGCACCAGCACGGCTGTCTCTGGCCGTAGGTTTGTCATTTCGTCATGCAGGCGCATAAAAAACGTGCCAAGCGCATATTTTTCTACAAGGGCGGCAGGAATCTTGTTACGCGTGCCACTTTTACGCGCATCCTGCTTTTCAAGCAGATTGTAGTCACCAAACAGACCGCTTACAAAGACGCGTGAAAACTGAAAAAAGTGGCGCGTGTATTTTCCGCCGCGCAGCAAGATGGAGTGAAGCTCCTGCGGGCGCGTAAAAAAAATGTCGCCTGCGCTCGCGGTATATTCGCTTCCTTCGACAATAAAGGTTGCCTTGCCGCTTACAAAATACATAAGCTCATAGTTCTGGTGAAAATGCGTTGGAAATGATGTTTTAGAAAAGAGAGGAGTGTCGTAATTGTAGTAGTAGTCGCCCTTGTTAACAGAAATAATAGCCATGCGTACCTCTTACCGTGCTATTATAAGGGGGACGCGCGCGCTTTGTAAACTTTTGCTTCCTGCAAACAGCTGCTAGAGCGCGCCTTCCCTCTGTCTTTCCTCTGTCAGTGCGTGCTGTATTGAGAACGTGCGTTATCTCTGGTGGTCTGCCTGGTACTGCTCGTTTACTTCTCTGACGATCGCTTCGCCCACCTTTTCCCATTTGTCAAACGCTGCCTGTAAGCCTGCCTCGTCAATGCGGCCGCAGATGTACTGCGTGCGCGCGTCAGACAGAATCTGCTCAAGCATGGCGCCTTCTAATGCATAGCTCGGCGAGTTTGCCAGATACACCTGCGCTGGATTCATCACCGCATAGTGCGCATTGTCTGCAATGACGCTGAGCTCCTTAATCTTGCGTTCGGTCTGGCGCTGTGACGGCTGTACCTGTGACAGCATGTGCGGAATAAAGGCAAGCGCCTGGTCTAGGGCGCCGTATGCCTTTCCCATGGTGGCGTCGGTTTTTAAGTCAACGATGTAGCCTTCCTCGTCAACGTCATACGAATAGCCTTTAATGCCGTAGCTACAGAGCGTAATCATCGGGTCGTCATTCATTTTATCAAGAAAGTGCAGGCAGACTTTAACCTGCGCCTCGGTTTTTGCTGCCCTGGTGATGACAAAAAAGCCGTTGTAGTCGGGGGTGGCAAGCGTTTTTCCATTGATGGTGCCCACCAGCGTCATGCCGGCGTTTTCTGTCGGGTGAGAGACGGACATGACGTCGTTGTTGACAAAATAGTCCCAGATGCGGCGGGAAGAGTCGACTACGTCGATGAACATGCCCGCTTCGCCTTTTTTTACCTGATCCTGCCAGGTCGTCGTATCGCGGACAGCCCAATCAGGTGCGATTAAGTCGTTGTCAAACACCTTTTTCATCCAGTCGAGCGCCGCCTTGTATTCTTTCGTGCGGTGGACAGGAATGAGCGTGCCGTCTTTTTCGACCCAGCCGTTCCGCAGCCAAACCAGGTCTGAATAATGTCAAGCGGACCGGTATAGCGGCACATGGCAAGCCCGAAGGTGTCTCGCTTTCCGTTTCCGTCCGGGTCAAGGTTTCTGAATGCGTAGAGCATGTTGTACACATCGTCAACCGTTTTCGGCTCTGAAAGACCGAGCTTTTCTGCCCAGTCGGTGCGGTAGCCAAGCCCGTAGCGGCCAAGGTCGCGCGCACGGTACAGCCCGATAAGCTTTTTGTTTATGGTAAGCGACTTTGCAATTTCCCTGTTTGCCTGCGACAGGTTGGGGTAGGCTTCCTTGTCCCAGATAAACTCATTTAGATCCCAGAAAGCGCCTGATTCTGCCGCATCGACAATGCCACTGGTGATTTTGTTGATGTACATAATCATGGGCATGTTTTCTGGATTTGAAAACACCAGTCCCATTTTTTCGTCATAGTTGTCGTGAGGCACAAACTGAAATTCGGGGTCGGTGTCCGTGTACTCGGTAATGCGGTCAAGCACCTCGCCTGCCTTTTCGCCGCTTATCGGGCTTCCGGCAAAGTCGAGTAGCATAAAGGTGACGCGCGGGCGCCCGGTGCGGCCTGTTTCTGCGTGGTTCTGTGAGCCGCAGCTTGTGCAGCACAGCCCTGCTACCGCAACAACCGCTGCTGCTACGGTAAACGGAATGTTTGTTAACTGTTTCATACGCTTTACTCCTCTTGCGTGGTGATTTCAAACGAATGTTTTTCGGCATCGGTTCTCATACTGATGCCGGCAATATACCCCAGCACGGGTGCAAGCTCTGCAACAAGCTCGCCCTGCGCGGTCGTATAAAATTCTGCGCCCGTCAGGTTCTTGTCCGCGCCTCCATCGACAATAATTGCCGTTTCTCCGCATACAATGTCGATTCTTTGCACGCTGCTTGTGCTTCCCGGCAGAATCGTAAGCAGCGGCAGGCGGAACGAGGCAAGATAGGGCGGAAGCTCGCCTGCTGTCTGATAGTGGTAGCTGAAGTCGGCGCCAGCTTCCTTTAGCTTATCAAGCACGGTGCGAAGTTCTGCAAGCACGCCGGTTGTGCTGTCAGGACGGTAGGGCGGCTCGGCAAAGGAGATGCCGCGGCCGTTTACGCGCACGCCGTAGGTTTCGCGGCTGTGGTTTTCCGGATGTGCGTCAATGGGGCACAGGCTATAGGGGGCGGTGCGTAGCGCAGCTTCTGGCGGCAGAAACGTGCACGCATTTACACTGCGCGCTTGCGGCGCCTGTACGCACAATCCGCCTGCGGTCGCAACGGGGACCGTGGTAAGCGTAAGCGTAGCTTCCGCTAAGCTGCCTGCGCGCGCTGTCAGGGTAATCAGACCTGCGTGCTCGCTTCTTTTTGTACGAATAAACACGCGGTTGATGCCGCATTCGGCAAAGCAGTAGCTTTTTCCAATCACGCTTTCGTCATCGCACTTTCCTGAGTTGTAGCCGCCTAAAAATACGCCGTCGCCGGAAAGCGTAAAATCAATGCGCATGCTTGCGGTCGGACAGATGCGACCAGCACGGTCAGTAACGGCAACATCAACAAAGGCTATATCGCTTCCGTCTGCCAAAAGCCCCTCAGGTCCGGTAACTGCCGTGAGCGTGAGTGCATGTGCTTCTCCTACCGTTGCCCTGCGGTCGGTGGCAGCAAGCGTGCCGTCTTTTAGATAGGCGCGCGCTTCTACCGTGCCTGATTGCGTTACGTCAATGTGCGGAAAGGCAAAGATAAAGCTGTCGGTTACCTCGGTTGCCGTTCCTGCTTTCTTACTGTTTATGAAAAGATCCACGCGCGCAATGCCGGGCGTGGCGACAACATACACGGTCTTGTCCTTTGGATTTCGTTGCAGGCGCTTTCCTGTCGGCTCCCACCACGAGCCGTTCCAGCGTTTTTCCTCATACCAGTAGGTGCTGTCAGTCAATGCGGGGTAATTCCAGTGCCCGACGAGGTGAATCTTGTGTACGCGTGACTGCATGACCTGAAGCGCATAAAACGACTCTTTTTTTATGCGTACTGGGTCTACGCGTCCGCTCGTGCGGCAGTTTTCGCTTCCGCTGTTCCTGCCGTGCATGTTCGAATCACTCCAGACCATCATGGCAGCTCCCGTGTAGTAGTCATTTTTGGTAACGCCGCCTACCCGGTTGTTCCAGAAATAGCCGTAGCCGTCGTCGTTGGAGGCAAGCGAGCGGATGTGGTCTTCCTGCGTTTCGTCCCAGATGTCAAAGCCGTCCGTTTTTTTGCCGCCGGCGCCAAGCCAACGGTTTTTGTAGTCGTAATCGGGCGGTGTAAAGTCGTCCCAGACGCGCCGCGGGCTTTCGTCACGCTTAAACTCGGTTTCGAGCATCGGAAGGTGTTTGCCGATTGCGCGCATGGCTTTTTTTGCGCTGGTGTCATAGCGCCAGATCATGGTGCCGACCCATTCGGCTGCCTTTAGCTGTTCAGGCGTTGAAAGGCTGCGGCAGCCCATAAAGCGCCCGCCTGCGGGGTCGAGCTTTTGCTTGAGTGTGGTCATTTCCTGCATGTGTGCGGCGCTGATTGCAGCGTTTCCCGCTTCCCAAAAGATGACGGACGGCGCATTTCTAAAATAGATGATGGTGTCGCGCATTGCTTCCATGCGCTGTGCCCACTGCCTGCCTTGCGTTTCACCTTCCTTGTCGCCAGCTGGGCAGACTGAAATAACGCCGTATTTGTCACAGGCGCGGATTGCCGCCGGCTTGGGCGCAACATGCATCCAGCGGATATAGTTTGCGTTGCTTTCCCGCACTAAGCGCATGTCGTCGTCGGTAAGCCAGTCGCTTGCCACGCCGATGACCGCCCATTCGTTTGTTGAGCGCTGTGCGTAGCCGGAAAGGTATACC
Organism: uncultured Treponema sp.; assembly: GCA_937891125.1. GTDB lineage: Bacteria > Spirochaetota > Spirochaetia > Treponematales > Treponemataceae > Treponema_D. The sequence goes on along the minus strand of CALAEZ010000188.1, from coordinate 4,260 downwards.
GGTTTTTCGTTTATGAGTAAGCCGCCTTTTTTCTCATCATACGTGACGGAGCGAAAGCCGGTTACAATGGTCTCTGTGTCACACTCGCCGTTTTCAGTGCGCAGGGTAACCTGTACGCGGTAGAGGTGCGGCGTGTCCGGCGACCAGAACTGCAGCGCACTTCCCGTGCCGCTAAGCGTAACATGCGTTACCGCGCACGTTGCACAAGAAAGGTGCGCCGAGTTTTCGCTGTAGGCGTCAGCTGGAACGACGGTCAGGCACGGACGCGCGGCATTGTTTTTAGCACTGCCTGTTTTCCCAGCCGCACCGCTTTCTGCTGCATCCGCTGCCGCAGGAATGACTGCTTCTCTTTCAAAAGAAGCATGCACCGTTCCGTCAGAATCTTCTACCGTTACCGAAACGACCGCCTGCACGTCTTTTTTGCTTTCGTTACGCACCTCGCAGTCAACGGCAATGACAGCCGTTCCTTCTGCCAGATTAAAATCGTGCGCGGTAACGCAGGTGCCTGTTGTGCGCAGATTTGAGTAGAGCGGAAGCGTCTGGTAAACAAGCGGCTTAACATGCAGGCGCACGTTTCCCGTAATGCCGCCCTGAATCTCGTTAAAATCCTTTGCATTCCACTGATATTCAGCGCCGCTTGCATCTCCCATCTCATGGCCGGGAACGGTTTCGCGTGTAACCGACGCATCCTGCGGCAGCTCCTGTGCTACATGCGCCTTGTTTCGAAAACCCGTGTGGCGGGAGGCGCAGTTGTCGGTTGCGACGGCAATGACGTTTTCTCCCTCGTGCACAAAGCCTGTTATGTCAAAGCCGGTAGCCGTAATGCCCGCCTCGTAGTAGCCTGCCTTTTCTCCATTTACATACAGGTAGATTGTCTGGCGCACCGCTTCAAATTCCAGAAAAAGCTTATGCTGGGTTACCTGTGCTGCCGTCAGCGTAATATGCTTTCGGTAAAAGAAAAAGCCACGGTACAGCTTTGCCTCGCCTGCATCAATGATGGTGTTGTCAAAAGAATCTGCTGCGTTCGGTGCGTGCGGCACGGATACGGTTTCCCACTGTGTGTCATCGTATTCTGGTGAAAAAAATGCTTTCCCTGCTTTTTCCATGCTTTCGCACGCCTTTGCAAGCGGAAAGGCACAGACTGGCTTTGTGTAGCGCCAGTCAAGATTCATATTATAGACAGCTGAACCGTTGTTTTCAGTCATACTTTCTCCCTGTAGCTCTGGCCGATTTTTCATCGTGCCGTATCGTGAGAGTATTTTACAATGCGTAAAAAGCGACTGACAGTGCGTAGCTTGCCGTTGTTATTGCATTTCTTGCCCTGCGCGGCAGTGTCAGAACCACAAGCGGCTGCGGCGGCTTTTTTTTCGCAAAAAAAGCGCTTTTTTTTATTGACGTTTTTTGCGCGCTGTTAGTACTTTATTGATAACAACAGAAAGCAAAGGAAGCTTTGTAATGAAGAAAGAAGAAAAAGCAAAGAATCAGACTGAAAAGCAGGAAGCTGCAAGCGAAAAGGCAGAAGCTACCGAAAACGTAAACGCTCAAGCTGATTCTACCGAGGCTGCCGGCGAAAAAGACGCCGAAGACTCACCTGAAGCGACAGAAAAAGCTGAAGAACCAGAAGAAACGCCGGAGCAGAAGATTGCTGCCCTTGAAAAAGAAAATGCTGACCTTAAAGACCAGCTTTTGCGCCGCGCGGCTGATTTTGAAAACTACCGCAAGCGCATGTTGCAGGAAAAGCAGGATGCCTACGATTACGGCAACACGAATCTTCTGAAAGACCTGCTTGACAGCCTTGATAACTTTGACCGCACAATCGAAGCGGCGGCAACAGCTACGGACGTTAAGTCCATCGCTGACGGCGTAAGCATGGTAAGCAAGAACTTAGTCAGTATGCTTGAAAACAAGTACAATCTTACCGGCTACGGCGCGGTGGGTGACGAGTTTGATCCTGACATTCACGAGGCAATCGGAATGCAGGAAGGCGATGTAGAAAAAGAGCAGCTTGCGGCTGTCTACCTTAAGGGCTATAAGCTCAAAGACCGCGTGATTCGCCACGCAAAGGTAATGGTAGTTAAGCCAAAGGCATAGATTGTAAGGGGTTGCCCAATAAGTATTGTCATGCCGAATTTATTTCGGCATCTACGCTGCATATAGTGTAGAGATTCCGAAACAAGTTCGGAATGACGCTATGCTATGAACTTATTGGTCATCCCCATAAATGAGTATTTTAAGCAGCGCTTGTATAGCGCACATATAGGAGATAGAGAACTATGGGAAAGATTATTGGTATTGACTTAGGAACAACAAACTCTTGCGTTGCTGTTATGGAAAACGGCACGCCGGTTGTCATTCAGAACTCAGAAGGCGGACGCACAACTCCGTCTATCGTGGGCTTTACCGCAAAGGGCGAGCGCATTGTCGGCGTTCCTGCTAAAAACCAGATGGTCACCAATCCGAAGAACACCGTCTATTCAGTAAAGCGCCTTATCGGTCACCGCTTCAGCGAGCTGACAGGCGAGGCAACAAAGCTCCCGTACACAATCAAAGACCACGGACAGGACGTTCGCGTTGAAGTAACTGAAAACGGAAGCGCAAAAGAGTTCAGCCCGCAGGAAATTTCAGCTTTCATCTTGCAGAAGATGAAGAAGACCGCAGAAGACTACCTCGGTCAGCCGGTTACTGAAGCAGTCATCACCGTTCCTGCATACTTTAACGATGCTCAGCGTCAGGCAACAAAAGACGCAGGTAAGATTGCAGGTCTGGACGTAAAGCGCATTATTAACGAGCCGACCGCAGCTTCACTTGCATTCGGCTTTGACAAAGACGGAAAGAGCGAGAAGACAATCGCAGTCTACGACTTGGGCGGCGGTACATTTGATATTTCTATTCTGGAATTGGGCGACGGCGTATTTGAAGTAAAATCAACCAACGGCGACACCCACTTAGGCGGCGACGACTGGGACCGCGTTATCGTCAACTGGCTTATCGACCAGTTCAAGGCTGACACCGGCATTGACTTGGCTGGCGACAGCATGGCTATGCAGCGTCTTCGCGAGGCTGCTGAAAACGCAAAAATCAGCCTTTCTAACCAGACAAGTGTTGACATCAACCTGCCGTTCATCACCGCAGACGCAACCGGTCCTAAACACTTGCAGAAGAGCCTTACCCGCGCAGACTTTGAGCGCATGACCGACAGCCTCTTTGAGCGCACAAAAGAGCCGTGCCGCAAGGCTATGGCAGACGCAGAAATCACTGCGGACAAAATCGATGAGGTTCTGCTTGTCGGCGGTTCAACCCGTATGCCGAAAGTACAGGAAATCGTTAAGGAAATCTTCGGCAAGGAAGGTTCAAAGGGCGTAAACCCGGATGAAGCAGTTGCCGTCGGTGCTGCAATTCAGGGCGGCGTTTTGGCAGGCGACGTAAAGGACGTGCTTCTTTTGGACGTTACACCGCTTTCACTGGGTATCGAGACTATGGGCGGCGTTATGACAAAGCTCATTCCGCGCAACACCACAATCCCGACCCGCAAAAGCCAGATTTTCTCTACCGCAGCTGACGGACAGACCGCAGTTTCTATCCACGTTTTGCAGGGTGAGCGCGAAATGGCAGCTCAGAACCGCACGCTTGGAAACTTTGACCTTGTCGGCATTCCGGCAGCTCCGCGCGGCGTTCCGCAGATTGAAGTTACTTTCGACATTGACGCAAACGGTATCGTGCAGGTTTCTGCAAAGGATATGGGCACCGGTAAGCAGCAGCAGATTAAGATTACCTCTTCAAGCGGCCTGTCAGAAGACGAAATTAACCGCATGGTTAAGGACGCAGAGGCAAATGCTGAGGCAGACAAGAAGAAACGCGAGGCTGTTGATGCCAAGAACGAAGGCGACAGTCTTGTGTATTCCACCGAAAAGACGCTCAAAGACTTGGGTGACAAGGTGTCTGCCGCAGACAAGAGTTCCATCGAGGCTGCTTTGAATGACTTGAAAGAGGCACTCAAAGGCGACAACATTGAGGACATCAAGAAGAAGACCGAAAACCTCAACCGCAAGCTGCAGGAGGCCGACGCCCAGCTGGAAGAGGCCCGCATGGTGAAAAAGAGCCAGCTGGAGATGCTCGAGAAGATCTCCGGCTTCACCGTGGAGGAGGCGAAGGCCCACATCATCGCCGACGTCCGCGACGAGGTCACCCACGAGATGGCCGTCAAGATCAAGGAGATCGAAGCCCAGTTCAAGGACGAGGCGGACGAGCGGGCGCGCGAGA
>CALAEZ010000187.1 GCA_937891125.1 uncultured Treponema sp. | reverse complement strand
TAGGAACTTACACAAATTATTTTACACTCCCGCAAATGATCTTAAGGCGGTGGCTTTAAATCGAAAGATTTATTGCTGCCGTTTTTATTTTCCGGGGAATATCTGTTTCAGTGTTTCCGGCATAGATTCGAGCATCATCTGTGCGGCAGTCCGGCAGGGGTTATGTTGTCGGTAAGCACCCATTCTCTTGTCATTCCATAACGTTTTTGATATAATTTAATAAGATAAAAAGTTTACAGACAGTGAAACTAAAATCAGAAGGTGTGAAAATGGATTATATAATTGTTCAGGCAGGCGGAAAGGGCACACGTCTCGGGTATCTTACAAAGAATAAGCCAAAGGCGATTACTCCTGTTGATAATTTGCCAATGCTCTTTTATCTTTTTCGAAAATATCCCAAAAAGAAATTCATAATAATAGCGGATTATAAAAAAGACGTTATCCGCCATAAGAAAAATTCTGCAATTCCAGAAAACCCTCGATTCAAGTATTGCTCGCTGCGGTACTTTTTGAAAGAATTGGGAGTGGAATAAGAGAAAATGGAAAAACAATACACTTTTTTTGATTTGATAATCGATGTTTTTAACGAAACAAAGAATCCCATGGGCGCAGACGAAATTTGGGAAAAAGCCTGTGAAATGGGCTTAGATAAAAAACTTGGTACGTCAGGAAAAACTCCTGCAGCGACGGTTGGTGCCCGGTTGTATGTTGATGCAAAAGAAAATGGTGAAAAAAGCTGTTTTCGTCAGGTTTCCAAACGTCCGTCTCGCTTTATTTTGCGTTCGCTTGATGTGTCAGATGGTGCGATAGAAGCAGAAATTGAACGAAAGAATGAGCGTGAACAGAAAAAATACAATAAGAGCCTCTTTAACGAACGCGATTTGCATCCGCTTTTGGTAAAATACGTGCATGAGAATGCTCATTTTCACTGCTACGCGAAAACGATTTATCAAGAGAACTCAGTTAGAAAAGTAAAGGGGGCGAACGAGTGGCTGCATCCTGATATTGTCGGCGTGTACTTCCCGTTTGGCGATTATGCAAAAGAGACGATGAGGTTGCAGGTAGCGCTCAATATCAGCACAATAAAGCTCTTTTCATTTGAAATGAAAAAGCATCTTGATTATGGAAATCTCCGCCAGAGTTTTTTTCAGGCTGTTTCTAATTCAAGCTGGGCAAATGAAGGCTATCTGGTTTGCCTGAAAATTGCTGGCGACCCGGAATTTAAGAATGAGTTGCAGCGACTTTCCAATGCATTCGGAATAGGTATTATTACGCTGAATGCAAATAACATTGCAGACTCAGAAATTGTCTGCGCTGCTCGCTATAATGAAACTATTGATTGGGATACGCTCGACCGACTTTCCGAAGATTCTCCCGATTTCAGAAAGTTTATTTCAGATTTGACGGAAGACATTGCGCTTGGAAAAGTAAAAAGCAGTTATGATAAAGTTATTTCTGACGAGAAATTCGAATCATATCTTAGAGAAAAGCAGATTCTATAAACCTGTGCGGGTTTCTTGGGGGGTGGGCACCCCTAAATAAAATGGGGTCTTAGGGGCTTGCCCCTAGGAGAATGGGGTATGTGAGCAACGGAGTGCGAACTAGGGGAAAGGCTTTTCCCCTACATAAACGGGGGCTTGGGGAACTCCCCAAAAAGAGAGAAATATGGCATACGTAAAAAACTTATTTGACAAAAACTTTATTGAGTACGCGAGTTATGTTATCCGTGACCGCGCGATTCCTGACCTTGAGGACGGGCTTAAGCCGGTTCAGCGGCGCATTATGCATACGCTTTTTGAGATGGACGACGGCCGCTTTCAGAAAGTGGCGAATGTGGTCGGTCAGACGATGAAGTATCACCCGCACGGAGACGCGTCCATTTACGGCGCGGTCGTTACCATGGCAAACCGCGGGCTTTTTTATCAGACTGAGCCGCGCGAAAAGTGGGTAAGCATCTTTTTGGAAACGCAGGGGAACTTCGGAAACATGTTCACCGGCGACTCAGCCTCTGCCGGCCGTTACATTGAATGCCGCATAAATCCGCTTGCAAAAACCATCTTTGTCACCAATCCGCACGTCACGCACTACATTCCTAACTACGACGGACGAAGCACTGAGCCGGAGGTATTCCGGGCAAAGATTCCCGTTGCGCTCATTATCGGCGCGGAAGGAATAGCCGTCGGCATGAGCACAAAGATTTTGCCGTACAACATAAAGGAAGTGCTGGACGCAGAAATTAAATGCCTAAAGGGAGAAAGCTTTCAGATTTACCCTGATGTGCCGACCGGCGGCTTAATCGATGTTTCTAACTACAACGACGGAAACGGAAAAATCATTACGCGCGCCGTGTTTGATACGAGCGACGAAAAGAAAATAGTCATTACCGAGCTTCCGCTTGATACAACGTCAGAAGCACTTTTAAACAGCATTGATAACGCCTACAAGGCGGGCAAAATCAAAATCAGCTCGGTGGACGACCATTCTACCGATCACTGCGAAATTGAAATAAAGCTTCCGCGCGGTGTGTACGCAAAGGATGTCGTAAACTCTCTCTACGCATTTACTGACTGCGAAAAGTCCATCAGCTGCCAGATGCTTGTCATTAAGGACAACATGCCGGTTGCCATGACGGCAACAGAAATTATCAAGTACTATGCAAGAAAGCTTACCGGCATTATAAAAGACGAGCTGGAGTTTGAGCGCGGACAGCTGACCGATAAGTTGCATCTGCGTACCTTAGAGCGCATTTTTATTGAAGAGCGCATTTACAAGCGCATTGAAGAGATGAAGACTCAAAGTGCAGTCGTAAAGGCTGTTGTAGACGGCTTTGAGCCGTTTAAGGCGGAGCTTGTCCGCGAGATTTCAAAAGAAGATGTGGAGCACCTGTTGGCAATTCCAATCCGCCGCATCTCGCTGTACGACATCAACAAAAATCGCGCCGAAGTCAAGGAAATTAACGCAAAGCTCAAGGAGATTGCAAAGAAACTCAAGAATCTGACTGCCTGCGCAATTGAGTATTTAGGCGACGTGCTTGGAAAATTTAAGGACAAGGAATTAGCGCGCCACACGATGATTAAGAAATTCAGCGCGGTTGACGTAAAGGAAGTGGTAAAGAGCGACCAGAGCCTTCGCTACGACGAGAAGGGCTACCTTGGCTTGAATGTTTCTGGCGGGCAGGAGATTATGAAGGTCTCTCCATACGACCGCATTTTGTACGTGCGCAAAAACGGCATGTACACGGTCTGCGATGTGCCGGATAAGCTTTTTATCGACAAAGGCATGTGGTTCTGCCGCCTTGCCGACAAGGACGCCATTCCGAAAGTGCTCTTTACGGTGATTTTCCGCGACCCGAAAACAAAGTACGCGTTTATAAAAAGATGCCGCATCCCCAGCTGGATTATGAACCGCGACTACTTTTTGGCTCCCGACGGCATGGAAGTGCTGCACGTAGACACGCGCGAAAAGTTTGAGTTTACGTTGCAGTACGAGAAAAAGCCGCGCGTTAAGACGACCGAAGAAAAGTTTAAGGCCGAGGACTTTGCAGAAAAGGGCTTAAAGACGCTCGGCATCCGCTTAAGCACGCACGAATGTGCCGGAATTACGGTTGTCGGCTCTCAGCGCGAGCTGTTTGAGTAAGCTGTTTGAGTAAAGCGCATATTTTTGCTACACTGCCTGCATGGAATTAAAATATTTAATTAAAAGCCTTAATCAAGCTGTGGCAAAACACTTTGGAAACGCTTTTATTGCATTTCTGTTTAAAGGAATCTGCCAAACGGTTTTGTTTTCGCTTATTATGCTGCCGCTCCAGC
>CALAEZ010000186.1 GCA_937891125.1 uncultured Treponema sp. | reverse complement strand
CTCGCCAGTGCCCCTGCACTGGCGCAGAGTGATTGGTTGCCGTAGGCAACCGGAAAATTGCGAAGTGCGCGAGTAACAAAAAAGCACCTGCGCAATATGCAACAGGTGCTTTTTTATGCCATACGGCTGTTATTTGTTCTTGGTAAAGAGCAATGTCTTTGCGTCCAGCTTCAAGACGCTGCCCAGATCTTTCTGGTCGCGCATCTTAAGCACGTTTACCCCGACGCCATCTGTTGACGGGTCAAGGTGAACGACTGCTGCAAAGTATTTTTCAAGATTCGCAGGCACGCTGTCAGAAAGCTTGCTGCCTTCTGCAGTTGCAGATGTCCAGACAGCAACCTTTTCGCTTGCTGCGTACTCTGCTACTGCCTTTACATCGTCTTCGCTTACTTTTGCAAAGTCAACGCCGTCCATCACAACGCCGGCAACTTCAATGCCGCCAGCCTTCAGTGCTTTAAGCGTAGAAACAACCTTCGTTACTGAGAAGTTGTCCAGGCTAAAGTTCAGGATAGTGCGGTTGCGTACAACGTCTTCCTTCAGCTCTGCGCTGTTGGAAATGTTCTTCTTCTTTGCAATTTCAGAGAAAATGCCGTCATACCAAGAGATGACGTTTGAAGAGTGTACATCAAAGCTTACGTGAACAAGCTGCTTGCCTTCAAGCAGGGTGTCCATGCCGAACTGCACGAGCACAGCTGTTTTTCCCAATCCCTTCTTAGAAGAAATCAGACCTAGCTCGCCAGCCTTTAAGCCGCCGCCAACAGCCTCGTCAAAGAGGCGGATGGTGCTTTTTTCATACAAATCTTTCTTATCCATTATGAGCCTCCGAGAGCCTTAGATTTCGCCAGCCTTACGCTTAGCGGCGTATTCCTTAATCATTTCGTCAGCGATAGCGTTTGGAACGCGACCGTATTTCAGGAATTCCATGGTGAATTCAGCTTTACCCTGTGTTGAAGAGCGCAGAATGGTTGAGAAGCCGAACATTTCTGAAAGCGGAACTTCTGCGTTTACGGTAGACATGTTGTTTTCATCGCTTGAGTCCACGATAACGCCACGGCGCTGGTTGATAAGACCGAACATGTTGCCCTGGAACTCAGTCGGACCTTCGATAGAAACCTTCATAATCGGTTCAAGAATTGCAGGTTTTGCCTTTGCGTAGCCCTCGCGGAATGCGCCGATAGCTGCAGTCTGGAATGCGATATCTGAAGAGTCAACCGGGTGGTACTGACCATCGTTGATTGTACACTTTACGCCAACAACTGGAGCTCCGATAAGAGAGCCTTTTTCCATTGCCTTCTTAAAGCCCTTGTCACAAGACGGAATGTATTCGTTCGGAATAGCGCCGCCCTTGATTGAGTCTACGAACTCGTAGTCTTTCTCGCTGATTGGCTCCATAAAGCCAGCTACGCGACCGTACTGACCTGAACCACCAGTCTGCTTTTTGTGCGTGTAGTTGAAGTCAGCTCTCTGTGTGATAGACTCGCGGTAAGCAACCTGTGGCTGGCTAACCTTAACTTCACACTTGTATTCGCGCTTCATGCGTTCTACGTAAACTGCCAGGTGAAGCTCGCCCATACCCTTGATAATGGTCTGGTTTGATTCCGGATCAACGTAGGTCTGGAATGTCGGGTCTTCCTTAGTAAAGCGGTTAAGAGCCTTAGACATGTTAGCTGCATCGCTCTTATTTACCGGCTCGATAGCTTCAGAAATAACCGGGTTCGGAACGAACATTGATGTCATAGCGTAGTTGATGCCTTCGCCACAGAATGTGTCGCCAGAAGCACAGTCAACGCCGAACAATGCACAGATGTCGCCAGGTTCTCCGACTGAAATATCTTCCATTGCTGCAGAGTTCATGCGGACAAGACGACCGACCTTGAACTTCTTCTTTGAGCGGGTGTTGTAGAGTTCCATGCCCTTAACAACGCGGCCCTGATAGACGCGGATGTAGGTGAGCTGACCGAACTGACCGTCATCAAGTTTGAATGCGAGAGCAACAGTCGGTTTATCCGGCACGTTGAAAAGCTCAACCTGCTCTTCGTTCTTGTCCAAATCCAGACCGTAGTTGTGAACTTCGGTGGGGTTGGGCAGGTAGCGCTCAACACCGTCCAGAAGCGGCTGAATACCCTTGTTGACGTGTGCTGAACCGCAGAATACGCCTACGAACTGCTCTGCAAGCGTACCCTTGCGGATAGCTGCGATAATCTGCTCTTCGGTCGGCTCTTTTTCTTCGAGCAAGAGCTCCATAAGCTCATCGTCAAAGTTAGAAACTGCGTCCAGAAGCTTTGCGCGGTATTCGGCAGCCTGTTCTTTCATGTTTGCAGGAATTTCTGCAATGCGCAGGTTTTCGCCGTTTTCGCCGTCAAAGTAGATAGCCTTCATGCCGACTAAGTCAACAACGCCTTCAAGTTTGTCTTCAAGACCGATTGGAAGCTCAACCATGTGAGCGTTCAAACCGAGCTTGTCGCGCAGCTGCAGGCAGACGCGAATCGGGTTTGCACCCTGGCGGTCGCACTTGTTTACAAATGCGATGCGGGGTACATGGTAACGCTTAAGCTGGCGGTCAACAGTGATTGACTGTGACTGAACGCCTGCAACAGCACACAAAATCATAATAGCACCGTCAAGAACGCGCAGTGAGCGCTCGACTTCGACGGTAAAGTCAACGTGTCCGGGGGTGTCAATCAGGTTAATCGTGATGTCTTTCCACTGAACCTGAGTAGCTGCTGACTGGATGGTGATGCCGCGTTCGCGTTCCAGTTCCATGTTGTCCATAACTGCGCCGACGCCGTCTTTACCACGAACTTCGTGAATCGCATGAATCTTGTTGCAGTAGAACAGGATGCGTTCTGACGTGGTTGTCTTACCGGAGTCAATGTGGGCGCTGATACCGATATTACGTACTTTTGTAATATCAAAGCTCATATTGTGTACCTCTCAAAAAAAAATTCAAAAACAATATTCGCTATATATTAGTAGAAATTAAGATTTAATTCAATAGGTCAAACCGCCGATAAATGATAAATTCCCCCTAAAAATAAAGTATTTTTTCCTTAAGGCAAGCGAAATTGAGGGTGAAAGGGTAAAAGTTTTTTTGCCATCAGAAAAAAGCCCCTTAAAAGAGCTTCTAAGGGTAAAAAGCTTAATTTTTTTTGAAAAAGAAGCGGAAAGGCTTTTACTTGATTTTTCATCCACCTTGCCGGAAAGCAAAATGCTACTTGCAGGAAAGTGAAAGGCTAAATCGCTTCGCACACGCTTTTTCCGCTTCCCATCAGATAAAAAATCCTGCTGAAAAGCTAAGCCCGCATTAAAAAGGCAGGGGACGGTCAGCAAAGAAAAATTCGCAATAAACTGTGGGCTTACATTATACTGCATCCGTATTCCCAAAGACTTTCCGGAGGCTGTGATTAAAGCTGAATCCGCAAGAAAGAAATTTGCTCCCAAGCGAAAATACCCCTGCCCTAACAAAATGGAATCCTTTGTCCAAAGAAAAGTGCCACCAAAAGGGTTCTGGTTTGCGCCAAAGGTAAATGCTGCTGAAAGGCAGGGACTTTTTATTGCCGCACAAGCACAAGAAGCAGAGTAGAAGTCTTGCATGAAGTTCCCACTTTTTGAGAACCAAGATTTTCCCGCCTCCCTGCCATACAAAAAACTTCCCGTTGCAGCAGAAAAGTGCAGGCTGAAAAAGTGAGGAAAAGGAATATTTTTTGAAGCGCAAAGAAAATACCCCCCTGATTTTAAAAGCCCCGCTTCTATTTTTGGGGTATAGTAAGTGTCTTTTAAAGAAGCAAAGAGGGCATCCTCTTTTTGGGAGCCGGAAAACGAAGGCAAACTTCCACCAATAGACAGGGGCAGGCTTATGCTTTTTCTTAGGGAAGAGGAAAAAGTAAGGGAGGGGGATTTCATCAGCGAAACTGGCCCTAAAAAAGATAAACTCCCCCCATTTACAGTCAAACTTATAGGACAATCTGAATCTAAGGGCTTTAGGGAAAAACCGTAGCTTTTTGCATAGGATTCAAAATCTTTTGTGCTACACGAAAAAATACAGGACAGGCTTTGCCCGCTTTTTGCTCTTGCCGTTGTACAAAGGCCTAAATCTGCCTTGTATTGAAAATCAAAATCAGTTTCATCTTTTTTTTCATCTATTTTTTCTTTAACTTTAAGATTTAAGCCTGAATAAAGAATTAAGGAGTGGGCAAAAAGATTTGACTGCATGATTTGGCAGGACAAAACAAGAAAACTTAAAATAAAACAACTGTGTAATTTTAAAACTCTCATGCTATTTAAATAGCCGCGAATTTTCACTTTCCTTGAATTTTTTGATGCTTTTC
>CALAEZ010000185.1 GCA_937891125.1 uncultured Treponema sp. | reverse complement strand
GGCTCGCTCGTCACCGGCGGCCACGTCTTACCGACCGCAAATCCTGAGGACGTAAAGGCACACGCGCTTTCTAGCTGCGTGCAGGCGCTTACTAAAGACGGCGTTATGTACGGCTACCCGGTGAGCGCGGAAACCTACGCACTTTTTTACAACAAGGCGCTTATTGACGAAGAGGAGGTACCTAAGACCTGGGAGGCGCTGAAAGACTGGACGGCTTCCTTTAATGCCACTCACAGCGGAAAGTACGGCTTTATAATGGATGTGGGAAATGCTTATTACACGATTATCTTTACAACCAGCGACGGAAACCGCCTGTTTGGTGCGGCCGGCGATGACAGTGCACATTCCAACATCAACTCAGAGCAGTCAGTAAGCGGCATGACGTTCTTTAAGACACTTCGCGACGTGCTTGACGTTCCTGCCGCTGATCTTGATACGGCGACTGTTGACGGCGCATTCCAGAGCGGCAATGCTGCCATGTACATTACCGGTCTCTGGAACGTGGTCGCCTTTGAAAAGGCAGGCCTTGACTTTGGAGTTGCTCCGCTTCCTGCTCTTCCGGGAAACACAAAGCCAGCTTCTTCTTTCAGCGGCACTAGAACGATGTTCGTCTCTGCCTACACCGACCATCCGGCAGAAGCAAACGACTTTGCACGCTTTTTGATGAGCGACGAGATGCAGGTTTTGCGCTTTAAGATTACCGGAGCACTGCCGTCGGTAAACGTTGTCGTAGAAAGCCCGTACGTCAAAGGCTTTTTAGAGCAACTCTCGTATGCGTTCCCCATGCCGTCAATCCCTGAGATGGGCATGTACTGGGAAGCAATGAACAACGCAAGCAAGAATATCTGGGACGGCGCAGACGTAAAGACCGAACTTGATGCCTGCGACGCCGCGATTACTAGTAAATAGCGAGTAAAAAATGAAAAGTATTCCGACTGACGGCAGCGCCGCAAAGCGAGTTTCGCGCCTTGCCTGCTGCTTTATGGGAGTCGCGCACATAGCCTGCCTTGGCGACTACGTAAAGGGTGTGTTCTTTGCGCTCTGTGAAGTCTGCTTTCTTTTGCTGCTTCCCGTAACGGTAAAAAAGCTTATCGGTATGATTACGCTCGGAAGTCCGCACCCGGAGCTTCCGATAAAAATGCGCGACAACTCAATCTTCATGCTGATTGACGGCATTCTCTTTCTGGCGCTCGTGGTGATTTTTGCGATTGTCTACTACCTGAGCGTAAAGAGCGCAAAAAAAGGCTATGCCGAATACTGCCGCACCGGCGGAAAAAAGCGCACGCAGGGCGAGCAGCTGAACATCGCGCTGGGAAAATCCTTTCCGATTTTCGGTCTGGCTCCCGCTTTTGTGATGGTGCTTGTCTTTGTGGTCGTTCCGCTCATTTTCAGCGTTTTAGTGGCCTTTACCAATTATTCTGACCCGGCGCATATTCCGCCGAACAACACCGTAGACTGGGTGGGCTTTGCAAACTTTGCCGAGCTTTTAGGCGGACACAATAACTGGTCGGCCGGTTTTGCCCGCGTCGCGCTCTGGACGCTCGTGTGGGCAGTGCTTTCGACGTTTACCTGCTACTTCGGCGGGCTTATTATTGCCGTCCTTCTGCATGAAATCCACGTAAAAATCGCACCAGTGTTTCGCTTTATCTTTATTCTGCCGTACGCCGTGCCGAGCGTGGTTTCCATGCTTGTCTGGAAAAATCTTTTGAACGGCACATTCGGCGTTGTAAACCGCACGCTTGTAGCACTCGGCATTATAGGCCAGCCCGTCCCGTGGCTCGGGTCGCCCGTCATGGCGCAGTTTACCTGCGTCATGGTGAATCTGTGGGCGGGCTTCGGCTATTTTATGCTTTTGTCGATGGGTACGATGACTGCCATCAGCGAGGATTTGAACGAGGCGGCGCGCATTGACGGCGCGAATAAAACGCAGATTTTAACAAAAATTACGATGCCGCTCGTGCTCTATCAGACGCTGCCGCTTATCATCATGAGCTTTGCGCATAACGTAAACAATTTTGGCGCAATCTACTTTCTGACAAGCGGCGCGCCGACGGTCAGCGACAGCACTACAACGATGGCTGGCGGCACGGATATTCTGGTGACGTGGATTTATAAGCTTACGATTACGCTTATGAAGTACAACTACGCGTCAGTGATTGCCGTGATGATTTTTATTGTCTTAGCTCCGTTTGCAATCTTCAATTTCAGAAACACGAAGGCATACAAGGAAGGTTCGGTATGATGCATGAAAAAAGATTTAATGCGGTAAATCGGTTTGTCATCTACGCGCTTTTTTGCGTGATTTCGTTTTTTGTGATTTACCCGCTTGTCTACGTTGTCTCTGGCGCATTTTCGCCGGGAAACAGCATGGCAAGCCTGCATATTGTGCCGTTTAAGGACGGACTTACGCTTGAGCACTTTGTACATCTGTTTACGCGCACCGACTACGGTCGCTGGTTTTTGAATACGCTGATTATTTCCCTAGAAACAAGCTTTGCAACCGTGATTATCGCATCTCTTGCAGCGTACGTATTCAGCCGCTTTCAGTTCAGATTCAAAAAGCCGTTTTTACTGTCGCTTCTTATCCTGCAGATTTTCCCGAGCTTTGTCGGCATGATTGCAATCTACGTGATTCTGCTGCGCGTCGGGGGCTTAGACACGCTTTGGGGGCTCGTGCTTGTCTACACGGCGGGAAACATTCCCTATAACACGTGGCTGGTGAAAAATTACATGGACACGGTGTCTAAAAATCTGGATGAAGCGGCGCGCATTGACGGCGCGGGGCATTTTCGCACGTTCTGGCAGATTATCATGCCGATTGCCCGCCCGATTATCACTTTTTTGGGCATTACAAGCTTTACCGCGCCGTGGATGGATTTTATTTTTCCCAAGATGGTGCTCCGCAGCGTAGAAAAACAGACGCTTGCGCTCGGTCTTTTCAGCTTTGTGTCTGACAAGAAAAATGAATTTACGACCTTTGCGGCAGGCTCGCTCATCGTAGCGATTCCGTTTGTGATTTTCTTTGTGATTACGCAGCGCACGCTGATTACAAGCTTCGGTGGAGCTGCAGTAAAGGAGTAAACATTTTTTTGAGGAGCGACCTCCTGTCGCACGTTCTCAGCGAGTATTCGCGAGCGAATACTCGGAAAACTTGTTATGAGGCGGCGACTTGCCGCCCGTTTTTTTCCTTGCGCAAAATATTCAATAGTGCTACAGTGACTTTAGTAAAATTCAAATAACGAGGTAATTTTATGGCAAAGAATCTTGACTGGGCAAATCTGCCTTTTGGCTATATGGAAACGAGCAAAAGCTTTGTTTCAAATTACAAAAACGGTGCGTGGGACGAAGGCACGCTTACAAGCGACCACACGATTACGATGTCTGAATGTGCGGGCGTTCTGCAGTATGCGCAGACCTGCTTTGAAGGCTTAAAAGCGTATACAACTGCTGACGGAAAAATCGTCACCTTCCGCCCTGACTTGAATGCAGAGCGCATGAAGGATTCCTGCGAACGCCTTGAAATGCCCGTGTTCCCGAAAGACCGGTGGATTCAGGCTGTTATTGACACCGTAAAAGCAAATATCGACTGGGTTCCGCCGTATGGAAGCGGAGCAACTCTTTATATTCGCCCGTATATGTTCGGCTCTTCAAGCGTAATCGGCGTAAAACCTGCTGACGAATATCAGTTCCGCATTTTAGTCACTCCTGTAGGCCCATACTTTAAGGG
>CALAEZ010000184.1 GCA_937891125.1 uncultured Treponema sp. | reverse complement strand
GGCTTGAGGCGCCTTCTATTTCGTCAAATGACTCCTGCTGCATATAAACAGCATCAAGGAATTCACTCTTAAGGTAGAGGATAAAGTCTTCAAGTGAAGTACCTTCTTCGCCGACAACTTTCATCATGGAGTTGACTTCCTGACCGCGTTTGTAAAGTTTACGGGCATATTCAACCCAAGATGAATTCATCGATGGCTTATACTTTGACCAGGAATCAAGCGGGTCGATTGACGGATAACGGCGTGCATCAGAACGCTCGCGGCTCAAACCATGGAAGGCACCAACAACCTTAAGAGTTGCCTGTGTAACTGGCTCTTCAAAGTTACCGCCAGCAGGGGAAACAGTACCACCAATTGTAACAGAACCTGTTGAACCGTCGCGGAGGCGTACAATACCTGCACGCTCATAGAATGAAGCGATTGTTGACTCAAGGTATGCAGGGAATGCCTCTTCTCCAGGGATTTCCTCCAAGCGGCCAGACATTTCGCGCATAGCCTGTGCCCAGCGAGAGGTAGAGTCTGCAAGCATAAGGACGTTTAAGCCCATCTGGCGGTAGTATTCAGCCAAGGTAACTGCCGTGTAAACCGAAGCTTCGCGGGAAGCAACCGGCATGGAAGACGTATTACAGATGATAATCGTGCGTTCCATAAGTGACTTACCGGTTTTCGGGTCTTTAAGCTCTGGGAACTCGGTAAGTGTTTCAACAACTTCACCTGCACGCTCACCACAAGCTGCGATGATTACAATGTCAACGTCAGCATATTTTGATGTGGTGTGCTGCAAAACCGTCTTACCAGCACCGAACGGTCCTGGAATACAGTAGGTACCGCCGCGGGCAACTGGGAAAAAGGTGTCGATAAGGCGAACCTTTGTTCCCATGGTCTCTGTCGGAGCTAAACGCTCGGTATAGCAGTCAACAGCACGCTTTACCGGCCAGCGGAATGAAAGACCAATTTTGTAGTCCTTGCCCTTTTCGTCGGTAAGGGTTGCAATGGTGTCAGTAAGCGTGTATTCGCCTGCCGGAGCAATTTCCTTTACCGTGTATGTTCCGTACATATCAAACGGAACGAAGATTTTATGCGTAAACGGACCTTCCGGAACGCTTCCCACATATTCACCGCGGCGCACAACATCGCCCGGTTTTGATTTTGGCGTAAAAGCCCACTTCTTTGTCTTATCAAGCGGGTCTACGTATACGCCGCGCTCAAGGAAGTAGCCTGCTTTTTCTGCAAGCAGTGGAAGCGGGTTTTGAAGACCGTCATAGACCTGACCAAGCAGGCCCGGTCCTAATTCAGCAGAAAGCAGGTCACCGGTAAATTCTACCGTGTCGCCGCACTTAATGCCCTTTGTCATTTCATAAACCTGCATCTGTGCAGTATTTCCGCGGATACGGATTACCTCACTTTTCAGGCTTGTGCCGTCAACAATAACGTAGCCAACTTCGTTCATGGAAATGGTGCCGTCGAATTCGACAGAAACCATGTTACCATTAACGGCGACTACTTTTCCTTTTGTATCCGTCATTTCGTTTCTCCTGAGACCTTAGTCTCGTTGGCATCTGCCCCGAGTATACTATCATAGATTTTGTGGTAGGAAGTCATACCCTTTTGTGCATCGAACTTCTTCATGCGCACTGCAAGCTTAAGCTTAATGCCGTACGCAAATACTGCGTCGGTGCAAAAGCCGTCAAGCGGTGTAAGATTGTCTACAACGCTTACGCGATACTGGTTTAGGAACTGTTCCGCAGCAAGCGGACTGTCCATGCCAGCGGCAGTGCGGGCTGCCTGTACTGCGTCGGGAGCGAGCGTAATGCCGTTTGCGTCGAACTTCTTTTTCATGTTCAGCGCACGGATTTGCGCAAGTGCTACACGCAGACTGCGTTCTTTTTCGTACCAAGCATCTACAAATGCAGAGCCGGTCGGAACGGCTTCTCTTGGAGGTTCGAGCGAAAGCGTAGAAAGCGTTTTCAAATCGTCCTTTTCAAGGAAACGCGAGCAGAGTTCGGTAAAGTATGCTTCCGTAATGGGGAGCTCAGTCTTATCATCGCTAACGACAAAAGACGGAAGCTGCGCCATAAGGTAGTACTGCTTCACTATTTTGCCGCCTCTTTCATAATTGCAGCGGTACGCGGGTTAAGGTACGCTGAGAACAAGTCTGCCACAGCTTCTGCAGAATAATCGTAGTAAGCTGCTCCGTCCTTTACACCAATCTGGAATCCACCGGTTAATGATTTTCCGGCTTTAAGGGTAAGTCCCTTAGCAATTTCAGCCTTAAGAGCTGCACGAAGACCAGAATCAAGTTCCTTCAAGTCTTTTTCTGCAAGCAGCACTGAAACATCACCTGCGTCAGTCTTCTTGCACCATTCCTTTACGGTTTCTGGAATGAGTTTTTCAAGCAGTTTTGCGTCATACGCCTTTGCTGTTTCTGCGTTTACAAGCGCAGAAAGCTCATCCTCTACACTCTTACGGAATGCCAGCACAAGGTTACGGCTTGCCTGAGCAATCGCATCCTCACTCGCTTTTTCCATACGTGCTGTTTCGTCTTTTGCCTGTTTAATGATTCTGTCTGCTTCTTCTTTTGCATTAGCAATGATTTTTGCAGCTTCCTTATCGGCAGCGGCAAGTTTTTCAGCAGCAGAAGCTTCGGCAGCGGCGACCCCATCCTTCTTGATTTTATCAATCAATTCCTGTAACTGGACGTCCATGCGAACTCCTCTAAAAAAATAATTTTACACATTAGCTGTAATGTGACTTAAAAAAGTCTACGTGAATTGTATACCAAGGCGAATGAAAACACAATGAAAAAATGAAAAAATATTTTTAAATTGCTGTTATAGCGGCAACAAGCGTGCAGGAGCTAAAAGCCCATATCAAGGACAAACTGCACCTCAGTTGTCGAACGCTCAAGCGCACGTGCAATTTCATCGACAGAATGACCAAAAGACGCAAGCTCGCGCACCTGCTCGCTAAAATCCTTTTGCGGCCGGATGGGGTTTTCTACAAAAGAGACATCGGGACTAATAACGGGAACAGAGGCATACGAGGCGCCGCTGTGATTTACAGTAAACAGATTCGGCTCCTGCATGTGCGTTTCGTTTTTCACCGGCTCGTCAGAATCAAAAAGGCTTCCCTGCACAGCAGCCTGCCTGCGACCAGCGCCGGTAAGTGCGTATGAAGAATCAGCCTGTGCCTGTGCGTAGACAGAAGCTGCACGCGAAGGAGCAGACTGTTTTTGCCGCGCGGCGGGGGCTGTCTTTGCATTCAGCCTCTGCAAAAGCGCCTTAGACTGTTCCTGCTTTGCAAGCTCATTTTTTGCAAGCACTATGCGCCGCTCAGCCTCGGCAATAAGCGCTTTAAGTTCTTTTTCTGCATTTTCTATAATTGAAATGGTACGACTTGCATGTTGGTCAACATCAACCGTCATGCTATGCAGCTCTTTCTGATACTCGGCAATGATATCATCTGCGGTAAAAAGCTTTTTAAAACGAGTCAGCATAACGACCCACAGTGCAACATTCAAAAAACAAAATGCAACTGCTAACAAAAGGATTACCACGTGCGCTACCTCGTTATATCAATGTGCTGACCGAGATACGATTCGCGAATGACATTTTTTGGGGAGGCAGGCTCTAGCGCTTCTGACTGCTGCTTTTTGCCACCATGCTGCTGAGTATCCTGTCGCTGATGACCGTCTTCGTTTACGGTTCCAGATTTAGCATCGCTATCAGCGGCCTTTTTTACCGTTTGCGCCTGCTCAATATTCTGCTGAATCACCGTATTTTCCTGTAATTGCTCGGCAAGCTGCGCTCCCTGCTGGTTGTGAGCAACGGTTCTCGCAACCGTATTCATCTGAGAATACATAGTCTGTAAATCAATTGGATGAATAGCCATCGGGTCCCTGTACTCCTGTTAAATCGGGTTCCTCATACTTACCACGGCGGACAAAGCCATCCTCGTAATAGAAAGTTACCGCCTTTGTATCTGCAATCACCTCGTCCTTTTCATCACGCACGTACACTTTTACGCCCGCATAAACAGTGCCACTTGCAGAAACCTTGCCAACAACTTTGAGCTCGCGAAGACGAGCCTGAATCTTTGCGATTTCCTCGTTAAGCTCATCGTTTTCGTTTAGAATTTCATCACGACGCTTAGTGGAATTCACCAAATTTTCCTGCTTATCCTTTGGAAGCGTGCGACGAGCTTTCTTGTAGTTTTCAAGGGCTGCAATATTCAGCTCAAGCTCGTCAAGTTCTTTTGCATTTGCCGACTGCTTATCCTGTAATTCAAGCAGACGCTGCTTTGCCTTTGGATCGTAGCCAACTTCAAGCACGGTTTCCGTTCCGCCGCCCGTTGAGCCAATATTTTTTGCGGCAATAATTTCGGTTGCAAACAGGTGGCCACCCGTAATCTGCGCTCGCTTTCCCTGCAAAACAATTTTTTTCATTGCAGTAACATCGCTATTCATAATAGAGTCGGTTACAATAACGTTTTCGCCAACAGAGACACGCGTATTCTGAATAAACTTTGCCCACAGGGTCTTACCGCAGATGATTTCACCTTCATCGCGCCCCATAATGCCTTGCGAAACAATAATGGAGCCATCACTTTCAAGGTGACAGCGACCGACAGCACCAGAGACTTCGATATTGCCGCTTGCCTTAACATTAAAGCCGTCCTCAACGTTGCCCTTACAGACAACCGAGCCATTAAAGGTGATATTACCGGTTTTGATGTTTACGCCGTCAACTTCCATAACCGGCTCGACAGAAACCTTGTCGTTCACAAACAGGAACTGCCCATTTGTTGCAGCCAGAATCGTAAGACCATCTTTGTCGACCGTGACATTTCTACCAAGCGGGAGCGGGATGTCTTTGCCGTCCTTTGCTTCAAACGGCTGTCCAAAAAGAGAATGTCCCATCTTGCCTTTTTCTGCTGGAACCTTATGCGCAAGCGGCTGTCCCTCAACAACATTCTGAATGTTATTAAGCTCTTTAAAGTTTACTTGTCCCGAATCTGACACCTTAGCCTTAAGCTTAGAGCGGTCAGTTTCAAACTCGTAAACCATATACGCATCCTTTCCGTCAATAGGAGCGGGAGCCTGCGCCACAATCATCGGCTCATTATACACAGGTGTATCAACAGCTTTATCAATGCCTTCTTCACTGTAGTCTGAGCGCACGCCCTGCGAATTGAGCGCCTTTATAATCATTTCGCGCGATACGTCCGCTCCACCCTGTATAGGCGGATTGACGGTAATCGTTGCAGACATTTCGTCCTTTGCAATTTCAACAACAAAGATTGCGTCTCCTGCCGGATTATGCTCGTACTCGCCGACAACCTCATAGGCACCATCGGTACCTGCTTTTGCAAGCTGGGTAATGCGCTTTTCATCAAGATTTTTGTTATCTGAGCGCCGTGCGGCGGCAATAATGTCAGCAGCCTGTACCGGCTCTCCATTACCAACAGGGAGCTCGACCTTAAGCATAATATCTGAACCAAAGCGATGCACATAAAAAGCACCATTTTTATCATTGCTCTGGCTTTGCTCTGCAAGCTCTTCTTCTGAAAGCACGCCTGCAGCAAGCTTTTTCGCAATTTTGGCTACTGCTTCCGCATTTTGATACGCGCGAATATGCCACGGTTTTTTTGCGAGCCCCATAAAGCCTTCAAAGCCGCGCTCTAACACCTCGTACTCAAGGTTGGTAACGTGACACTCAAGCTGAACCGCCGCATCGGCAAGTGCTTCATCAAGGCTGTCAGCCTGCACCTCAACACTCTGCAGCTCCTGATCAGCCTTTAGCTGCGCGGACATTTCCTTACGTATTGAATCAAGTGTTACCATGCGCTAAAAGATTCCTTTGCGTAGATTTGTCAGCTTTGCACGCAAGCGCAGGTTTGCCTTTGTATGCAACTGCGAAATACGAGATTCACTCACATCAAGCACTTGCCCAATTTCTTTGAATGTCAAATCCTCATGATAATAGAGGACGATAACCATTTTTTCTTTCTCAGGAAGCTCGTTTATTGCCTGAATAATGACCTTGCGCACCTCTTCGCGTTCAACATGCACATCAGGGTTCATGCTCGAAGGAGATTCAATGCTGTCACCAATGGACATGTGGTCGTTATCGTCTCCTGAATACCAGACGTCATTTAAGGAAAGCACGCTCGTGCCACTCACCTTCATAACCGTCTGCTGGAACTCTTCCTCGCTCATGTCCATTTCTTTTGCGATTTCCGCATCAGTAGCAGGACGACCGAGCCGAGATTCAAGCTCAACGATAACATCTTCTATTTCACGAGACTTTTGGCGAACACTACGTGGCACCCAGTCAAGCTGCCGCATTTCATCAAAAATTGCACCACGAATACGGGTTACCGCATAGGTCTTAAATTTGACATTTTTTTCCGGATCGTATTTATTGATTGCATCGAGCAATCCAAACTGACCAAAGCCGACTAAATCGTCATATTCTATACTTGCAGGCAGCCCCACAGAAACTTTACCGGTAACGTATTTTAC
>CALAEZ010000183.1 GCA_937891125.1 uncultured Treponema sp. | reverse complement strand
ACACGAACGCCTTCCAGCGGGACGAGCTGCGCATCAAAAAGATATTGGTCTACATCGAAAAGAGCTATGGATCCAGCATTTCCCTGGAGGACATGGCTGAGAGCGCCAACATCAGCGCAAGCACCTGCCTGCGCCTGTTCGGCACCGGTGCCTACCTTTACCTTGGTCTCGCGGGTATAATTTGTATCCTCGCCATCACAAACTTCCTTCACCGTGTAGGTTTTGCCCACCGTCAGGCCTGTCACAGTCTTGCTGTAGCCTGTTCCGTCAGCCGAAAGCGCCGTACCCAAAACAGTGGTGACCAAAGTATTTGTATCATCATAAATCTCAAACTTGATCTGGCTCTTGACCGCATCCCAGTTCTTGCCGCCGGCTACCGTCTTCTTCAGAATCAGCTTCGCTTCCTTCACAGAATACGTGTTGGTAAATGCAACCACCGCATCTGCAACATAAGATGCAGTCACCGTGATCTGTTCCGCGGTCTGCTCTGCGCCGTCACTGTTTGCGGGCTGCATTGTGTCGTCATTTGCCATGGTTGCCGCAAGCAGCCTTCGCACGCCGCTTTCCGCTTCATTTGTTTTTTGTGCGCGTACGTCGGTCAAATCATACACGCCGAAACCCGCATGCGTGTCGTACACGGTGAACGGCTTTTCCTTGGTGCGCAGGCGCTCCAAAATCAGCGTGAGCGTAAGATGCTTTACAATGTCCGCGTGATTTCCCGCGTGGTAGATGTGTTCGTAGGAGAGCATTATAGTTTTTCCGCTTCTGCTACCCACAGGTGCGCGCTTGCGTCGCTCGGCATACGCCAGTCTCCGCGCGGGCTTAGGTTTACCGTACCCACTTTTGCGCCGTCGGGAAGGCAGCTGCGCTTAAACTGCTGCGCAAAGAACCGCTTGTAGAACGACACGAGCCATTTTTTGATGGTCGACTTGTCGTAGACGGCGTTTTCTCCGCGCGCGGCAGGCTGTGCGATAAACGCTTGCTCGGCAAGGTAAAAAATTTTTGCGGGGCTAAAGCCAAAGCGAAGCACATAGTACAAAAAGAAGTCGTGCAGCTCATACGGACCGACAATGTCTTCTGTCTTTTGCGAGATATTTTTTCCGTCGGGGGGAAGCAGCTCAGGGCTTACCGGCGTGTTCAAAATATTCCGCAGCACATTTGCAAGCGTGTGCTGATTTTTTTCGTCTGCGTCATCGGAAAACCAGTTGACCAAGTGGCGCACCAGCGTCTTCGGAATCGACGCGTTCACGCCGTACATGCTCATGTGGTCGCCGTTGTAGGTCGCCCAGCCAAGCGCAAGCTCGCTTAAATCGCCCGTGCCAATCACAATGCCGTTTTCCTTGTTCGCAATATCCATCAGCACCTGCGTCCGCTCGCGTGCCTGGCAGTTTTCGTAGGTCACATCATGCACGCTTTCGTCCTGTCCAATGTCTTGAAAATGCTGCCGAACGCTTGCTGCAATAGGAATTTCAGAAAGGGTAGCCCCCGTGCAAGCGGCAAGCTTTCGCGCATTTGTAAGAGTACGCCCTGTTGTGCCAAAGCACGGCATGGTAATGGCAGAAATCGTGGCTGCAGGAAGCCCTGCAAGCGCAAAGGCGCGGACGGTCACAAGCAGGGCAAGCGTGCTGTCTAAGCCGCCAGAAAGACCAATAACGGCGCCCTTGGCATGGGTATGCAAAAGCCGCTTTGTAAGTGCCTGCGCCTGCAGCTCGATGACCGCACGACTTCGCTCGCTTCGTTCTCGCTCCTGTTCTGGCACAAACGGCGCTGGTGAAATGGTACGTAAGATTCCGCCCGTTTCATCGCAGGAATGGCGGTCTGTACCGAGTGCAAGCGATATAACCAAGGTTTGCTTCTCCGGCTTGTGCAAAGCACGATAGCGTTCAGCGCTGTCGAAGAACGTTGTAGTGCGTTTACGCTCCTGGTCAATACGCTCTAAGTCAAAATCGGCATACGTACAGCCGTGGGAAAACAGCGCTGACTCTGCGAGGATGCTGCCGTTTTCTGCAATAAGATTATGTGCGCTAAACACCATGTCGGTCGTGCTTTCTCCGTTACCAGCATTTGCGTACACGTAGCCAGCACACAGCTTTGCGCTTTGGGAGGCAATTAACAGTCTTCGGTAGCTTGATTTCCCGATAATTTCGTTTGAGGCGCTGAGGTTTGCAATAACGGTAGCTCCCGAAAGCGCAAGCGCTGTAGACGGGGAAAGCGGCGTCCACACATCTTCACACAGCTCAACACCGAGCGCAAAGAGCGGATTTTTGCAGTCTTGAATTATGATGCCCGTTCCAAAGGGAACGGCAGGATTTTCTTCATCAAGCCAGACAGAGCAAAGCTCTTCGCGTGCAGGCGCAAACTGCCGTCGCTCGTAAAATTCGCTGTAGGTAGGAATAAAAGTTTTGGGGATAACAGCTACAATCTTTCCGTGATGAAGCAGTGCACAGACATTGTATAACGCCCCTTGAAACGAAAGGGGAAGACCGACTGCAATAATCGCCTTAAGGGAAAGTGTTTCGTCTGCAATATGCAGGAGCGCTCTGCGAGCACCCTCTTGTAATGTACGCTGCTCAAACAAATCGCCGCACGTGTAGCCGGTAATACACAGCTCAGGAAATACAATCAGCTGTGCACCGTGATCCTGCGCTTCCTCTGCTAATGCAATAATCGCATCTGCATTTGCCATGCAGTCCGCAACGGTAACAACAGGACTTGCTGCTGCCACACGAAAAAAACCATAACTCATGGCTCAGAGTATAGCACAAGCATTAGTTCGTTTCTATGGGAGCGGCAGGCGGCATAACGGTTTCTGGCGCAACAAGCTTTCCCTTGTAGAGCATTTTTGGGTAGACGGTAAGCCCGAGCCGCTTTTCAAGTGCGGCATATTTTCGCATTTCGTACGCATCGCCTATCACGATATTTGTTCCTGTTTTGCCAGCGCGAGCCGTTCTGCCTGCTCGATGAATAAAAAAGTCATCGTTTGACGGCATGTCCATCTGAATAATATGCGTAACATCGGGAATGTCTAACCCACGTGAAGCTAAATCACTCGTAATAAGCAGGGAGCATTTGCCACTTCTAAAGCGGTCGATGATTGATTTTCGCTCCTGTTTACTTAGCTTTGCGTGCAGCCCTTCGCAGGAAACGTTATGGTATTTGAGCTTTACCGTAATGTTTGCAACCTGATCTAAGCGGCTCGTAAAAATGAGTGCCTTTGTAGGCTTTTCAGCAAGCAGAAGCTTACGAAGCATGTCAATCTTTTCACGCTGTTCGGCAAGGAGTGCTACATGTGTTATGCGCTTTTTGAGCACATCTTCGGGGGGTAAAAAGAGTGGAGTAACTTCGCTTTCGTGACTTGATGAAAGAATTGAAACGGTTTTCTCTGTGATTGTTGCACTGTTAGCAATGAGCTGTGCTTTTTTTAGCAGTGTAACAAGCGCGGTCGTGTCATCTCGCAATTCGCGAGAAAGCAGTCGGTCAACTTCATCTAAAACAAGCGCTTGTACCCCTTCGAGCTTGAGCTTTTTTAAGTAATACAGTTCAAGCAAACGGGAGGCTCCCCCAATGACGACAGCAGGCTTTTCCTTCAAAAGCTCAAGCTGGCGCTTTATGGGTGCAGAGCCAATAAGGAGGGCTGTTTTTACGTCGCTTATCATCTGAACCTGTGTTTTTATCTGGGAGGCAAGCTCATGCGTCGGAGACACAATGACTAGCTTTATTTCTTTTTTTTCAGCATCAGAGAGAGATTCAATCGCCTGCACCAGTGGAATAAGATACGCAAACGTTTTTCCTGTTCCTGTTTCACTCTGAAATGCAACGGAGGAGCCTGCTTTAATAACAGGAATAGCCTGCTCTTGTACGGCAGTCGGCTGAGTAATGCCCTGAGCCTGTAAGCGCTCACGAATAGAATCTGACACGTCAAAAAATGTTTTCTGTTCCATAGCAAAAGAGTATAGCAAAAAAAAAGTTCAAATGCTACAATGACGTATTATGAAAGTCGGAATAGACACATTTGGCTGTAATCATGGCCGTTCAGGGCTCGGCTCATATCTTTCTTCTCTTACTGCCAATTTTCAGAACACCGATGAAATTACCTACGAGCTTTTTGGCGCAGAAATCGACCGCTACATTTTTGGAAGCGAGCAAAATCTAACCTATAAGGCGCTTTCGTCTGTTGAGGGACTTTTTCCCCTTCGCTTTTGGCACAAGTGTTTTGCTAACAGCTTTGCACACAGACAAAGCTATGACGCAGTGCTGTATGCAGCGGGTGCGCATTATCTGCCAAGTTCGTTTCGTGTGCCAGGCGTTGCCGTCGTCAATGATGTCGTTTCAAACCTGCTTGCAGAAAATAAAGCAAAGGTGCTTTCGGTAAGCATACAGCGGAGTCTCAAAAAAGCTGACCGCGTTATCGTTCCCAGTCAGTTCATTCGTAAGGATTTAGAAAAGCTCGGCGTAAAAAACGAAAAAATTGTTGTCATCCACAATGGAATCAATCATTCGCTGTTTTATCCACAGGAGCTTTTGTCACCGAGTCTTGTTGA
This sequence comes from uncultured Treponema sp., assembly GCA_937891125.1. GTDB lineage: Bacteria > Spirochaetota > Spirochaetia > Treponematales > Treponemataceae > Treponema_D. The sequence goes on along the minus strand of CALAEZ010000183.1, from coordinate 739 downwards.
TATAAAGCCTTTTGCCATTCAGCGCCCGTATTTTATTTACGCCTCACGCTTAAACGCAAGCTCAAAAAAACATGTTGAGCTTATTAAAGCTTTTACGCTGTTTAAGGACAAAACACATTTACCGCATCGGCTCGTACTTGCAGGAAGCGATGGACCGTATTCCGATGAGGTGCACAAGGCAGCCTTTGCTTCTCATGCCGCTTCTGACATTTTCATTACCGGTTTTTTTCCCCACGAAAATTTTCCTGCGCTGTATTCAGGAAGTGATGGCTGTCTGTTTCCTGCTGTTGGCGAAGGAGTAGGGCTACCCGTGCTTGAGGCTATGGCAACAGGCGTTCCCGTTGCGTGTGCAAAAAGTGGTGCGCTTCCAGAAATTGCGGGAAACAATGCGCTGTATTTTGATGCTGACAACATTGAAGATATTGCTTTGGCAATGGAAACGCTTGCACTCGATAAAGCTGAACGGGAGCGATTGATTGCGGGTGGCATTGCGTGGACAAAACGCTTTAGCTGGGAAAAAACAGCAGAAATGACAACGGCGGTTTTGCGAGAGGTTGCAGCGCGCTAGTCAGATTCAGAAACAGTGGCGTCTATCGAAAAGTTTACCGTGTAGCTGCGACCATTGACGGCACTGACCGTTTTGGTAATCTCGTAGTCACCAATGATAAAGCGTACCGTGTGTTCTCCCGGTGAAACAGAAAAATCCTCATCCGTAGGAGTAAATGGCTCCCCGTCAAAG
>CALAEZ010000182.1 GCA_937891125.1 uncultured Treponema sp. | reverse complement strand
ATGCGATTGCATCAAGAATCTGATCATTTGTAAGAGCTGCCATATTATCTTCTCCATAGGCATAGGCTCATTTTGAGCCAAAATGTTTTTTAGCGGACGACACAAACTATGCCGTTAAGCCCGCTGTAAAATATTTGCACGGACAGTCGACAGCAATGAAGCCTGACCATGCGTATCAGCTAAACAGCTGATAAACAGAAAAGTGTTTATGCAACGATTAGTTGCCACCCTCTGCCTGTTTTTTGTCCACGTAAGCCTGCAAGGTAGCAGCAAGTTTCTGTGCCGGACCGTTGATAGCAGACATGAGCATTGCAATGAGCTGTTTCTTTCCCGGAACCTTTGAGAAGGCTTCGATTTTTGCAGCATCATATACTTCTTTGTTGACGTAAGCACCTTTTACCTTAAGAGCCGGTGTGTCTTTTGCAAAGTCAAACATCACTTTTGCAGCTTCGTTTGAATCTTCCTTTGCCATTGCAACAACAGTCGGACCGGTAAGGTAGTCAGCAACGCCTTCAACCTTCATTTCTTCAAAAGCAACACGAGCAAAGTTGTTCTTAACAACCTTGAGCGGTACTTCTTTTTCGCGGAGCTTGTCGCGCAGAGCAGTAATCTGTTCTACAGTCAAACCACGGTAATCAGCAAAAATGAAGTCATTGTATGCTGAAAAAGCTTCTTTTGTTGCTTCGATAGCCTGAGTTTTAGCAGGCTGGAGTTTTTTTGCTCTGATAGCCATAGTTTATGCCTCCACCTTGTGTTCTACCCAAACGCCAGGACCCATTGAAGAGCTTACTGACACTGAGCGAACGAAGTCAGCCTTTGCATCTGCCGGCTTCTTGCGGTCAATTTCTGCAAGAAGGGTTTTTACGTTCTCGCAAACCTTGTCTGCGTCCATAGAAACCTTACCAACAGCGATGTGTATGATTCCTTCTTTGTCAGCACGGAATTCTGTACGACCTTTTTTAAGCTCACTGATAGCAGCTGCAATGTCGTTTGTAACAGTACCAGTCTTCGGGTTTGGCATCAAACCTTTACGACCAAGAACCATACCCAAGCGGCCAACATCTTTCATCATATCTGGAGTAGCAACAGCGATGTCAAAATCAAGCCAACCGCCGCGTACTTTTTCGATATATTCCTGACCTGCGTATGCAGCACCTGCATCCAAAGCTTCTTTTGCACGCTCGTCGCGGCAGAATACAAGAACCTTCTTTTCTGCAGTAAACTGATTCGGGAATACCAATGTATCACGAACAGTCTGGCTCTTTCCGAGCTTAAGTGCTACGTGAGCTTCAACAGTTTCATCGAACTTTACATAGTGAAGGTCTTTTACCAGCTGACATGCCTTAGCAACATCATAGTGCTGCGTGGGGTCATATTTTGTCAAAGATTCACGATATTTCTTGCCGTGTTTCATTAGTTAGCCTCCACTTCTACACCCATACTGCGAGCAGTACCGGCAACAATTTTCTTTGCTGCTTCAAGGTCGTTTGCGTTTACATCAGGCAACTTTGTCTTTGCAATTTCTTCAAGCTGAGCCTGAGTAAGCTTACCAACCTTGTCACGGAGCGGGTTACCCGCACCCTTATCCAGCTTAAGCGCTTTCTTGATAAGAACAGCAGCCGGCGGTGTCTTAAGGATGAATGTGTAAGACTTATCCTGATAAACAGTGATAACAACCGGGATAATCAATCCCTTTTCCATTGACTTGGTTCTGTCGTTAAATTCCTGAACGAACTTCGGTGCAGAAACGCCGTGCGGACCTAAAGCCGGACCAATCGGCGGAGCCGGTGTCGCGGAGCCAGCCGGACACTGCAATTTAATGACAGCCGTTACTTTTTTTGTAGCCATAAAAAGCTCCTTTAGTTGGTAGTGAATCCGGTCTTACCACTTGCTATACAAGCCGCCGGTTCTAACGAAGCACCTTTATCCAACGGATATGCGCCTCTCCCAAATATAGGAAAGAGCAGTTGCAATAAAAAATCACAACCGCTCAGTTCTATGCAAAATTAATAGATTTTTTCAACCTGAGTAAAATCAACCTCAACTGGAGTTGCGCGTCCAAAAATTTCAACAATAACACGGAGCCTATTCTTCTCCAAGGCAACTTCTTCAACCTTACCCGAGAATCCAGAAAACGGTCCCTCCGTAACTTTTACGAAGTCATCAATCTCAAAATTCTTACCGACCGCAACTGACTTATGACCAACACTTTCCATAAGACCCGGAACAGCTTCAGCCTCTGAACGAGAGAGCGGACGAGGACGAACACTTGGCGCCGTACCAACAAAACCAGTCACACCCTGAATAGCACGAATTGAAGAGCAAACATTTTTCCAACCAAGTTCTGGTAAATCAAGCTCCAGATAGACATAACCCGAAAAAAGGATGTTTTTACGAACGCGCTTTTTTCCGTCTTTTTTTACTTCAGTAACTTCTTCAACCGGAACACGGACATCTGTAACAACTTTTGAATCCAACTCACCAGATTCAAGCATCATCCGTATTGTACGCTCTATTTTATTTTCGTACCCCGTAAAAACATGTACGATATACCAATTCTTTGACATGGTAACTCCTAGAATACAACTCTCATTCCGGTCGTAAACAACAAGTCAAGTACACCAAGAATTATTGCAATAAAAATTGTAGAAACAATAACAACTTTTACAGAGGAAACAACATCATCGCGGCTTGGCCACACTACTTTACGCAATTCAGCAGCACACTCTTTAAAAAAACCCACAACTTTGTTCATTTTAGTCCTCTTAATTAAAAGAATACAGGCCCGGCAGGACTTGAACCCGCGACACTCGGTTTTGGAGACCGATGCTCTACCAACTGAACTACAGGCC
>CALAEZ010000181.1 GCA_937891125.1 uncultured Treponema sp. | reverse complement strand
GGCTGTAGCTGCGTAAGTTGCGTAACGGCGCCGCCAGTAGCGACCAACGAAATTCCGCTTTTAGAAAGCGAGCAGACGTCGCTCCTTAGTCCGCGTGAAACAAAAGTAACCTTCCGCGCCTCTGCAAAAAAATGCGCCGTCTACTTGAACGGCGAATATCAGGGAAATACGCTTCTTACGCTGTCGGCGCTTGCACCAGGGCTGTATCATCTGCGCGTAGAAAAAAAAGGCTACAAAGCAGCCGATTACATGATTGAAGTCAAGCTTGGCTCGCATGAGTTTTACTACGTGCAATTAGAAGATGAAGCGCCTCTCGAAGAGCAGACAAGCGCTACTACCGCGCACGCAAGCCCTGCTGCCGCAAGCATTTACGGCGCACGCATTTTTGATTGAAAAAAGGCTTTAAATACTGCATACTGTCGCCATGTCCATGGACTCAATTTCGTTATTACAGCGCGCGCGCTATGACTTTCAGCCCAAAATTCCTGAGGTGCTGACAAAAGACGCCGCTACCATTCAGCTTGAAAACAGTTCGCTTTCTCTGCCACCGCGTGATGAGCAGAAAATCCGTGAATACTACCGGGAAACGATTGGAAAGCCTGCCGTTGTCTTTGCAGACGGCTCAAACCCGGCTGCCGGCAGAAAACGCAGATGCGGCGTGCTTTTAAGCGGCGGCCAGGCGCCCGGCGGTCACAACGTCATTGCAGGTCTTTTTGACGGCTTACAGGCAGCAAATGCAGAATCAGAGCTGATTGGCTTTCACGGTGGCGCAGGCGGTTTACTCAAATGCGACTATGAAATCTTAACAAAAGAAAAGGTTGATTTTCACCGCAACACGGGCGGCTTCGACATTATCGGAAGCGGCAGAACCAAAATCGAAACCGACGCGCAGATTGAGGCAACCATAAAAACCGTAGAGAAGCTCCAGTTAGACTCCCTAGTCATTGTCGGTGGCGATGATTCCAATACCAATGCCGCACTGTTAGCAGAAGTCTTTGCCCAGCGCAAACTGCCCATGCAGGTTATTGGCGTGCCAAAAACGATTGACGGCGACTTAAAAAATGACCACATCGAAACAAGCTTCGGCTTTGACACCTCGACAAAAGTCTACGCAAGCTTGATTGGCGACCTTGCCCGCGACACCAAGTCGTCGGGCAAATACTGGAACTTTGTAAAGCTCATGGGACGCAGCGCAAGCCACATAGCGCTTGAATGTGCCTTGCAAATCCACCCGAACATCTGCTTAATCGGCGAGGAAATCAAGGCGAAAAACATGAGCTTAAAGCGCATTCTCTACGACATCTGTCAGATTATTGCGCACCGCGCCGAGCATGGCGAAAACTTTGGCGTCATCTTAATTCCTGAAGGCATTGTTGAGTTTATTCCTGAAACCGCCAATCTGATTGCAGAGCTGAACCGCAACTGGAAGGAATACGAGCACGTGTTTACCGCGCTCACCACGCTGGAGCTGAAAAAAAAGTGGCTCTACACCAAGCTGTCGCCCGAAGCATACCACACGCTTGACCAGCTGCCGGCAGAGCTTGCAGAGCAGTTTTTAGGTTTGCGCGACCCGCACGGAAATATTCTGGTGTCACAGATAGAGATTGAAAAGCTTTTCATCACGATGATTCGCGACTACCTTGAAGGCATGACGGGCGCGGGCACCTACAAGGGCTCGTTTGCGCCACTGGCAGAATTCTACGGCTACGAGGGACGGTCGGCATTTCCATCCAATTTTGACGCCACCTACTGCTACGCGCTGGGAAAAACGGCATTTCTGCTGATAGCAAACGGCGCTAACGGCTACCTTGCGTGCATAAAGGACTTAGCGCTGCCGTCAGAGCAGTGGAAGGCAGGCGGCGTTCCGCTTACCATGATGATGGACATGGAGGAGCGCAAGGGCGAATGGGTGCCAGTTATCGCAAAATCACTGGTAGACTTAAACGGCGCGGCCTTTAACGAATTTGCGCGTAACCGCGACAAATGGGCGCTTGAAACCTGCTACATGCACCCCGGTCCCGTGCAGTATTTTGGACCTGACGAGCTTTGTAACCGCATTACCGAAACACTGCGTCTGGAATCAGAAGAAAAGCGCAGGTTTGAAGCATGGGCGAACATCGCCACCAAACGCTGACGGACGGCAGGACACGGATACGCCGATTTGCGGCAGATTTTTTACAGGAGAGTTTTATGAAACTATATTCACGCAGACATGTGGTACGCGCCACGCTCAGCGGCGCTGTCGTGGGAATGCTTGTCGCAGGCGCAGGCATGGTATGGCTGGAAGGGAAGCTTCCGCCTACAGCAGGCGCTGACGCAGCATCTGGAGAGACCGCTCCGCTTTCTGAAAATGAAGCGCCTTCCGACGAAGAGTCCGCGCAGGCAGTGGCAGAGCGGGAAACGCAGGCGCTTTTGGCAGGCGAGCCGCGCGTTACGGCAGCAAAGGACAGCCTGTACACGACCGACGAAGAGCAGAATATTTCTGTCTACGAAAAATGCAACGAGGCGGTCGTCAACATTACCACGCAGGTGCAGGGCTTTAACTGGTTTTTTGAGCCGATTGTGCAGGACGGCGGCTCGGGAAGCGGCTCGATTATCGACAAGCGCGGCTACGTGGTCACAAACGTGCATGTTATTTCCAACGCAAGCAAAATCAGCATTTCGCTCTACGACGGCTCTACCTACGAGGGCACGGTCGTCGGCCGCGACGTAAACAGCGACATTGCCGTCCTAAAGTTTGATCCGCCAGAAAACGTAAAGCTTACCACGATAGACTTCGGCGACTCAGAAAAGCTTAAAGTGGGACAGAAGGTCATCGCCATCGGAAACCCATTTGCCTTAGAGCGCACGATGACGACCGGCATCATTTCAGGTCTAGGACGCCCGATTCAGGAAAGCGACAACGTGATTATCCGCAATATGATTCAGACTGACGCTGCCATCAACCCCGGAAACTCCGGCGGGCCGCTTTTAGACACACGCGGGCGCATGATCGGCATTAACACGATGATTATTTCTAACAGCGGCTCAAGCGCTGGCGTCGGCTTTGCCGTTCCTGTGGCAACCGCCCGCCGCGTCGTAAACGACCTGCTCAAATACGGCAAGGTACACCGCGGCGTCATCGCCATTACGCCGGTGCAGATGACTAGCAGCATCGCGCAGTACGCACGCCTAGACATTACCTACGGCGTGCTTGTAAGCGCCGTAAAGGCGGGAAGCAGCGCAGAAAAAGCAGGACTCCGCGGCGGCACGCAGGCCGTGCAGTACGGGAGCCGCTTTAACCCCAAGACAATCTACTTAGGTGGCGACATCATTACCGCCGTCGACAACATAAGCGTGCGCACCTACGCCGAGTACACGAGCGCGCTCGAAAGCAAGCGCCCCGGCGACACGGTAACGCTCACGGTGCACCGCGACGGAAGCGACATTAAGCTGAAAGTCGTACTCGACAGCGCCGAGACAGGAAGCGCAAGCCAAAACAGCGCCGCAGCAAGCGCAAGCGGCTCTGGAAGCACCGCACAAAGCACGCAAAGCACACCAAGCACGCGCGGCTCGGTAGGCTCAGGCAACACGGCGGCAGGCTCGTTAGGCGCATCAACAGCACTGTAGAGACCGATAGCGCACGGCTATGCCGCTTTTACTCATTCTTTTCCTTACGCTTTTTACTTCCCACGCCGCCGCAAGCAAGGCGCCAGCCGCGCAAGCACTGGCGGGCGACATCACGCTGTCTGCCGCACAAGCGCTGCCGCACAACACGGCGCTGTCGCCCGCACCAGCCTTGCCTGCCACGCAGACCCCCGTTCTGCCGCTCTGTGGGCTTGTCACGCAGGCGCCAAAGCCGGTGCTTCTGCCGGTCGGCTGGAACGACGCTTGGTTTGGAGAGCACGCGACAACCGTCTACCACCACGGCATTGCACGCATTGCAGTCGCCCTCGCCTCCTCTTCTTATGACAGCATTGACACCGCTCACTATACCGACTGCCTGTCCCGCTCGTACCAGGCGCTTGGAGTAGAAGCAGCCGCAATTGAGTACCACTACGACATTGACTACAGCGACTCCTTTTGGGGAAACGACCAGTGCGCCTTTAGCTTTGCACACCGCACCATCGAAAGCGCGCAGGGAAAGCGGGAACTGGTGTTTATCGTCATTCGCGGCACGCCCCTTAGCGCAAACGAGTGGCTTTCTAATCTGGAAATCGGAAACACTGACGAAAGGACTGCCGTCACCATGCACGCAGGCTTTCTAAAAGCAACCGACCAGCTACTTTCAGCGCTTACCGTCTACCTTACGCGCACCCACATTGACAGCAAAGGCGCATTTTTTCTGATAACAGGGCACAGCAGGGGCGGCGCGGTTGCTAATCTTACAGGCGCACGCTTAGCAGAAAGCCCGCAATTTTCCGTTAGCCAGCTCTATGTCTACACCTTTGCCGCCCCCAATGTGACGACGGAAAACGCAGCTAAAGACAGCCGCTACGATTTTATCTGGAACATTGTCAACGCAGAGGACGTGGTGCCGACCGTGCCACCCGCACGAAATAACTGGCAGTTCAAAAAATACGGTCACGTGCTTTCCTTTACCAACGCCTGGAACGCACGCACGAGCTACCGCACCGATTTTCTGCCGCGCATGAATGCAGTGTACCGCCAGTTCATGCTGCGCGACTACGAGCCATTTGAAAGCGCCTCCTTTATTCCGATTCAGATTTCGCGGGTGCTGACACAGGTAAACAAAACGATCGATTCTTACAACGGCAAAGTATTCGGCATACGCTCAATTGCCGGCAGTCTGCTAAAACTGGTGTTTCCGCCAAAAAATGCAACGCAGACGACAGATACTACGCAAAACTTTCTTGCAAAACAAAACCAGAATTCGCTTATCAGCTGGCTTAACATGGCGACCGACGGCCTTTTGGAACGCTTTACGCTGGCAGGCACCGATATGCATGCGCCAGAGCAGTATCTTTCGCACCTTTTGGCATTTGAAGCAGACGAGCTGTATACCCAGAGGGAAAACGTAGAGCTCGTGATAACAGGAAGCTTTGAAGGCGCCGTGTTTGACAAAAACGGCACGCTGCTTGCGCAGATTCTTGACGGCCGCATCATCTACAAAAACCTGCAGCGGCCGCTGGCGGCATTTCAGCTGTCCCCTACACGCATTGTGCTCGGCTGTCCCGATGCTGACGATTTTGTCGTTGTCATCTACCACCCCAGTCTAATTCCGACACCCGTTTCAGTGCAGCTCGAGCACTACAGCGCAAGCGGATCGTTGCTTTCGGTCGAAGAAAAAAAGACGCTGTATCTGCACCGGCACATGGCGTACCGTGTTCTAGCGGGCGAAAGCTTACAGGAAGAAGCGGTCATCGAGGCAGAAAAAATACACGGGAAAACCGCAAAGCGCTACATAAAAGACGCAGAGCTTTCGCGGTGCTGGGATTGTAAGCTTTTATTTGAAACAAACCTCAACTCCCATTTGATTTTTTCGGGAGGCGTGCATATTGGACCGCCCGCCATATACGGCACGGCACTTTTTGGTCACCGCGCAGAAGATTTAGACAGCACGCTCCAGGGAACAGCGCTTATCGGCACACAGCAGCTTATGTACGGTCGCCTGTTTGTAGACATAGAAGGCGGCTGTCACTTTGTGCAGGATTTTGACCTAGACCTGACTCCGATTGACGAATCTCAATTTTATTTTGTGCCGACTGCGCGCATTTCGCTTTCACTTAAGCCGCGCCACCGCATACAGTTTTTTGCAGCATTCTGCGAGGATGTGCGCATACAGGGCTTTAACGAAGGCGCTTTTGATAACGCGCTTCGCAAAAATATGCCGAATGGTCTTGAAATGGGAATCGTTTCGCTCGTGCCAACCGTTCAGCTCGGCATAAAGTTCTAAAAAAGCACGGGCAAGAAGCGCTGGCGCTGGCACCAGAAACCGTTTTTTTTTGGGAGGAACCCATGGAGCTTACTGTTTTATGCAAGGTTGTTGATAATTACGGCGACATCGGCTTTGTTTACCGCCTATGCAGTGCGCTTTCTGAGCTTGACCGCTCACTCCAGCTCCGCCTTGTCGTAAGCGACCTTGCCGCCTTTCAGAGCATGAACCGCCAGATTGACGCGCACTGCGCGGTGCAAGAGGTAGACGCGCCCGCAGCCGCCGACAACAGCAACCGCACCACAGGCACAGGCGTGACAAGCAGAGCAAGCGCCGCGCACACAGAAAACGCGCTGCACGCACCGAGTGCACGCTGGCAGGTGTTCGACTGGAACGCCGCGGACGTCTGCACCCGCGCGTTCAGCGAAAATCCGCCGAGCATCATTTTAGAGTGCTTCCAGTGCGGGCGCCCCGACTGGCTTGATGCGCTCTTGTTTGGCGACCGCGCGCGTGGTATTCCTGCACTGGCAAACGAGCACCACATCGTGCACATTCTAAACATCGACTACCTGACGGCAGAGCCCTACGCCGACGACTTTCACTGCTTAAAAAGCGGCACCAGAAGCCTGTTTGTAAAAAAGGTGAATTTTATGCCAGGCTTCACGCCAAAAACCGCGGGGCTTACGCTTGACAGTGCGTTCTGTGCGTCACGAGCGCGGCGCACGCTGCCAAAAGCCGTACAGGCGCTTGTGAACGCCGCATATACTGCCGACCGCACACTGCACACCGCCGACAGCGCAAGCGCCGCCAGCCCCACCACGCAGTGCGCAAACCACGCAAGCGCCACCGACAATGTGCCACAACGTCCGTTTTATGTGCCGATTTTCAGCTACGAACGCGATTTTACGCCTATCGTGCAGGCGCTTACCCGCTTTCAAGCCACACGGCGCGCCACCGACAAACGCTTTTCTGTCTGCGTGCTCGTTGCTGCAGGTAAAAGCGCACAGCCGTTTTTTGACGCCTGGAACGCCGCCGGAAAGCCGTTTACCGCCGTCGCACTGCCGTTTCTTGCGCAAGAAGACTGGGACGCCGTGCTTTGCGCAGGCGACTGGAATCTGGTACGCGGCGAAGACTCGCTTTCGCGCGCATGCCTGGCGGGTGCGCCGTTTTTGTGGCACGCCTACCCGCAGGAAGATGAGTACCAGCTCGTGAAGGTGCAGGCGCTGTTAGACCGGCTCCGCGCCTATCTTTCGCCAGACGCATACGCGCTTGTCTGCGACGCCTGGCTCAGCTACAACCGCATGGCGACCGCAGGCGCCGAAGCCTTCTCCACCGACCGCTTCTACTCGCTTCTCACCCGCTCAGACGAGCTAACAGCCGCTTTTAGCGCTTTTTCGTCGGCGCTCATCGCAAACGGTAATTTTGCCGCACATCTTCTTTCTTACCTCGATTGCAAAAAATACGCCGCTTCCGTACAATAGCCGCATGAATACAACTCGATCTGCAGGCATTTTACTGCATCCGACTTCACTGCCGAATTCTGCGGGTATCGGCACGCTAGGCGCTTCTGCCTATGCTTTTGTTGATTTTCTAAAAAAAAGTCGCCTTTCAATCTGGCAGGTGCTTCCCTTGGGACCAACCGGCTACGGCGACAGCCCGTATCAGTCATTTTCGACCTTCGCACTTAATCCACTGTTAATCGATTTGCCACAGCTTGCAGAAAAAGGCTGGGCGTCAGACGCTGAAATCCAGCCGCCAGACTACATAAAAGCCGCAGGCCCTGTCGATTACGGCGCCGTTGTGTACTGGAAGCTGCCGCTTCTTATGACGCTTGCACGCCATTTTCTGACCGCCGTACCCGAAGCCGACCGCGCCTCGTACGCAGCTTTCTGCGAAAAAAACAAATACTGGCTTTCCGACTATGCGCTTTTTATGAGCATAAAAACGCACTACGATGCACAGGCGCAGGAAGAGGCAAAGACGCTTGGCAAAGCGGTCGCTGGCACCTGGAACGTGTACTGGGAAAAATCGCTTGCCCACCACGAAAAAGAGGCGCTTGCCGCCTGGGAGCGTGACCACCAGCACGATGTTGAAGCATACAAGGTCATACAATTTTTTGCCTACAGTCAGTGGCTTTCGCTCAAAAAATACGCAAACGAAAACGGCATTTCGATTATTGGCGACATTCCGATTTTTGTTGCAAGCGACAGCGCCGATGTTTGGGCAAACCAGCACCTATTCCAGCTTGATAAGAATCTGCTGCCAAAAGCAGTTGCTGGCGTTCCCCCGGACTACTTTAGCGCCACCGGCCAGCTGTGGGGAAATCCCCTGTATGATTGGAACCGCATGAGAAAAGACGGCTACAGTTGGTGGATTAGCCGCATTAAACAAATGCTTACGCTGACCGACTACGTACGAATCGACCACTTCCGCGGCTTTGAATCGTACTGGGCAGTTCCCTACGGCAAAAAAACGGCCGTCTACGGCGAATGGCAAAAAGGCCCGCGCCGCTCACTCTTTACCGAAATTCGCCGCACGCTAGGCGACCTGCCGCTCATTGCCGAAGACTTAGGCGTGATTACCGACGGCGTGCGCGCGCTTCGCGACAGCTGTAAGCTTCCCGGCATGAAAATCCTGCAGTTTGCTTTTGAGCCAAAAGAGCTGCAAGCAGGCAATCTGATAAACGCATTCCTGCCGCACACCTACAGCACGAGCGGTACCGGCGCAAACTGCGTCGTCTACACGGGCACGCATGACAACGACACAACGCAGGGCTGGCTGTCATCACTCAAAGCAGAGCAGCTGTCACTCGTTGCCTCGTATACACAAGGACGCCTGCTTAGCGAAGAAGAAGCCCGCGCGCTGCTTGCTGACGGCAGCTTATGTAAAGCGCTTGTCCGTCTGGCATTTGCCTCCGTTGCCCGCCTTGCTATTGTACCGCTCCAGGATGTGTACGCACTTGATTCCAGCGCACGCATGAATACGCCGTCAACAAGCGGCGCAAACTGGAGCTGGCGCATGGAAAGCGATATGCTCTCTGGCGACCGTGCAGAAAAAGCCGCAAAAGCGCTTTCTGAGCTTTCCGTGCTGTACGGGAGGGCAAAATAGCCATGCAGGACGTCAACCCGGCGCAGGAAATGCGCAAAAAAAGCGCCGCCAGCAGCCAAAAGCAGTCGCTTTTGCGCCGCCTCTGGGAGCTTTTCAGCACCTTCTTTAAGATTGGCGCCTGCACCTTTGGCGGCGGCATTGCAATGCTCCCCATTCTTGACCGCGAGCTTTCGCAAAAACGCGCATGGGTGACAAGCGATGAGCTCTTAGACTATTTTGCAATCGGGCAGTCAACACCCGGCATTATCGCAGTGAACGTGGCAACCTTTGTCGGCTACAAGCGCGCAGGCGCTGTTGGTGGCATTGTCGGCACGCTCGGTATCGTTACGCCGTCAATCATCATCATCACGATTATTGCAAGCTTTATCAGCAATTTTTCCGAAATCGTCTGGGTACAGAAGGCACTGACCGGTATAAACGTGTCTGTTGCCGCCCTGCTAACCTACGCAGTATACAATTTTGCACGCAAATCCATAAAAACGCTACTTGCCGTTGTGCTCTTTCTCGTGTCGTTTCTGCTCATCTTTGTGTTCAAGGTAAACACGATTTTTATCATCATCGGAAGCTGCTTGTTCGGCGTTCTGCTTGCAGCGCTTTGCGGCGATTTTCGACGCGACAAGGCTCCAAAGGAGATGCGCCATGACTAACACCAGCATTTCCTTACCGTTTTTGTTTTGCATTTTCTTTTATGTTGGACTTATCACCATTGGCGGCGGGCTTGTTGCCATCACCATTATGCAGGAAGTGCTGGTGGAGCATTTTCACCTCGTGACAAACGAGCTTTTCTACAATATGGTTGCGGTTTCTGAATCAACCCCCGGCCCGATGGGCGTAAATATGGCAACCTATGTCGGCACTGAGCTGTACGGCATTGGCGGCGGCATTATCACCACGTTCGGCGAGATTCTGCCGTCAATTATCTGCATTCTGATTATTGCCCGCTTTTTCGGTAAGTTCCAGAACAAGATTGGCGTCAAAGCAGCATTTTCTACGCTCCACCCTGCCGTAACGGGCATTATTGCGGTTGCCGCCGCTAAGATTTTTATTCTGGCGCTGCTTTCGGTTCCTGCAGGCGGTATTGCAGTGTTTGCCCACGCCGACACCTGGCTCCATCTGTTTGTGCTTCCCAATGTCGCATTCTACCTCGTCGCCTGTTTGATTCTTTTTAAGACGAAGATTCACCCGATTTTTGTCGTGCTTGCAGGGGGCGTTTTTGGCGTTGTCTGTTGCTAAAGGACGATGACACCAAGCGAGAGTGACAGAAAAACGATGAACACCAGGACAATTACCCTGCAGGCAGACGCTACCACACGCCTCGATACGCTGCTTCAAAGCACGCTCGCTTCCCTTGTAGGACGTGACATTTCTAACAGCAAGATTCGCCGGCTTATCATGGCAGGCGCGGTCAGCGTTTCAGGAAGCCCGCGGCGCATTCCTGCATTCAACGTGCACAAAGGCTCACGCATCAGCGTTGTCATTGACGAAGCAAAGCTTTTTTATGAAAAGGACGCGGGCGACATTTCCTACGAGCTTACCGCGCGCGATGTGCTCTACGAGGACGATGCTATCATCGTGGTAAATAAGCCCGCGCTGTTTCCAACAGAAGCGGGCATGGTCGAAAGCCGCGACAACCTGCATGCGGCTGTCGTGCGCTATCTCTGGCGCGCCGTGCCGCAGGCGCCGCATCCGCCGTATGCAGGCATTATGCACCGCCTTGACCGCGAGACAAGCGGCGTTATTTTATTTACCAAACAGCGCGCCGCTAATGCCGCCTGCCACACCATGTTTGAATCTCACACCGCACAAAAGATCTATTACGCCGTCTGTTGCGTGCAAAGCACCGCGCGCGCCACCGCAGCAGCTCGCACAGGCGCTGCAGACGCTACCACCCGCCCAAGCCTTGTCGCTGGCGCACACTTTAGCGTAGACATGCCTATGGCGCGCATCAGCGGAAAAAGCCAGGCAGCAAAATGGGGACGCGCACCACTTTCTCAAGGCGCGCTTGCTTCCCACACCGATTTTACGGTGCTTTCTGTCGCGCAAGGAAAAAATGGCGCGCGCTACGCCCTTATTGAAGCGCGCCCCACCACGGGACGCACCCACCAGATTCGCGTACACCTGTCGTCAGTCGCGCTCCCCATCCTCGGCGACCGCTTATATGGGGGAAAAACGGCGGCGCGCATACATTTGCATGCCCATTCACTCACCTTTCCGCACCCGCTTACCGGAGTCGAAATGACAGTTACCGCGCCGCTTTCTTGGGCTCCTGCGCTCCCCACCCCCTAGCTGACTAAGACTGCAACTGTTCGCCTTTTCCCTCTCCGTCTGGCTCTGTCCCCGCTCGACACAACACTCGTCCTATGCGACTATTGAAAATCGCTGAAAATTCTGCTATAATTATGAAACTGCTTTCAAAAAGGAGAAAAAGAACGCTATGAAAAAATCCATCACGTATTCGGCTGCTTTCATAAGCTTTTTCATTGTTTTTTTTCTTTCCATTGCACATTTTATTACAACAAGATCGCTTATCAACAGAATAAGGGAAGATAACAAAATTCTTACCTCAGAAATCTACAATTCGCTTGCAGCTTATATTACTGACGCCGTTATCATTGCTAAATCAATGGCAAACGATTATTACCTCATCGAAAATCTGAAAAAAGAATCATTCCACACCGAAGAAGAAAATATTGCGCTTTTCTCACAGTATTTAGAACACGTAAAAGAACCATTTTCTTACGCATTTGCATGCATCATTTCCGACCAATCTCGCCGTTACTACCGCAATGACGGCTTATTAAAAATCGTTTCGCCCGAAACAGATGCAAGCGATGCCTGGTATCCGCATTTTCTTGCTGGCGACAGAAGATACACTGCAACCGTTTGGCGCAACCCAGACAATGAAGAAGATTCGCTGCTCTTCATAAATTATGCAATACAAGACCATGACCACATACTCGGCGTTGTAAGCGCAAGTCTCTACATTCGCGATATTCTTGCCAAAATTGCTGAATATGAAAAATTGTACAACATTCGTGTTAATTTCACCGATGCAACGGGGCTTGTTCAAATTGACAGAAACTACCGTGACATTGGAACAGCCTCGCTTGCCCATTTAGTGCTATCGCAAAACAGCGAAACTGAAACCACCTTCAAGAAATTAGGTGCAAGTGGCTTTGCCGCAGTAAAGTGGATTCCAGAGCTTTCCTGGTATTTTGTTGTACGCAACACACATAAAACCGTTTCATTCATATACATGAACTGGTTCTACCTGCTCTCCATTGTACTTTTTATTATCGCGGTTTGTCTGCTGTTTACCCTGCGAAAATACTTTCATGCACCGCGCGCTGTGTTTCCAGGGCAGAAAAAACACGTTGACGTACTTACCGGTCTTCCCAACCGCAATTTTTTCAAGGACATGTATGGCGAGCGTGGCGTTTTTAACACAACACGGTACGTAAGCCTTGCGGTATTTGACATTGATTTCTTTAAAGAAGCAAACGACAACATGAACGGCGATGACGTGCTTGTTTCTGTCGTTAAACACATGCTTGCACTCCTCAAAGACAATGGGCTAGTCTTGCGCTGGGGTGGAGACGAATTTTTGGTGCTCTTTGAGCTCCCCATTGATAACGCCTACAAACTCTGCCGACAATTCTGCAAGGATGTAGCGCAAGATGCTTTGGTAACCGTATCAGTGGGACTTACCACTATTCGCCTTGCCGACACAATCAAAAAGAATTACTACCGCGCAGCTCAGCTTTGCTACCAGGTAAAGGAAGTAGGCGGAAACGGTGTTATAAAGGGATAGGGATACAGGTGTGAAATCAATACGCGTGCATTTTATCATAAGCTCATCTGCCGTAGTACTCGTTTTGTTTCTGCTCATTTCGGCAGCAGCCGTTTACTACGTACATAAAGCAACAGAAGACCAGATTTCTCGCTCACTAAAAACGATTATTGACCAAAAAACAGCCGACCTAAACAATTCTTTCGACAGCATAGAACATTCTGTTAATACGCTTGAATCGTACATTCTTTATTCGATTGACACCGAGCGCTTTCGCACTGACGCTGTGTATGCAGCGGATTTTCTAAAAACGCTCGAAGAAAACGCCCACCGTATCGCAAAATTCAACGAAACGGCAAAAACAATTTATTTTGGACCAGATGTTTCCGTGTACGGAGCCGATAAAACGCTCTATCTGGTTAATCCTGCTGATATTTTTACGACAAAGCTTTCCTTTGACGCCGCACAGTATGATAAAGCAGATATTACGCACTTTGGCTGGTACTATATTCCGCAAGAAACAAAAAAAGCCTCGTGGTTCGGTCCGTTTCCCAACCGCAACACCGAGTTTGATGCAGACACCGTTTCTTACGCTGTTCCTATGTACGTTAACAACACATTTTTTGCGGTTCTTGGCATGGACATGTCGGTACAGCTCTTGAGAAGTATTATTGACAACATAAGCTACGAAACGGCATTCGGCTTTTTGGTCAGCACAAAAGGCGAGCTTCTCTATCATAAGGATTTTCCTGGCGGTATCCATGCCTTAGATTTTGCTCAGGATCCCGATTTGCTTGCGCTGCAGACTTATTTTGCCTCTGAATATGTTGGCACGGGGAAAAAATACCGCTACAGCTGGCGTGGCGAAACACAAGATTTAGTCATAAACCGCTTAAAAAACGGTATGCTCATTGCAATCTCTGTTTCTGATGCAGAATTGCACTTTTTTCAGTCAAAGCTGCTCTTTCAGCTTATCATACTGTTTTTTATTGTGCTTGCAGTAACACTTCCGCTCCTAAACATCATTGCCCAACGCATTGTCCGCCCCATGCATGTCATTTCTGTCGCGGCTTCTCGCATTGCACGCGGCGAGTTTGGCACTACCATACATGTTCACGCTGATAACGAGCTCGGCGAATTAGCAACAAGCATTGAAAAGATTGCTGTCGAGCTTAAGGAATACATTGCCTACATCAATGAGCAGGCGTACAACGATGCTATGACAGGCACCAAAAACAAATCCGCGTATATCGACCGCGTAAAAGAGCTAGATTTGCGCATTTCTGAGAATATGGCAGATTTTACGGTGTTTGTGTTTGACGTAAACGGCTTAAAACACATGAACGATACGCACGGGCACGAATTTGGCGACATGCTCATTCAGGATGCAGCAACCGTCATACGTGGCGTTTTTTCAGAAAATGCAATCTATCGCACCGGCGGCGACGAATTTGTAGTGCTCTGTGAAGCAAAATCAGAGGAAGAGCGCGCTGAGCTTTCAAAGACGTTTGAAACGCAGCTCAAGCTTTTCAATACTGAAAAAACACACTACGATGAGCCACTTACCGTTTCCTACGGCTCGGCAACCTTTGATAAAACGCGTGACAAGGATTTTAATGCCGTTTTTGCCCGTGCAGACGAAGCTATGTATGCTTGCAAGGCGGCTTACTACAGCACCCATGCCGACCGCCGCCGGCAGTAAATCACTTACATTTTTTGACATCTGCTACCGTTTTCCCCTTTTGTTTGCCATACAGCTCATTGACCAAACTCATTAAAATCTATATGCTTGTGTTTCAATTCTATTCTGGAGGAATACTGTGGTCAAAATTAGACTCAAGAAATTCGGTACAAAGAAACGTCCTTTCTATCGTATCGTAGTTCAGGATGCTCGCAAGCCACGCGATGGTGTAACTATCGAAGAAATCGGAACGTATGCTCCCATTTCTGCTGAAGAGCAGCAGGTTGCGTTCAACGAAGAGCGCGCAAAGTATTGGTTAGGTGTTGGAGCTCAGCCAACAGATACCGTAAAGAAGCTTTTTAGCAAGAAAGGCGTTACCAAATAATTTACAGGGAGTAAACGGGGAATGGAAAAAGACCTGATTGAATATATTGCAAAATCATTGGTCGATGA
>CALAEZ010000180.1 GCA_937891125.1 uncultured Treponema sp. | reverse complement strand
GTGAAGAACCGCCATAGGACAAAAACAAAAGAGGAATACCAGTAATCGGCATTATGCCCATAACCATGCCTACGTTTACCATAAAGTGATAAAAGAACATCCCCAGTATGCCCGAAGCAATAAAATAGCCATACGTATTATTTGTTTGCTTAATGATAAGGATAATACGTAAAAGGATTATCAGATACGAAGCAAAAACAGCAAGTCCACCGACTAACCCCAATTCCTCCGAAAGAATACTAAAAATAAAGTCAGTACTCTGCTGCGGTAAAAAGCGGTAGTGACTTTGCGTTCCCTGCAAATACCCTCGACCAAAAATACCACCAGAGCCAATTGCAATCTTTGACTGAATAATATTCCAGCCAGAACCTTGCGCATCGGTGTATGGGTCAAGAAAGACAATAAGACGCTGAATCTGATAGTCCTTAAGCACATGCGCTGCCATTTTTGAAAGCAGCAAAGCACCGCAAACAATGGTAAACACGTATGCAATCCAGTAGTAATACTTATTATGTCGGAAAAAGAGCCATCCAGTCATACCAAGAACGGCAATAGCGCCCGTTCCCATAATGACAATGAGGCGCAGCTTTTGCACGGTAAGCAAATTTATTATGCGATATGAGTGTTTTGCAATCTCGCTTTGCCAAATAGGCAGCACCGTAAAAAACAGCGTAAGAAATCCGCCTGCAAGCAAAAACATAATGTAGCGAAGCGGAATTCCGGCCATAAAGCACATCACCAGGAAAATAGGAAAATACACGCTCGCCGTTCCCATGTCTGGCTGTATCAAAATGAGTCCAAACGGAATGAGCATAATAAGCGTAGAAATGCAAAAGCGACGAAACACCTCCTCGTGTTCACTTCGCTCTAAATACCATGCAAGAAAAAGAATAAAAAAGATTTTACAGAATTCTGAGGGCTGTATGCCAAAGCCGCCAAAGCCAATCCAGCTACGAGCGCCATTTACATAGCGCCCAAAAATACGCGTATACACCAAAACGGCAATCAGAAAACCGAATAAATGTGGCGCATAGCGTGCAAGTCGGCGAAAATCATATAATGCAAATACAAACATCAGCACAAGCCCAACGCCTGCCCAAATAATCTGTTTAACAAATTCACGCGACACATTAACGCCATCAGAATTTATGCCAGAGGAATAAATAAAGAGAATTCCTAGCGTTACCAGTGCAACAACGCACAAAAGTAATATGTAATCAAAAACTTGATAGAGTTTACCGCTCATACCATCCTCATTATTCCCGACGAGCTTGCGCGCCCGTACGATTTTTCAACTGTTCAACCAGATAGCGGAAGCCAAGCTCGTTTACCGCTTCATCATACGTTTGATTTGCAAAATACCCCTGGCAGATTATGTTTGTCGCATACGGCGCCCACCAGTCCCAGTCGTTAACCGCCTCTACAAGCACTGCAACCACTATCTGCTCTTCAACAGGCGCATCGAATGGGCCATACGCAACCATCCAAGAATGCCAGTGATCCTTTGAGCCAACCTCAGCCGTTCCCGTTTTACCAGCGAGCTGCACGCGCTTGTTATTCATCGGATACTGAGGCGTACCATCAGTGATAACATAGCGCAAATCATTCTGCACCTCGCGCCAAACACTCTTATCAATATTTGACTCATGCAAAATCTCAGGCTCCACCGTTGAAATAACTTCATTAGTTGCTGGATTACGCACCTCCTTTAAAAGGTGCGGTCGGTAGATAGTTCCGCTATTTGCCACCATGGCAATCATATTTGCAACATGCAACGGCGTTACCAGTGTGTACCCTTGTCCAATTGACATGTTCATCGTGTCGCCGTCAAGCCACTTCTGGTGTTCTCTACGCTCTTTCCACTGCGGCGTCGGTACAAATCCCTCAGACTGCGTTGGTAAATCTATACCAAGCGATTGCCCAAACCCAAATTCCTTTGCATACGTCGAAATAACGTCAACACCCAAGTTGTCGCGTCCTGCAACCCAAAAGTAGACATCACAAGACTGCGCAAGTGCATTCTTTAAATCAAGCCAGCCATGACCAGGCCAGCGCAAGTGGCAGTTAAAAACACGACCGCCATACTCAATACGCCCCTTACATTCAATGGTTGTTTCCGCGGGCAGTGCATTTTCTGCAAGCAGAGCCGTTGCCATGATAGTCTTAAAGGTTGATGCGGGCGGATACACCGCATTTACCGCACGATTTAAAAGCGGATTATTTGGCGAGGTTGATAGCTTTGCATATTGTTGAGAAGCATCATCGTTATTAAAAATGTTTTGGTCATAATACGGATAAGAAACCATCGCAAGGATTTCCCCATTAGAGGGGCGTAGTACCACTGCAGCGCCAACGCGGTTCCCCAGCGTTTTTTCGACAAGACGCTGCACGCGCGTGTCAATCGTGAGCACCAGATTTTTTCCTGGCTGTGGTGGCTCAATTACAGGCACATCACTTAAAATACGCCCGCGCACATCAACCGTGCGGCTTTCTCTTCCAGGCACTCCTTGCAAAAGCGAATCATACTGCTTTTCAATGCCCGTTTTGCCAACAATAGCATTTGCCTTGTACCCCTGGTTATACATCACGTTGATTTCTTCCTTCGTAATGTCACCAACATACCCAATAACGTGTGAAATAGAACCTGTTTCTACGTAGTTACGCATTGGCTTGCTTCGCCATGAAACACCAGGCAAATTGTTGCTATTTTCTGCAATGTTAGCAACAACAAGAGAATCAACGTTTGTCTTTATTTCAATCGAGCTGTAAGAACGGCGCATACGAGGCGGAATACGCTTGTCAATTTCAGCCTTTGTTATTCCTAGATAATTTGCAAGGCGAGAAGCGACCGTATCATAATAGTCAGCAGGGATTTCCGCTGGAGTAACGTCAATAGCAAACGAGTCAGTGTTAATAACCATGGGAAGCACCGCATTTCGGTCAAAAATCTCTCCACGCTGCGCAGGTATTTGCCGAACCTGGCTCGATATAGTTTGCGACTGTCGCCGATAGGAGCGCCCTTCGATTGCCTGCAAAGAAAACAGCTTAAACGCATACAGTGAAAAAGCAATAAAAACGAGAAAAGTGAGTGACACAAGCTTTGCATTACGCTCAAGCGCGTTATCATCTTCAAGAACAGCCATTTACTCAAACCTTCTCCACATCAACAACAAGGTAGCGTTCAAATAACGAAAGAAACATGAATATCACGGGAGTAAGGAGCGTATTACACGTAAGCTCAAACAGTCGAGAAAATGAAAAAAGCGTATAGCCTTTAATGCCGGCAGGAAAAAAGAAAGAAATGAGGAGCAGCAAAACAATTTTAATAACCGAAGCCGAAAGACCTTGCAACGCGGGTAACAATACACCACTTAAGTTAAGCGATTTATTAAAAAGCCCTGCAATATAGCCAATTATCGTGCGCAAAAGGCAGTTCAAGCCAAACGGACACCCGGTAAAAAAGTCAAGCAAAAGCCCCGATATAAAGCCTGAAATGACACCAAACAAGCGTCCGTTTTGCACCGCAACATAGAGAAGCACAATAAGTAAAAAATCGGGCGAGGACGGAAGAAACAACAGATTTGAAAAAATTGCAGTCTCAAACAACGCTAAAATCAAAAAAAAGAGCGTGGTTGCAATAAAGGAGCGAATCATATATATAAGCTACTCCTGCCTT
>CALAEZ010000179.1 GCA_937891125.1 uncultured Treponema sp. | reverse complement strand
TGATCGTGACTGGAGTTCAGACGTGTGCTCTTCCGATCTGTTACTTGGAACGGTGAGCAGCTTTCTGTTGGCGGTAAGGGCAATGGTCCGCTTGACGGCTTTGTAAACGCGCTCTCTGGCACGCCGGTGCCTGCATTCAACATTACCGCCTTCCATGAGCACAGCATGGGAAGCGGCTCCAACACAAGCGCTGTTGCATACGTGCAGATTACGACAACAGACGGCGTTTCACGCTGGGGCGTTGGTGTTTCTAGCAATGTTGGCAGAGCCGGTATTGAGGCTGTCGTGAGCGCCATAAACCAGCTGTAGAAGCGCTACATACCGAGCGGTTGCAAAAGAAAAAAGGCAGGACGTTCGACGAACGCCCTGCCCCAAAAGGAGAGGAGGATGCAGAAAACAGATGAATGTTAAATGTTCAAAACAAACATCTGCATGAAACTGCAGTGATTGAGGAGACTTGCTCAAACGACGTTTGTGCGATGGGTCTCATGCTCTTGCAATCACAAAATAAACCACAAATCTGTGGTTCGGTTACAAGATTACTGTAATTTTTTTATTAGCACAAGTCCGAAAACAGCTTTTTAATGCGGTTGTCAAATTGGCTCGTAATCGGCTTAAATTCCTTTAAGAACTCGTTATCTTCAATCGTGCCTAATACTGCTTTCATTTCTTCTGGATTGCGGTAGGTAATTGCGCGGAAGTAGTCCTTAAAATCCTTTTCACGCGACTGGAATGCGCTCGTATACATTTCATCAGAAGCGAGCGTGGTATCAACTAGAATATCCTTAAAAATATCCGCTGTAAATTCGGTGATAGGGCGGTTATACAAATATTCAAGTACATGGAGCGCGTACGCTGTTTTGTAGGTAGTATACATCTGCTGCTCTTCGTCGTAATAGGCGTGCACCTGCTCCCAGTTGTCGATAGCGCCACTTTTTATGAGTGACAAAAGCTCATCAACCTTGCTTTGCGGAATGACCTGCCCGCCAATGTTTGCCCAGCTTGTGTACAGCGGCATCGTCTGGATGCGTTCAAGCTCTGCATAGGTGAGCGACGGAATGTGACGAACGGAGCAATAGTCTACAAGGCAGCTGACGGCAAAGTATTTAAGGATTTTGCGGTATTGCTTGTAGCCGCGTACTGGCTTGTAAATGGTAGCGCCGTATTTCTTTTGGCTTCTGCCGTCAACAAGGGTAAAGTTTGCGTCAGTATTCTGGTGCAGATAATCCTTTGCAATCTGATACAGCTCGTTGTAGTCAGCAGCATTGATTGCCAGCTCATCTTTTTTGTTTAAAAGGTAGCGGCTAGTAAGCTCTATAATGCGGTCGGTCGCTAAAATCACTTCCTGTATGGTGTCTGGCGCGAGCGGATCTGTTTCGATGTGCTGCACCTTTACCTTGCGCTTGTCCCGCTTCTGAAACTTAAATTTGTTGCGCGTAACAGCATACATGTTGTACAAAAACCAGTACGCTGGCAGAATACTGATGTCCTGGTTGCAGCCGTTTGAAATGACGAGCGAGAACGGGTAGGTGATGTTTAGTTCGTGTTCGTAGCTTCCTTTTGACACCAGCACAAAGCTTGCAAACTTAGAGTTGTGCTTAAAGTCTGAGCACAGCCCCGGCCAGAAGCCGCGCCCTGCAATCATTTCGCCATCGGGAGAGCGCGAGTTGTGATTTGAGCCAATGGTGGCGCCAGAAGCGATGTTTGTCTGACCACAGAGTGTGGAGGCGATAAGAAACGATGAATTGTGGTGCTGCTCGTGGAATGGGAAAATCAGATTATTCAGACATTCGCAGCAAGAAATAGTCGAGTTGTCGCCGAGTACCGAGTTTAGAAGACGGGCGCCGTATTTGAGCTGGCAGTTGCGTCCAATCACAA
>CALAEZ010000178.1 GCA_937891125.1 uncultured Treponema sp. | reverse complement strand
TTTTATCAAAACAGTGCACCGGGAGAAATCTGGTATTATCCGAATAAGACAGACTGGGGATGGACATATACCGCGTCCGTTGTTGTGCGCGATTCGCAGGGAAAGAAGATAGGTGTAATGGGGGTAGATATTTATATGACCGAAATAGGTCATGTATTGCGCTCTTTCCCGCTTATCATAGGGGGAGCAAGTGTTTTCCTTGCGCTCATCTGTATTGTTGTGCTTTCTTTCTGGCTGAACCGCCGCATTGTGCAGCCGCTTTCCCGCCTGCAACATTCAGCAGAACAGTTTGTCGAAAGCAGCCGTGGAAATAACGACCCGTCCGCACTTGTGTTTGAGATGCCTGACATTCATACACAGGACGAAATGGAAGCCCTTTCCGATGCACTGTTAACGATGGCTGGCGACCTGAAACGCTATATGCGGAATCTGCTTCATGAAGTTGCCGAAAAAGAACGTATTGGAACGGAACTTAACGTTGCAACAAAGATTCAGGCAGAAATGCTTCCGATAATCTTCCCGCCGTTCCCTGACCGCAAGGAAATGGACATTTATGCCTCCATGACACCAGCAAAGGAAGTTGGCGGCGACTTCTACGACTTTTTTATGGTTGACGAGCGCCATGTTGCCATTGTTGCAGCCGATGTGTCTGGAAAGGGAGTGCCGGCTGCGCTCTTTATGGTCATTGGAAAGACGCTTATTAAAGACCATACGACACCGGGAGCTGACCCCGCGGAGGTCTTTATGAAGGTGAATAACCTGTTATGCGAAGCAAACGGCGAGCAGCTCTTTATTACTGCTTTCCTTGGCATTCTGGATTTAGTAACTGGTGAGCTTAAGTGCGTGAGCGCGGGGCATGAGCCGCCGTATGTCCTGCATAACGGCGAGTTTGTGGAGCATAAGATTAAAAAAGCGTTCGTGCTTGCCGGCATGGAAGACATGCGCTACACCACCGTGACGCTACAGCTTGAGCCGGGCGACAAAA
Source organism: uncultured Treponema sp. (assembly GCA_937891125.1). Classification (GTDB taxonomy): domain Bacteria; phylum Spirochaetota; class Spirochaetia; order Treponematales; family Treponemataceae; genus Treponema_D. The sequence goes on along the minus strand of CALAEZ010000178.1, from coordinate 10,685 downwards.
TTTTCCAGTACACTGACGGCGTGACTGAAGCAACTGATGCGCATGAAGAGTTGTATGGAGATGCGCGCCTGAATGCGGTACTTAACCGCGACTGTGTGAATGCTTCTAGTTGCCGCGAGGTGTGCGAAAAGGTAAAGGCTGATATCGACCGCTTTGTGGGAGGCGCGCCTCAGTTTGATGACATTACGATGATTTGTCTTGAATATAAAAAACGCATGGAGGCGTAGCGCGTATGGCTGACGGAAAGAAAAAAGCAGATATCTGTGACTACATTGACTGGCGCGGCGACCTTACCTTTGCGTGCGCTCCGCTAAATGAGGTTGATGCGCTCATTTTCTGCCAGCTTTCGTATCTTAATTTTTCAGGCATTGTGCCACATTCGCTGGATACGCTCTGTACGCTCTCTGAGCTTTCCGCCCGGTATTTTGCTTCCGGCGACTTTGCCGCACGAAGCGACTTGGGCATGCTGATAGACCCTAAATCGAACGAGCTTTTACAAAAAGCTGCCGGGTCGGAGCGTTTTAAACATGTCGCTGTTACCGGCTTTGTAAGCGAATATAATCAGGAAAAGGAAGAGCAGTTTTCTGCGGTAACGTTTGTTTTACCTGCCGCCTCAGCTGCTTCTGCGAAGCAGGTTTTTGTCGCATTCCGCGGCACTGACGACACCATCGTTGGCTGGAAAGAGGACTTTAACCTTGCCTTTATGGAGCGCGTGCCGGCTCAGGTAGACGCGCTTTCCTATTTAGAAAACGCCGCAGTGCATTTTTCGGATGCTGCGCTTTTTGCGGGCGGACACTCAAAGGGCGGAAATCTTGCGCTGTATGCCAGTGCCCATCTGAACGAAAGCGCGCGGCAGCGGCTTTTACAAGTCTACAATTTTGACGGGCCGGGTTTTTTACAGGAAAGCCTTGATTCCGCCGCGTTCTGTTCAATCAAGCCGAAAATCTGCTCTGTGTTCCCGCAGTTTTCTGTCGTCGGCATGCTGTTTCAGCATTATGAGCCTTGCTCCGTTGTTTTAAGCGATGAACTTCTTCTCATGCAGCACAATCCGTTTTCGTGGTTTGTAAGGGGCACGCACTTTGAAACAAAAAGCGCGTTTGATGCGGGTAGTGCGCTTTTCTTTAGGTCATTTAACGCTTGGTTTGGCAGTATAAAGCCTGAGCAGAGAGAGCAGTTTGTGGAAACGTTGTTCGGTCTGCTTGATGCAACGGACGCACTTACAAATACTGAACTTAGCCGGGATATTACCAAAAATACCGGTAAAATCCTGAAAGCGTTTGCCAGTCTGGATAAAGAGATTCGTGACGAAGCGGTAAAGCTTGCAGGCGACTTTATAAAGACCGTGATAGCAGAAGCGATAAAGGGTGAATAAGACTTTTTTTTGCCATAGCTTGTAGAAATCTTTCTGATAGGCTGTAGTTAGTCCTTCCAGAGTCTTATAGCAGCATTTTTAGTGACACCGTTCTTTGTTGCCATTGCCCGCTTTTTCCGCTACACTTACAGCCGATGTCAGAAAAAAATGAAGCGAGTGCCCAGTCACAGGGCGCAATACGCTTACAGGCGTACCTTGCGCACTGCGGGGTTGCAAGTCGCCGTGCAAGCGAAAAAATCATTACGGACGGGCGAGTTAGCGTAAACGGTGTGACCGTAACCGAACTTGGTACAAAGGTTCAGCCCGGCGACACGGTTTGTGTAGACGGAAAGCCTGTCACCCTTGAAGAAACAAAGCGTTACATTCTTTTAAATAAGCCTGCAGGCTACGTTTGCAGCCAGTCTGACGAAAAAGGCCGTCAGTGCGCGGTTGATTTATTAAAGCCTTCGTTTAGTGAGCGCCTATACAATGTCGGGCGTCTTGACATGTTTAGCGAGGGCGCGATTCTTTTTACAAATGACGGCGACTTTGCCGCACGGCTTTCACACCCGAGCGCAGAAATCGAAAAAGAATACATTGTAAGCACGGTAACTCCGCTTCCGCATCCGGTTGCGACTCGTTTTGAGCGCGGCGTTCGCGTTGAGGGCGTGTTTTATAAAGCAAAAAAGGCTGAAATCACCGGTGAGCGCGAAATGCGCGTTGTCTTAATCGAAGGTAAAAACCGCGAAATTAGGCGCGTGTTTGAAGATGCGAACGTGATTATTCGAAGCTTAGTGCGTGTCAGAATCGGAAATATTCAGCTTGACGACCTTCCGTCAGGACAGTTCCGTGAATTAGGCACACAGGAAGTGAAAAGTCTGCTTGTATTGTGTAAGAATAATAAATAATTTGGAGAGAATATATGATTATTGCTATTGACGGTCCTGCGGGAACGGGAAAATCTACGATTGCCTCGATTGTGGCAAAAAAGTTGGGTATTACGTACTTAAACAGCGGGAGCTTTTACCGGGCGCTTACGCTTGCATTAAATGATACTGATATCGATATTGCAGATGAAAAAGCAGTGTTAGACTTCTGTAAAAAACAGAAGCTTGAATATGTTTCTTCACGCCTTGTCTTAAACGGAAAAGACGTAGAAGACCGCCTGCATGAGGATGCCGTCAGTAAGCGGGTTGCGCAAGTTTCAAGCAATGTAGGCGTGCGCCATCTGGTAAACGACCGTATGCGCGAAATTACAAAATCCTTAAGCATAATCTGCGAAGGCCGTGATATGACGACCGTTGTGTTCCCGAATGCAGAGTACAAGTTTTATCTTGACGCATCGATTGATGTGCAGGCGCAGCGCCGTTTTGACCAGGGCGTAAGCAACATGACGCTTGAAGAGATAAAGGCTGCCATCATAAAGCGCGATGAAATTGACCGCAACAAGGCTGAAGGAGCATTAAAACGTGCGCCAGATGCGGTCTACATCGATACATCTACCTTGACTATTGAACAAGTTTGTGCGAAAATATTACACAAAATTAACATAAAAGGGTCTACTATGGAACAGATGGAAGTGGAAAAGGACGAATCTCAGAACTCCAAGAGTGAAATCCAGACACAATTAGAAGAATCATTAAAAGGTCTGAAGGAGCTCGAAGACGGACAGTTGGTTGATGGTTCCGTTATCGCAGTGACAGACGAGCTTGTATTCGTTGATATCGGTTACAAGTCAGAAGGAAAAATCCCCGTCGCGGAGTTTTCCGGCAATTTGCCGAATGTTGGGGATGTCGTTACTGTTGTCCTATTGCGCAAGGATGGACGTAATGGTCCGGAGATTTCAAAGTCAAAGGCTGATGCAAAACAGCTGATGAAGGATATGCGCAAGGCTTTTGATGAAAAGCTTGCAATTGACGGCACTATTGAAAAAGAAGTAAAGGGCGGCTTTGATGTTAACCTCGGCGGCGATATTCACGCATTCCTGCCGATTAGTCAGAGTGACAGCTCAAAAGTAGATAATCCTGCAAAATTGCTTGGCGTAAAAGCAAAATTCTATATCGAACGCTTGTATTCAGACAACAAGGTAAACATTGTAGTTAACCGCCGCAAGTATCTTGAAGAAATCATCGAAACAAGCCGCGACAAGTTCTTTGCTGAAACACAGATTGGCGACACCGTAAAGGGTACGGTAAAGAGCTTTACGAGCTTTGGCGCATTCATTGACCTCGGCGGATTTGACGGTCTCCTTCACATCAACGATATGAGCTGGGGACACGTTGCTCGTCCGAAAGACTTCGTAAAGAAAGGTCAGGAGATCGAGCTCAAGGTAATCCGCCTTGACCCGGCAGATAAGAGAATCAACCTTTCTCTGAAGCATTTCAGCGAAGATCCGTGGGTACACTTTGAAGAGAAGTATCATGTAAACGACATCGTTGAAGGCACGGTAACGAAGCTTACTGACTTTGGCGCATTCATCGAGCTTGAAGAAGGCATTGAAGGTCTTGCACACATTTCTGAGTTCAGCTGGACAAAGAAAATTAACAAGCCGTCTGATATGGTAAAAATCGGCGACAAAGTGCAGTGCATGATTTTAGGCTATGACATTCAGGCTGGTCGCGTTTCTCTTGGCTTAAAGCAGACCAGTGAAAATCCTTGGGATTCAATTGCTGATACCTATCCTGTTGATACAAAAGTGCACGGCAAGGTTGTAAAGCTGACCAACACCGGTGCATTCATCCAGCTTGAAGAGGGCATTGACGGCTTCCTGCATGCTGAGGACATTTCTTGGACAAAAAAAGTAAAGCATCCGGGAAGTGAGCTTTCTGTAGATCAGGAGCTTGATGTTGTCGTTCTTGACGTTGACAGCGAAAGCCACCGCATCCGCGTTGGTATTAAGCAGCTTACCGACAATCCTTGGAAAGCATTTGCACAGGAATACAAGGTTGGTTCTACCCTTGAAGGAGAAATTACTTCAATTACCGACTTTGGCGTATTCGTAAAGGCTCCTGATGGCATTGAAGGCTTGGTAAACAAGGCAAATTTGAGCGATGATAAAGATGTTCCGTTCGAGGAAGCTGTTGCAAAATATAAGGTCGGCGACAAAATCAACGTATACGTTGTTGACGTAAGCGTAGAAAAAGAAAAGGTTGCTTTCTCTGTAAAGGAATACAAAAAGGCTCAGGCTCGCAAAGAGATTTCTCAGTACATGAGCTCATCTGCAAATGATGACGATGGTGCGTATACTCTTGGCGATATGCTGAAAGACCAGAAAAATAACTAATACGTGTATCAATGAGCGTGGAAAAAACAGGTATGGAATCTAAAGAAGTACCGAAGTCGGTCAGCTTAGATAAACTGCAAACGCTCGTTGATATAAATGCACGTATTAATTCAAATTATTCAGATTTGAATGCATTGCTTGTGTACATTCTTGAAGCAGCAATGTGTCTCGTTGAATGCGAATCGTCTTCGTTGTTACTTGTTAACAAAGAGGATGATTCGCTTCGTTTTGTTGTTGCCTTAGGTCCAAAGGGGGCTGAGGCAAAAAACATTCCTGTCGATATGAATAGTATTGCAGGGTGGGTTGTACAGTCGAATAAGCCACTTATCGTAAATGATGTGGCATCTGATTTACGCTTTAACAGTGAAGTTCAAAAAAAAACAGGCTATGTAACACGCACCATGGTTGCAATACCGATGCGCATAAAGGGACAGTGTATTGGTGTTATTGAGCTTATCAATAAGACTAAAACGCGCGGCTTTGATGATAGCGATTTACAGGTACTGACGCTTTTGGCGGAACAGGCTGCAATTGCCTATACGAATGCACATAGTTACCAGTCGGCGCAAGATAAAATCTCTGTCCTGAGCGCACGGATTAAAAATGGTGCTTCATACCACTCCTTTGTTGCAAAAAACGCCGCTGTTCTCAATTTGCTTCATGTGGTTGAGCAAGTTGCCGTGACTAACTCTTCGGTGTTGATTACGGGAGAGAGTGGCGTGGGGAAGGAACTCTTTGCCGAACAGCTGCACTTGAAAAGTCCCCGTGCAGAAAAAGCGTTTGTGCGTGTTAATTGTGCCGCACTTTCTCCTGCATTGCTTGAAAGTGAGCTTTTTGGTCATGTGCGTGGTGCGTTTACCGATGCGGTGCAGGACCGAAAGGGACGCTTTGAAATGGCAGATGGTGGAACGCTTTTTTTGGACGAAATAGGCGAGCTTCCGCTTGATTTGCAAGCGAAGCTGTTGCGTGTTATTCAATCACGGAGCTTTGAGCGCGTTGGCTCAAGTGAGACCATTACGGTTGATGTTCGTATTATTGCAGCAACAAACCGTAATCTTGAGCAAATGGTGCAGGATGGTGATTTTAGGAGTGATTTGTTCTACCGACTGAATGTGCTTCCTATCAACATTCCGCCCCTGCGTGAGCGTAAAGAGGATATTGAGCCGCTTGCTTCGTATTTCTTACAAAAATTTGCAGCAGAAACAAAGAAGAATTTTACTGGTTTTTCTCAGACTGCAATGCGCACCTTGTTCGACTATTACTGGCCTGGTAATATCCGCGAGTTGGAAAACTGTATTGAGCGCTCTTGTGTGTTTGGTACGCCTCCAGTCATTCAAGCTGTAGATTTGGGCATTACTTCGGCGCCAGAAAATATTACAACGGTAGACAGTGCGCTTGCTACTGATTATGAAACTCTTGCTGACGATATTGCTTCGAGTGGAGAGGATAAAACATTAAAAACCGCTGTTAATGCGTTTAAGCGCGCATATGTAATTAAGATTCTTAATGAAACGGCATGGAATCAGACTAAGGCGGGAAAAATTTTGGGTATACAGCGGACATATGTATCCCGCTTGTTAAACGAGTTGCATATACGCTAAAATAGAGTAAGTAGTACATTTTGGGAGATTTATAATGGCTGAAAATTTTAAAACAGACGAAACTTTAGCAACACGATTGAATGATAAGCTGACAGCGGTACGTAAGCCACTGCTTGCTGCGCTTGCTGCTGTTATTATTGCGCTTGTGGTTCTTGTTGTCGCAATTTTGGTTTCAGAGCAGAGTACTAAAAAAGGACTTGCTCACATTGATGCAATCTATTTTTCTCTTACATCAAAGGAGTATGGAAGCGAGGCTGTAGCTACCTCTGCTGATGGTGAGGAAACAACGGTTGAAGATCAGTACCTTTCAAATACGAAGTCTTTAGCAGAAGCTGAATCTATTTCGTTGGAAGCATTGATTCCTTATGCTGCGAAGGGTGGAATTGTTGGTGTGCGCGCAAATCTGCTGATGGCTGAGTTGTATTTTGAACAGAAGGACTTTGAAAAAGCGCGTGCAGCATGGCTTAAAGCTGCTACTGCAAAAAATGGTGCCTATACCGCTCCGCTTGCCTATTTTAATGCCGCCGTGTGTTCAGAAAATGTTGGTGATAACGAGCAGGCTGCACAGTATTACAAGACAGCTGCAGACGCGAAGGATTTTTTGCTTGCAGACCACGCATTATTTAGCCTTGGCCGTGTGCAGGAAGCCTTGTCAGATGTTGCTGCTGCACAGGAAGCGTATGAAAAGCTCTGCGATGTGCATCCCGATACCACGTGGGCACATCTTGCAAAGAGCCGATTGCTTTCATTGCAGGCTTCTGGAGCTATCGACTAGCCAAAGCGTGCAATAGCCGCAGTTTTGTAAAATTTTTCTTGTAACTTTTTTTTATACGAAGCTCTTTTATTGTTATGAACACCATCGGACAGAAAATCCTATATTTTGCTTTCCTCCTTTTTCTGTCCGATGTTTTTTTTGTTTCCTGCGGATTGGATACTACCTATTCGCTTACAGAGCCAGCTGGAACAAACAATACCCCAAGTTATACTTCCTCTGATGAGTCATCAAATTACTTTGATTTTACAACGGCAGATTCCCAAAATATTTCTCTTGAATCAAGTAGCGATGGTTCATTTAGGTATTTAGGAACTGCCATCTATTATAAAATTTATAATAACTATTCGACCATGCTTTCGCAATATAATGCTATTATAAGTGTAAATACTTCAAGTAACGGATCGGCGGCGGCTACTAAGATGATTGACACGTATACTTTTCAGCAGCTTGGTTCGAAGACGATTGCATGGACTCCTTTCATCAATAGAAGTGATGTTGCGGTTAAGTCTGATAGACGAGTAAGGTTTAGATTGAAAAATATTAACAGCACAACATCTTCTAGTTATTATTCTTCAGAAACGGTTGCGATTATCTCGAAAAATTATGGTTCGGGGTGGTATGCAGGAATATCAGAATCTGGGGAAGAAACCTATTTTACCTATGATTCTTCGACGGATGAATGGACAGATAATTCTTCGAGTGAAACATTTTCCATTGCTGATAAATATCCTGATTATTTTATCATTCCCTGTCGCTATGATAACGAACGAACTTTTGATTTTTTTGATGATAATGATGATGATGACGATGAATATGATGTAGAACCGGAAAGTGGAGATGACGATTATTATTACAGTTCTACAGCTTCTGCTGATGACACGTATTACGTGCTAATGTTTGCAGTTGCTGTTGGGCGAGATACCACAGATTATTCAATGTCGTATAGCCTTGTTTGCTATTTAGGTTCTGTTGCAATTGCTAAGTAGCACTACTTCTGTCAAATAAAAAAAACGGCATGGATGCCGTTTTTTTTATTGATTGACCCATGGGCGAGTCGAACGCCCGACAACATGCTTAGAAGGCATGTGCTCTATCCAGCTGAGCTAAAGGGCCAAATATGCGTGTACTATAGCAAAGCGCGGTGAAAAAAGCAAGTAGCCAGAGTACGACCAAAACAGTACAATCTGTTGCTATGGTAAATAATACGATATCTGCGCTTTTTGACTTTATACAGCAAAGTCCGACTGCGTTTCATGCAACGGCACAAGTTGCAAAGCTGCTTACAGAACAGGGCTTTACTCAGCTTTCTGAGCGTAATGTCTGGCAGATTACTGCGGGCGGTCGTTATTTTGTGACTAAAAATGGCTCAGCTCTTATCGCCTTTAGCATTCCCGCTACGGTACAGGCACAGCACGCGCACGATCCGTGTGGCTTTATGATGACGGCAAGCCATAGCGACTCGCCGATGTTTAAGATAAAGGAAAATCCTGAGCTTACGCGCGCGGGTGCTGTTGTATTGAATGTCGAAAAATACGGCGGGCTTCTGCTGCAGCCGTGGTTTGACCGCCCGCTTTCTGTTGCTGGTCGCATTGTGGTGCGCAATCATGCGGGGGGGACAGAAACGAGGCTGGTAAATCTTAACCGCGACTTGCTTGTTATACCAAACCTTGCAATCCACATGAACCGTGAGGCAAATGACGGGCACAAAATTGATGTGCAGCAAGAGATGCAGCCTGTGTTTTCACTTTCTAGTGAGGTCACGCTTATGGCGCTTGTGGCAAAGGAGGCTGCTGTTTCTGAAAGCGACATTTTAAGCGCAGACCTATTTGTCTACAATCGTACAGCTCCAAGCATGTGGGGAGCAGAAAAGGAATTTATCTCTTCTCCGCGTCTTGACGACTTAGCATGTGCGTGGACAACTGTGCAAGGCTTTATTTCCGCTATTACCGATGCAGATACGTGTGAAAAGCCGCTTTCGATGATTCCTGTTTACTGTCTTTTTGATAACGAAGAAGTGGGCAGCTCAAGTCGGCAGGGGGCTGATTCTACCTTTTTATCCGATGTGCTTGAGCGGATTTCAGAAAAGCTTGGTTGGAAAGGCGAGCTGCATAAAATTGCGCTTTCAAAAAGCCTTATGGTGAGCGCAGACAATGCGCACGCCGTGCACCCTAATTATGCTGCAAGCGCCGACCCCGTTAATCAGCCGCATATTAACGGTGGCATTGTCATAAAGTACAATGCTGCGCAAAAATACACAACCGATGCAGAAACGAGCGCATTTTTTAAGCTTGTTTGCGAAAAAGCTAGCGTGCCGTATCAGGTGTTTACAAATAATGCAAATATCGCAGGTGGCAGTACGCTCGGAAACATCAGCCAGAATCATGTGTCGGTTCCCTGTGTTGACATCGGACTTGCGCAGTGGGCAATGCATTCGCCGTACGAGACGGCAGGCGCTCAGGATATTGACTATGCAGTGCAGGTAATCCGCACACTGTATGCATCAGTGTACTAGCGTTTCTCGTCTTGCTCTGTCGCCACTTCAGACGGCTCTTGAGTGAGCTTAAGCTCCTGCCAAATGCTTTGCTCCTCCTGTCCCACGCGCCAGAAGCCTATGTGTGCTATGCCAAGTGCTTTATAGAGCGATGCGAGCGTACGGATTGATTCGGCGTCATTGTACCAGACGGTAACAGTCGTTTTATGCTCGTAGGTAAAGGACGGAATGCCGTTTTCACGCTGTATGTGTGAATCGTGTATGCCGTTTTCTTTTTGCAGACGGCTTATGTTTGCCATGCCAAAGGCTCGGTTTGCATCAGTGTATGAGCCCCAGGTGCGCCCGTAAAAGGGGAGTCCCATAACGATTTTTTCTGTTGGCACGTGCAAAAGCGTGTACTCTGCAATCCGCTTGCACCAGTCATACGAGGCGACAGCGCCCGGCTTACTCGTCGACCAGTGCTCATCATACGCCATGATAATCATGCGGTCGGCAATAGTTGCAATGCGTGCATAGTCAAACGGGTCTTTGGTAAGCGTTTTAGTGCGGGCGGGAAGAGCTACAGAAAGCGTCTTTTCGCCAAGTCCGTCTTTTAATTCCTGCAGGAACGACAGAAAGCTTTCAATATCGCGCTCGCCAATTGCCTCCCAGTCTATCTGTAAGCCGTCATAGGTAGATGCGGCTTCAACTAAACCCGCTAAAAGTTTTTTTCGGAGCGGGAGTGTCGGATCAAGAAGTACGTGCACCTGTGCTCTGGTGTCAACGGTTGTAACAAGATGCACCCGCCCGGTGTAGTGCGCAAAATGCTTTTCTTTTGCAACAACAGGAAGCACTTCGCTGTAGATACCGATTGCGCCTACAAAATAGCCGACGTCGCTTAGGGGCATAGCAGGTGAAAACTCATTTTCGCGCCCCACCATTACATATCCCCAGATTTCGTTAAAGCAAAGCGCATCGGTTTCTGGCGCATACGTAAATACAGGCGCTTCCGCTTTGTCTTGGTTTTCGAGCGGAAGAGGGTGTTTTGTGGAGCAACAGCCCGTAACTAAAAGGAGGGAAAGCGCAAGAAGAATGACACAAGAGGTAAGAACAGGTTTGTATGCAAGCGATTTAGTACTCATACTTTAATTAGCCTGAAATTCGAGTTTTCTAAATTAACCGTAACCTGAAAAAGTTTTGATAAA
>CALAEZ010000177.1 GCA_937891125.1 uncultured Treponema sp. | reverse complement strand
TTCCGCCGCGGGTTTTTCCGGTCGAAGCGCTGGTAATAACCGTGTTCGGCATTTTTTCTGCCGTGGTAGCCGCATGGGTTGCCTGTCGTGGCGTCTTAAAGCTTTCGGTAGCAGAGGTATTACGAGATGAGTGAAATTTTAACGGTGCGTAATCTTGAAAAAACGTACATGAGCGAAAGCGAAACGCTGACTATTTTGCGTGACGTTGAGCTTTCAGTAGAAAAGGGCGCAAAGGCGGTCATTGTTGGCGAAAGTGGCAGTGGAAAAAGCACTTTTTTGAACATTGTGGGCGGACTTGATACAGCAACGAACGGCTCTGTTCGCGCCGGGCAGTATGAAGTGACGGCATTGTCAGAGGACGAGCTTTCTGCCTACCGCACACATTTTTTGGGCTTGATTTTCCAGTTCCATTACCTCCTGAAAGATTTTACGGCGCTCGAAAACGTTTTTCTGCCCGCGTACATGGCAGGCGTGCCAAAAAAGATTGCCATGGAAAAAGCTCGTGCGCTTTTATGCGATGTCGGGCTTGAAGAGCGGCTGCACCACCTGCCGTCAGCGCTTTCTGGCGGCGAGCGACAGCGCGTTGCGGTTGCCCGTGCACTGGTTAATGACCCTGCGCTTATTCTTGCCGATGAGCCGACCGGAAATCTTGACCCGCCGAATGCTGCTATGATTGGCAATCTGCTGTTTTCAATGGCAGATAAATACCAAAAGACGCTGTTGCTCGTTACGCATGATATGGAGCTTGCCCGAAAAGGCAGCATCTGCTATGCGATTAAAGACGGCAGATTAGTAGAGCGCGCGCTCACAGCGCTGTAAAACGGAGAGTCTTTTTGATGAATACTCGCTCGTCACTTTTATTTGCGTTTCGTCTCATTTTTCCGCGTACTGGCAAAAAGTCAAATGCCAGAAAAAGCTTGGTAGGCGCATGTGCCTGCATTGGTATAAGCCTAATCCCGCTTGTCATGGTGCTTTCGGTATCAAACGGCATGATTCAAGGCATTACGAGCCGCATGATTGGGCTTTCATCCTCTGACATTTCCTGTGTGCTGTCGCAAAATGCAGCTGCCGCCCAGTCTGAGCAGGAGCTGCAGGCGCTTGCAGATGAGCTTTCGCAGGTTAGTGGTGTGCAGCACACGTATCCGCAAATTGAGTGCGTTTCGCTTGCTTCCTCGCAAAAGGGGCGCACGGGAGCTACGGTGCGCGCTGTTGAGCCTGCAATTTTTAGCGAAAATCACTCATTTGCTTCGCTTTTTGATGTTATTGAAGGGGAAATGACGTTCTCGAGCGCGCGCAGTGCCATTATCGGAAAAAAGCTTTCAGAGCTGCTTGCACTCCATGCGGGTAGCACGTTTCGGCTGATAACGACGCGAAAAAACGCAAACGGAAAAACAGTGCCGAAGGTGACGACTTTTACGGTAGCCGGTATTGTTTCAAGCGGGTATCAGGAGCTTGATGCGCTCTGGGTGTTCATTCCGCTTGAAACGGGATTTTCGATTCTGTCGGCGGGCACTGCCAGCGTAAAAATCGGCATAGAAACCGAGAACGCTTTTTCGCCAGAGCTTCCCGTAATCCGTGCCCACCTGCAGCAAAAGCTTTCATCGTTTTCTCAAGCATACCTTTGGAGCGAGCTCAATACCGCTCAGTATGAAAATTTTTCGTCAACGCAGATTATGCTGCTTTTTATCATGCTGTTAATTCTGCTCGTGGCTTCGGTAAACATTTCGAGCGCACTTGTCATGCTTGTCATGGAGCGCAGGCGCGAAATTGCTATCCTAAAAAGCTTAGGAGCAACAAGCAGCGGCATTACGCTTTCTTTTTTGGTAACAGGACTGGTGGCAGGCGCGGTTGGCGTGCTTTCCGGGCTTCCGCTCGGGCTGTTGTGCGCTGTTAACATCAACAAAATCATTACTTTTATTGAAAAAGCGGTAAACGTTTTTGCTAAATTTTTGTATCTTATACGGGTGGAAGATGAAATGACCTTTGCAGAGGTGCATCTTTTGGATCCCGCTTTTTATCTGCAGCGGATTCCGCTCGCAATTCCGTTAGGACAGCTTGTGGTGATTGGCTGCGGAACGCTGGTGCTTTCGCTTTTAGTAAGCGCGCTTCCCGCAATAAAAGCAGGAAAAGAAAAGCCGATTGATACGCTCCGAAAGCTCTAAGGAAACACGCTTTTGTGGGGGAGAACCTAGTATGATGTGCGATTTTTGCCACGAAAAAGAGGCAGTTTTTTTTATTGAACAGTCAAGTGCAACCGGAAAGCGAGAGCTTAACATTTGTATGGATTGTGCGCTTGAGCGAGGAGTGACGGCAGATCCGCAGTCGCTTGAAAAGTCAATTGGCGGTCTGTTTGCCGAGCTTGCGCGTGTTACACAAAAAATGCTTGAAAAGGACAAAAAAGTATGCCCCGTGTGCGGTACAAGCCTTCGATTAATAAAGCGTACGCATAGGCTTGGCTGCCCTGAATGTTATGCTGTTTTTGCGGGCGAAATAAAAGAGCTCCTAAAAAAAGAAGGAGTAGCGGCCGCCTACAGCGGTTCTATGCCGCGCAGGCTTGCAAAGTTCAAGAGCGTGCTTACCGACCGCATTCAGATTCAGGCAAAGCTTGAAGCATCTCTTCGCAATGAAGATTATGAAAAAGCGGCAGTATACCGGGACTACCTGCGCGCGCTTGAAAAGTCGCCTGTTGCTGGCTCCGATGATGCAAGCGAGGACGTGCATGGTGAATGATGCATGGTATGCCGAGTCTGGCCCGGAAGAAGATGTGGTGCTTTCTACGCGTGTTACGCTTGCGCGCAATCTGGCAAATTTTCCGTTTCCAGCGCATGTTCGCCCTGAAGAGGCAGCTCGCGTGCGCGCGCTTGTTTTTGATTCGGTAGCGCAAAGCACACATGCTGCTGACTTTCAGGCGGTTTCGGTGAATTCACTTGATACGCTCGGCGCGCAAATTCTTTCTGAGCGCGAAATACTGCAGGGTAAAGCTGTTCCTGGAAGTGGCATTGTTATGCGCGGCGATGGAAAGATTTGCTGCACGGTGAATGACGGCGACCACGTGCATATTACCGCCTTTACCTCGGGTCTTGCATGTACGGATGCGTTTACGAGCTGTGCTTCACTCGATAGTGAGCTGCAAAATACGCTGCAGTTTGCTGCAAGCTATGATTTTGGCTTTTTAACCTCGTCGCTTTCTGATTGTGGCAGTGGCATGAAAATTTCTGTCCGTATGCATCTTCCGTCGCTTTCGTTTTCTGGTCAGATTGGTGCGAATATAGAGTCACTCGCAAAGGAAGGGCTTGAGCTTTCTGCCAGCTACGGCGCGGGGCTTTCTGTCGGAACCTCGCTCGGCTGCTACTACCAGTTAACTGCCCGCTATGCAGAATCGGGAAGCGAACTTGATCAGATTGCGCTTATGACTGCTGCTATCGAAAAGCTTGCGTCTCAAGAACGTAAAATGCGCACACAGGTTCAGCACGAGCATGCAACCGAAATCAAAAATTGTGTGTACCGCGCCTTTTCGCAGGCAAAATGCTCGCTTCTGCTTTCACTGCGCGACTCAATTGAAATGCTCGGTAGTCTTAAATGGGGAAAAGACGTAGGATTGGTCACTGAAATTGACTACAGAACGCTACACGCGCTTTTATACCGCGTGCAGGAAGGACATTTGCATTTCTTCTTAAAAAACGGGAAATTCAATTTTTCAAGCGATATTGCAAATAATCCTGCGTTACAAATAGAGCGATTGCGTGCGCTTATCATACAGGAATGTTTTGAACACGTAATCTGCGGGGGGAATGACTGATGAAAGGATTGTCAGCGCGCGCGCAGCGCATAATTGTAGCATTGGCACAAGATGAGGCTCGAAAAAGCGGAGCTGGCGAGCTGCTTCCAGAGCATATTCTGCTTGCGCTCTTAAAAAGCGCTGACGGAACGGGCTATCTTGTGCTGCAAAATCTGCATGTCAACGTGCTGGCTTTTCAGCTAGCGCTTGAACAGAGTCTTCCACCGCCGCAAACCGCTGTTGTTTCCTTTAATGAAGTGCCGCCAGCTCGACGAACGCGCACCTTGCTTGACCTTGCAACCGTCGAAAGCCGCACGCTTCGAAATGACTATGTAGGCACCGAGCACCTGTTGCTTGCAGCGATTAGGGAAGAGGCAAGTCCTGCAGCACGATTTTTTGAGCGGGCTGCTCTTTCTGCCGATATTGTGCGAAAAGAGATTGTGAGCCTGCAGCAGCAAATGCAGCTTACGCATGCATGGGGTGGCACCACTCAGGACCAGCAGTCTGAGGCGGGAAAGCAGCAGAAAAACCAAAAGGCGCAGAAGACGCTTTTGTCAGAATTTAGTCGTGACCTAACGGCGCTTTCTTGTGAAGGTAAGCTTGACCCGGTTGTGGGGCGTGAAAAGGAAATTCAGCGCGTTATTCAGATTTTAAGCCGCCGCACAAAAAATAATCCGATTCTGCTTGGAGAGCCTGGTGTTGGAAAAACGGCTATTGTCGAAGGCCTTGCCCAGCACATTGCACAGGGCGAGGTGCCACGAAATCTGCTGAAAAAGCGCGTGCTTTCGCTTGATCTTGTTGGCATTGTTGCGGGCACTAAGTATCGCGGCGAGTTTGAAGAGCGCATGAAGCGCATAATGCGTGAGCTCAAGGAAGACGGAAGCATTATTCTCTTTATGGACGAAATTCACACCATGATTGGCGCTGGCGGCTCGGAGGGCACCGGAGATGCAAGCAATATTTTAAAGCCCGCCTTGAGCCGTGGAGAAATACAGATAATTGGTGCGACGACGACACGTGAATATCGGCGTTATTTTGAGCGTGACGCTGCGCTTGTGCGGCGCTTCCAGACGGTGCAGGTTGGCGAGCCTGATGGCAAGGACACGATAGCAATTCTTGAAGGACTTAAAAAGCAGTATGAGCAATTTCATGGCGTTGTGTACGATGAAGGCGTTATTCCTGCCATTGTTAAATTCAGCACGCGCTACATTCCAGAGCGTTTTTTGCCCGATAAGGCGATTGATATTTTAGATGAGGCAGGAAGCGCAAAAAAAATTCAGGAAGAAGAGCGGCCGACCGAGTTAGCCGAGCTTGAAAAGAGCATAGAAGCCTTAAGTGCAGAGAAAACTGCGTTGGTAGCAGAACAAGACTACGAGCGGGCGGCTTTAGTGCGTGACAAGGTGCGTGACTTAAAGCAGAAGCTTGAGGATTTTAGCAACTATTGGAAGAAAAACGTTGGCGGTGAAGTAAAGCATGTCACAGTTGCTGATATTACGGTTATTATCAGCCACATGACGGGCATTCCGCTTGAGCAGCTTGATTTGAATGAAACACACAAGCTACTGCACATGGAAGATGAGCTTCATAAAACGGTTGTTGGGCAAGATGAGGCGATCAAGCTGCTTTCGAGTGCCATTAGACGTAGCCGCGCTGGCGTTTCTTCGACAAAACGGCCGTTAGGCTCGTTTATCTTTTTGGGACCGACGGGCGTTGGAAAAACGCAGCTTGCAAAATCACTTGCAAAATGCTTGTTTGGAAGTGAGGATGCGCTCATCCGCGTTGATATGAGCGATTTTATGGAAAAGCACAATGCAAGCCGCCTCGTAGGAGCACCGCCAGGATATGTTGGCTATGAAGAAGGCGGCTTGTTAACTGAAAAGGTTCGCCAAAAGCCGTATAGCGTCGTGCTTTTAGATGAGATTGAAAAAGCGCATCCTGACATTTTTAATCTTTTGCTCCAGCTTTTAGAGGAAGGGCAGCTTTCAGACAACCTTGGGCATGTCGTTAATTTCCGCAATACAGTTATTATTATGACAAGTAACGCTGGCGCGCGCGAAATTACTGCAGAGCGGAAACTCGGCTTTTCTTCGCAGACGGACGGCCTGCTTCCGTATGCCGACATTCGCGCAAGTGCGCTTGAAGAGCTTAAGCGGATTATGAGTCCAGAGCTTCTAAACCGCATTGATGACATCGTTGTCTTTAACGCATTAAGTCGGGATGAGGTGTCGCGTATTCTGGATATACAAATTGCCGAGCTTTCATCGCGACTGCAGGAAAAAGGCATTACGTTGCAGCTAAAACCAAAAGCGCGTGCGTATCTTTTAGAGCATGGGTATGACGTGGCGATGGGTGCGCGTCCTATGCGCCGCCTAATTCAGCGCGAGATTGAAGACCCGCTTTCCCTGCTTATTCTTGAGGAGCTGTCACAGGCGCATGAGGGCGGGCGGTGTGCTGTCGTTGATTTTTCTGCGGATTCGTTAAAGGTTCGTTTTTCACGCGCTCACCGCGTGCCTGCTACGGTTTGCTCGGTAGAAAGTGCGGTTGTAAAATAATGATTTTGCTTTCGGCGCTTTGAAAGCAGGCTTAGGGAAACAGTGATTTTAGGTACGCTTGTGTAATGAAGGTAGCCTTTTTATGTAGGTAGCTCTGCGTTTTGCGCCACGGAGGGCGCTAACAAAAAAGCACGACCAGAATTGTCTCTGACAATTCTGGCTGTTTTAGAATCGACATGGAGGTCGATTGCTTTGCGCATGGACGCGCTGAAGAAACTGCACAACCGAAACTGCCATGCACTTTCGGCTAACTAAAAGGGGACTGACCAAAAAGTTCGTTGCATATGGTCATTGTATTTGCAACATAGTTTCAAGCAGCCTGTCGAAATGACCATAAACGCTATATGTGGTGGTTTCGACAAGCCGCTCGTAGCTTTGCTGCGAATACAACCACCGCAATTTTTACTTTTCAGACATCCCCTTGTATCCTAGAATTGATACTTTGCGCTTATTTCAAAGAAGTCGTTGTTGAGCCAGCCGGTAAACTCGCTCTTGTCTTTGTCAAAGCTGTGGATTACAAGACCCGAAAAGTTAAGCGTAAAGTCGTCGCGTGCGTTTATGGTGAGCGTCGGAATTACGATTAAGTCTTCGCGCTCAATGCCGTAAATGCCTTTTAAGTCGACCTTTACTTTTTCATGGTTGTAGCTGTCGGTAATTGCGACAACAATTTTGTTGTTTGTGTAAATGCCGTTTTCATCGTATTCAGCTCCGTGGTAGCCGGCTGCCTTGTAAGCTGCTGCTAAGCCTTCGTCACTGTCAATTTTGTCGCTGTTTAGAATGTAGCTACCTTGAGTCTGAATGTTAATGTTAAGCTCGCTGATTGGTAAGTCCTTGTCAAAGCCGGCTACCCAGGCGATTGAATTGTTCTTTACCCACGGGTCGTCGCCGGAAACGTCTTTTGTAAGATTGTAGGCAAACTCAAAGCGGCTGTTAAAGCTTCCGAAGAGGATTGTTGCGCCTTCAATGCCGAAAACCTGCAACTGGTCGTATTCAATGCCGGTAGCAAGGTCTGATGAGCCGCCGTTAGCCATGTAGTCAGAGATGTAGCTTGCAAGCTGAATCTTGTTTACCGTCGGCTGCTTGTAGTGACCGTAGTAGTAGCTTAATCCCAAGTCTACAGAGCCTACGCTGAATGTAGAGCGCAAGCCCGCCTGCCCGTATTTGAGCTTCTGGGTGTCAGGGTACAGGTCGCTTGCACTTAAGCTGGTAGCTGCGGTAAGCGCATACAGGTAGGTTTCGCTCGCGCTTTGCAAAGCCGCCTTTGCTTCGTCAAGTGAGCTGTAGCCTGCGCTTGCAAGTGCTGCGGTATAGGCGGTTGTTGCCGTTCCTGTGCTGCCACTTGCCGCTTCAACCTGCGCTTCTGTCGCAAGTGCGCTTAAGGTGCCCACGGTAGCGGTTAAGCTTGTATAGTTTGAATATGCTGATTTGACTATGTTTGTGGCACTGTCTTTTACGCCTGATTCAAGCGTGGTAAGAGCAACTGGCTTCCACACGCCACTTGTAGCTAAGCGGTCTGCGGTCATCATCGGAGTGTACACGCCCTCAACCTTGATGCCGCTTGCGGTGCTGTAGACGGCGCGGAAAGCCGGTTCTGCTATGCGGCGGTCGATGTAGTCTGGAATGATGTAGTCGGTGTAGTCGTTTGCGTTAAAATTGTCGAGCACGTGAAGCTTGTCGCCTTTTCCCCAGACGATTTTCATTTTGCCCGCTTCAAACTGCCAGTTTCCCATATAAAGGCGCGCAGTAAACTCTTCAAGCATATCTTCCGGATAGTCTTCTAAAATATCTTTTGAAAAGGCAAACGTGCCTGAAAATTCGGTATTTGCGCCAGAGTAGACAAGGTCTAACGAAAGTGACGGATCGCTTTCTACCGGAAACTTCTGAATGTCGTCTAAGCTGTCAGCATACACAGTAGAATCTGCGTTTTCGGTACTTTTTCGCACATAGGCGCGTGCATTTGCTTCTACGCTTCCGTTAATGGTAACGCTTGAGCTTCCTGAAGAGCTGGAGCCTGAAGAAGAGCTCCCAAAGTCTCCAAAATCGCCAAAGTCACCAAATCCGTCAGAGCTTTCAGCTGTGCTTCCAGACGTTGTATCTGAGCTTAGGTCGCCAAAACCAAAATCATCTGCCTGTGAAAACGCCTGTGCACTTAAAAATGCTGTTGCAACAAAAGCGCACGCGCTTATTTTCGATAGTTTCATAATCACTCCTTATACTATCCGCCTTAGCGGTCGCACTTAAAAGCTACAGCACGCGCTTTTTAAGCTCCGTTAAGGTTTATTGGTTTAATTTCTTGAACCGATATGACTATAGCCCGATTGTAAGTCTGTGTCAAGTTTTGATACAATGTCACCATGGAAAAGAATGATTTTAAGGTTGCAAAAGAGGCCTCGCGTGCGAATGTGCAGACCGTGCGTGCAAGCGAGCCGACAGCAGTGCCTACACGCACGCCGGTAAAGGCAGTGATTTTTGATATGGACGGCGTTCTTTTAGATACCGAAAGCATTTGCTTTATCTGCTGGGAGCGCGCTGCTCGTGAACTTGGCATAGATGGCATTTCTTGTGTGTACAAAAAATGTGTTGGAACGAATGTGAGCGATACGCTTCAGATTCTAAAAAATGCTTATGGAAGCGATTTTAATGCAGAAAAATTTTATGCGCGCACAAGCGAGCTTTTTCACGTGGTGGAAGCTGAAAAGGGAATTGAAAAAATGCCCTATGCCGCAGAGTGCTTACAATCGCTAAAAAGGGCAGGCTATCGCTTAGCTCTTGCCTCTTCTACGCGCGAAGTAACGGTAAGGCGACAACTAAAAGAAGCTGGCTTACTCGATTTTTTTGAAACTGTTACTTGCGGAGACAGCGTAAAACATTCAAAGCCAGAGCCTGATATCTACATAAAAGCGTGCCAGTCGCTTAATCTTTTGCCAGAAGACTGTGTCGCCGTTGAAGACAGCTTTAACGGTGTTCGTTCAGCAGTCAGAGCCGGCATGAAATGCGTTATGATTCCAGACCAGCTTGAGCCAACAGAAGAAATAAAAAAGCTCGCCTCAACGGTTTTGCATGACTTGAGCGAGCTTGTGTCATGGTTAGCGCAGGTCGGTTATCACACCTCCTAATTGCGCCCATTTTGCGTCTATTTTGCTTTTCTTTTCCTATGGATTATTTCCCCACAATATTGTAAAGTAGCGTAGCCTGCATATAAAAGCAGGCTTGTACCTTTTTTGAGTGAGGCTCATTTTGTATAAGTCAGTTGATGCTAAGGTTGATTTTCCGAAGCAGGAAGAAGAAGTTTTAAAGTTCTGGCAGGAGCATGATACATTTAAAAAATCTCTTGACCAGAGGGAAGGTTGTGAAGAATTTACGTTCTTTGACGGACCGCCTTTTGCCACCGGTTTACCGCATTTCGGTCACTTCATTCCCTCAACAATTAAAGATATAATTCCGCGCTACCAGACCATGAAAGGAAAAAAAGTCGAACGCCGCTTCGGTTGGGACTGTCAC
>CALAEZ010000176.1 GCA_937891125.1 uncultured Treponema sp. | reverse complement strand
TCTATTGGCTCTGCTCTGTTATATAAATTTAAAATTGCTTTATAAATTATTTTATTATCTTCTCTATAAAAATCATCTTCTGTTAGTGTTTCTACAGCAGAAATAACTGAATCTTTATCTGTAAGCATACAACCAATAACAGCTTGCTCTGCTTCTAAATCATGTGGTGGAACCTTACCTACTTCCATTTTCTGCAACCCCTTCTACAAAAAATATATTAGTACATATTTAACAAACCTTGTTGCAATACAAAGTTTTAATTAATAAAAAATTGCTAACAAACCAAAAATGATTACATAGCAATCTTTTATCCTTTGTTATTCTGTAACAGTTTTTACCTTTAATATGCCGGTAACTCCTTCATACAATTTTATTGTTATATCAAAGCTTCCAATATTCTTTATATTTTCATTTAACACAATTTTCTTTTTATCAATATCCAATTTATATTGGCTTTTTAGCTCTTCAGATATTTCTTTTGAAGTAACTCCTCCAAATATTTTTCCGTTTTCTCCAGCTTTTACTTTTATTGTAAGTGTAATATTATCTAGCTGTTTTGCTATTTTTTCTGCATTTGCCTTATCAACATCTTTTTTGTATTGTTCAGACTGTTTTTTAGCCTTTAGTTTACTAAGATTTTCGTTATTAGCCTCTACAGCCAATTTTTTAGGAAATAAAAAATTTCTAGCATATCCATCGCTAGCATTTATTATCTCGTCCTTTTTACCCACACCTTTTATATTGTCTAGTAAAATTACTTTCATACAAACACGTATAATCCAATTATCAAAATATTATATAAGATGATTGGATTATTTCTCCTTTCCATTAAAATTTTATGCAATATATTTGCGCCTCATTTCATTTTCGAAATTATATCACTCTTCAATTATCTTTTCAATAAAAACTATAAAACTTGAAACTATACAAAGCCCCATCTGACTTTTCCATTGCTCTTTTCTATAAAATGTAATATAATTCAAAAAAATTTCGTTAACAGAAAGGATATGCAAAGAAATGGCTTTTGACGGTATTATTACAAACAATATAGTTTCTGAATTAAACACTTGTTTAATTGGTGGAAAAATCAATAAAATTTTTGAACCTAACAAAAATGAAATAATTTTAGGAATTTATTCTGGCGGAAATAACTATGCTCTAAATTTATCAATTTCATCCGACACATATAGAATAAATTTAACCACACATACAAAGCCAAACCCACAAAATGCACCTAGCTTTTGTATGCTTCTAAGAAAGCATTTAATCGGTGCAAAAATAAAAAAAATATACACAAAAGGATTAGAGCGAATTGTATACCTAGACCTAGAATGCTACAACGAATTAAACGATTTAGTAAACAAAAAATTAATAATAGAGCTTATGGGAAAGCATAGCAATATCATTCTAACAAATTCAAACAATGTAATAATAGACAGCTTAAGACATCTTTCCACCGAAGAAAACTCAAACAGAGATATCTTGCCAGCCAGAGAATATATAGAGCCAGAAAATACAAAAATAGATTTTTTAAAAGTAAAAACTTTCGACGAATTTTATAAACTAACAAACTCATACGAACACCTAGACACTGGAATTTCAAAAATATTTATAGGAATAAGTAAATTATACATTCAAAGCATAATCTCGGAATGTAACATAGATAACACGCCTTCAACCAGCAATTTAAAACAAGTGTACAACTACATAACAAACACCATAAATAGCCTAGGAACAAAAAAACTAAGTATTGTAACCTATAACAAAGACTTTACAATAAAACTACAAGAAAATTCGGATTTACTTCAATCCAATTTCTTCATAGACGATTTTTATAATAGCAAAGAAGAGTCTATGTTATTTACTAGCTACCGAAACAACATACTAAAGCTAGTTTCATCAACGCTATCAAAAATACAAAAAAAGCTACTTAATATAAATCACAAACTAGAAGACTGCAAAAATATGGACATCTACAAACTATACGGAGAGCTTTTAACAGCCAATATGTATAAGTACACAGAATTTAATGAAGACACAGTTTTCTTAGAAAACTACTACGACAATAACAACATAATACCAGTACTTGTTGATAAAAACAAAACACCATCATACAATGTAAAAAATTATTTTAAAAAGTACAACAAACTAAAAAATGCCCTAGTAGTAATTAATGAACAAAAACAAGAAACTAAATCAGAATTAAATTATTTAGAAAGCATAATATATGAATTAGATACAGCCAAAACAGTTCCAGACATAGACGAAATATACACAGAAATTACCGAAAATCCGCTATTTGAACAATCTCGTCTAAAATCAAACACAAAAATAACAAAACAAAAACAAAAAAATAAAAAATTAGATAAAACCTACACACCAATAGAATACAAAATAGAAAATTACACTTTACTAGTAGGAAAAAATAATATACAAAACGACTACATAACACTAAAATTAGCCAAATCAAATGACATCTGGTTTCATACAAAAGACATACACGGAAGCCATGCTATTTTACAAACCAAAGGCGAAACTCCATCCATAGATGTAATAATACGATGCGCCCAAATAGCAGCATACTACAGCAAAGCTAGATTATCATCAAACGTACCAGTTGACTATACTTTTGTAAAATACGTAAAGAAACCTTCTGGGAGTAAACCCGGTTTTGTAATATACACACATAACCAAACCATAAACGTAATGCCAAAAAGCTAATTTAAAAAAATATATAGAAAATTCTTTCATTTACTCTACTACTTTATAAATTATCTAAATAGTGGTAAAATATATATGATGTGTAAATAGCATTACACTTAAAAAGGAGTATTATAAATGACTTATTTATTGATTGTATTAGGTATATTAGTTTTACCACTTTTAGCACAATTTTATATAACTTTTACATATAAAAAGTATTTAAAAATTGATTCAAAATCAAATATATCTGGATTTGAAACTGCTAGAAAAATATTAGATTCTAATGGTTTAAATGAAATACACATAGTAGCAACATCTGGAATGCTTACAGATCATTACGATCCATCTAGAAATGTAATAAGATTATCAAATGATATTTTTGATAAAAATACTATTTCATCTATTTCAGTCGCTGCACATGAATGTGGACATGCCCTTCAAAAAAGAGATGGATATATCCCAATGAAAATAAGAAGCTTTCTTGTTCCAATTGTGAATTTTTCAAACAGAATCGCTTATATTATATTAATATTAGGATTTTTATTAGAATATGTAGGACTAATTGAAATTGCAATTATATTAATGTCTACAGGAGTAATATTTCAACTTATAACATTACCAGTTGAAATAGATGCCTCATTAAGAGCAAAAAAAGAGTTAATAAAGCTTAATTTAATAACAGATGATGAAAATGATAAGGTGAAAAATGTATTAACAGCTGCAGCCTTAACATACGTAGCCGGTCTACTTGCATCAATATTAGAATTATTAAGATTAATTCTTATAGTTAATGGCAGAAGAGATTAAAAAATATTATTTTATTCATATAAAAAGTTTATAAACAAATTTATAAACTTTTTTAATATAAAGAATTTAAGTCTTATAGACTAATATCAGAAGTATTTACAACTATAACTGGGCGAATGCCATTGAAACGATCAAACGCAAAGTTGTTGACAACAAGGGAACCTGAACCCAAATCATATTCTGCATTTTCATTGCCAGCTGACCCCAACCAGTATGAACTTCCATTATTTATTACAGAATTATTTGAGCCTGCTAATGTTTGCTCTTCTTCGTATGTTAATAACCTTCCTGTTCCATTTATTCCAAGTGTATCAATATATTGCTCTACATAATACGCTATTGTATATCCATTATTTTGAGCATGCCCATAACCATCGGATGTCCCTGCAGTTCCATATACTAATGACGGTGCTATACTTGACATATTGCTATTGTATACATATGGATATGGGTTACCGCTATAACTTGCTCCATTTGTTGTATATTCACTCTTTAATCCACTTGCTCCTGTACATCCCCAAGAAGTACCAGTATATTGGCATACACTATTATCCCAATAGTTTGTTCCACTAAATGGTACTACTCCTATATATTGGACATTAGATCCTGTTACCCATCCTTTTGCTGTACTACTTTGTAAGCCATACCCACTATCTAATGAACTTAACGTTTTATTTAAAGTATATGTGTTATTATTTACATCAAGCACATCTCCAACTAATAAGTTATATTTAGCAAGTAACACTGTCTCACTTGCATTTGTACTTACTACATAAAATTGTTCATTTATATTATTTCCTTGTGATATTGTTATTAAATCTCCTGTATCAAGTCCTGTTGTTCCTTGATCTGTTGTTAATGTTACTCTTGCTGGAGTAAATTCTTCTATATTTAGTGTTCCATAAAATTGTTTGTTTTGGTTATAATTTTGATTTGATCCTGTTTCTTTGAATGTTACTGTTACTACATATGTGTGTGTCTCTCCTACTTCTATTCCTATGTTCTTCTTTATTGATATGTTATTTGTAAGTGTTGTTTCAGTTGGTATTACTGTTTCAGATATATTAGGGCATGTATTTCCTTGTACACTTGATGTACATGTTGCACTTATTACTAATTCATTATTTGTTATTTCATTTAATAACTCTCTCCAGATGATATTGTAATATACATCTTGATTACCAGCATTCTCTACTGTTATTGTTTTAGTTTGTGTCCATCCTGGATATATCTTTTCTCCTGACATTACTAATGTATCTGTATATATTAGTTTTAAATTTGCTGTTGTTACTCTTATACTACTTGCTTCTTCATTTCCTACTATTTGTATACTAAAATATGCATATGTTATTCCTGATATTGCTATTAAGAATAATAATGCTGTTAACACTATTACTTTTATTTTATTACTTTTATTTAATTTATTCTCTTCCATCCTAACCTCGATTCTACTAACATTATATATATATATATGAAATCAAGGTTTTTAAGAAAATTTGTCATAAAAAAAGGTAGATTAGTTATCTGCCTCTTCCTAACATTTCATCAAAATCTTCCATAAGCATTTCTCTATATATTTGCTTTCTATTATATTTTACTTTAAATTCTTCTTCAATAATCATTAGTTTTTTTAATAGATAAGAAAATTCTTCACTTTTTAAATGTTCTTTATATTTATTAATCATTATACTTTTAAGTCTATCTATTTCTCCTAATACTAATGTTACATTAGTATTACCATCTTCATCATTATCAAGTATATATTGCATTTTAGCAAGTAATGAAACAAGTTTTTTATTTATTTTCTTTTTAATATATAAATCTTTTAATTTAGGCATATTGGCTTTAACATTAGCTTCCGTTATTTCTCCTTTTGATAAATCTTTGATTACTGAAATTGAAAAAGGCATTTTAACAGCTGACCTTGGCTTAAATCCTTCAAACGATGGCAAGGTAATCCGCATTTCGATTCCGCCGCTCACAGCTGACCGCAGAAAAGAACTTGTAAAGCAGGCTAAAGGCGTTGCAGAAAACTACCGCACGACAATCCGCAATATTCGCCGCGATGGTAACGATGACCTTAAAAAGCAGCAGAAAGCCGGCGAACTGACCGAGGATGGTCTTAAAAAAGAGACTGACAGCTTACAGAAGCTGACAGACAAGTTTATTGACGAAATCAATAAGCTTTACGATGCTAAAGAAAAGGAAATTATGGCATAAGGCATTTTTATGCCAAACGCCTAAAAGATAAAAAATGACTAAAGACGACCTTTTAAGCTTGCCCCTCCCGAATCATGTTGCTGTCATAATGGACGGTAACGGTCGTTGGGCACAGCGTAGAGGGCTTCCTCGAACTGCGGGGCATAAAGAAGGGCTTACTGCCGCAAAAAAAATTGTTGCAGCAGCCTCGTCTTTAGGAATCAAGTATATTACGCTATATACATTCTCTACAGAAAACTGGAAGCGTGCACAGGAAGAAGTCGGCTATTTAATGTCGCTTATAAAACGTCATTTGCGCGCAGAGTTTGATTTTTACAAGAAAAATGGCATAAAAATTGACCACATAGGAGACCTTGCGGGGCTTCCAGAAGATGTTCAAAATGAAATAATCAAAGCAAAAGAAGACACTGCACATTTTACAGGAACAACGTGCGTTCTTGCCATAAACTATGGCGGGCGAGATGAAATTGTCCGCGCGGTAAAATCACTGAACGCAGAAAAAGTAGAAATTACAGAACAGGCGATTTCTACTCGTCTTGATGCACATCTGCCGGATGTTGACTTACTCGTTAGGACTGGTGGCGAAGAGCGGCTTTCAAACTTTCTTTTGTGGCAGGCAGCTTATGCCGAGTTTGTCTTTAACGACACACTTTGGCCAGACTATAACGAAGAAGCATTTTTTAGCGACATAGCAATATTTCAAAAAAGAAACAGAAGATTCGGAGCTATTCTGGAGCAAAAAAAATAAGAGAGGAACTATTGTGAGCAAACTAATTCAAAGACTTCTGATTTTCTTCATAGGCTTACCCGCTGTTGTAGGAATTGTCTGTCTGCATCAGTATCATCATCTTGCGCTACACGTTGCGCTTTTAGCAGTCACTGTATGCGCAGCTCTTGAGCTTCACGCTATTTTCTCTCATCAAGGAACGCTCCAGCCAAAGCTTTTGCTTGTTGTGCTTTCACTGTTACTTCCCGCTGTAAGTTTTGCCTGTGCTTTTTATTCGCTTCCCCATGCCTATATTGAGTACACCTTTGTTGCATGCATCATGATTTGCATGGCCTACGAAGTGCTTACTGCACAGCATTTTGAACACTCAAATCTACGCCTGATGGCTGCTACCTTTATTATTCTTTATAGTGGCTACCTTCCAACTTTTATTTCTCGCATGACAACGCTTTCTCATGCAACGGAAAGCATTGCACTGTTTCTCGTCCTTGTTTTCATGTGCGACTCCCTTGCTTGGCTTTTCGGAAATCTTTTTGGAAAATCAAATCGCGGAATCATAAAGGCAAGTCCAAATAAGAGCCTTGCCGGCTTCTTAGGTGGCATTTTTGGATCAACGGCGACAGCAGCACTTACATGCGTTGTAAAGCCAGAAATGTTTGGCGGCTCATATATCCATGCGATTTTACTGGGGATACTAATATCGTGCTTTGCAATTATCGGTGACTTAGTAGAATCGGTATTTAAGCGCTCTGCAAACTGTAAGGATAGTGGAGCAATTATTCCAGGACGCGGCGGTGTCTTAGATTCTGTCGACAGCGTTTTCTTTGCGGCTCCTGTCTTTTATCTTGTAACAACGTTGCTTTTTTAAGCCTTTATAAAAAGTCTATGAAACGAGTTTTAGTCCTAGGTGCGACAGGTTCTATAGGGACAAGCACACTTGACATTATTAGAAACCACAAGGAACGTTTTACCGCATGTGGCTTAACTGCACACAGCAAAAAGGAAACGCTTTCCACACTCGCAAACGAGTTTTCCTGCCCCTACTCGCTCACCAGTGAGGAAAGCACGGACGGCATTAAGCGGCTTTTAGATTCCACCAAGCCTGATATCGTTGTAAACGGCATTGCAGGAAGCGCCGGTCTTATTCCAAGCACGCTGGTACTCGAACGCGGCATAGATTTAGCGCTTGCAAATAAAGAAACCATTGTTATGGCAGGACCTTTGATGTTTGCACTTGCAAAAAAAACAGGTGCGCACATTCTACCGGTAGACAGCGAACACTCGGCAATTTTTACGCTTATTGAAAAACACGGAAAAAAGAATATAGATTCTGTTATCATCACTGCAAGCGGCGGACCGTTCCGTACCTGGCCACGCGAAAAGCTTGCAAGCGTAACGCTTTCTGACGCACTAAAACACCCGACTTGGGATATGGGAAAGAAAATTACGGTAGACAGCGCGACACTGGGAAATAAAGGCTTAGAGGTCATTGAAGCCCGACGATTATTTGACATTTCTACAGAGCGAATTCAGGTTGTAGTGCATCCGCAAAGCATAATTCACTCGCTTGTGCGCACAAAGGACGGCATTGTGTACGGTCAATTCAGTGAGCCTGATATGAAGCATCCGATTTTGCAGGCGTTAGACTGGCCGATAATTGAACAAAATTACCTAAAACCATTTGATTTTACCGATACAGAAAGCTCAAGCCGCACGCTCACCTTTGAAAAACCACGGTATGACGATTTTCCCTTGCTTGCACTGGCTTTTGAGGCTGCAAAGCGCGATAACTGCTATCCTATCGCTTTTAATGCAGCAAACGAAATTGCGGCATGGGCATTTATCGACGGAAAATGCTCGTTTCCTGCAATTTCAGAAACAGTGCATCACGTTATGACACACGATTGGTCATCTCCTGTAACGTCACTCGCTGACGTGCTCGAAGCCGATTGCAAAGCAAGAGCCATAGCAAAAGAAGAGCTTACATGATTGTTGTCTACGGATTACTTGTTTTAAGCGTTATCATCTGCATACACGAACTGGGACACTATGTTGCAGCCCGTTTGTGTGGCGTACGTGTCGAAAGCTTTTCTCTTGGTATGGGACCAATTCTGCTTCACAAGCAAGGAAAAATGACTGACTGGCGGCTTTCACTGTTTCCGATCGGTGGCTACTGTGGCATGAAGGGAGAACAGGATTTTAAGAAAGCGTGTGAGCTTGAGTTGCGTCACATACATGCAGACAAGGACAGCATGTATGGCGTCCGCCCTATTTTCCGCGCCTTTATAGGCTTTGCAGGTCCCTTAGCAAATTTCTTGCTTGCTATCCTCTGCTACAGCATTGTCGCGCTGACAGGCTACACCTATTACGCAGCCTCAACTAAAATTACGCTTGCCGACGAGGTATATCCAGAACTTCATTCAGCTGCACGCGAAGCGGGACTGCAAACAGGAGATACTATACTTTCGGTTGCAGGAAGTGCTGTAGCCGATTTTTCGGAGCTTTTTTCTGCTGTTGCCATTCACCCCAATGAAGACATCGTAGTCACCGTAGACCGTGGTGGTGAAATAGTACCGTTTACCGTTCACACCGACCTTGACACCTCAACGGGAGCTGGAAAAATCGGCGTTATTGCAGATAGTGAAAGCGTCATTGAGCGGGAGGCAAAGCGCTATACTTTTTTTCCAGCACTCGCTCACGGCGCTCAAGAAACGGTAAAAACGCTTACACTGACCATAAAAAGCATTACACTTTTGTTTAAAGGCGTAAAGGTGACCGAAGCAGTAAGTGGTCCTGCACGCATTACGACCATGCTCGGCTCTACGGTAAAAACAGGCTTTTCTGCAGGATTACGGACAGGCCTTGCAGGCCTACTAGAGTTTGTAGCCCTTATAAGCGTTTCTCTTTTTTTTATGAATCTACTTCCCATTCCCATTTTAGATGGGAGCCTCGTCTTATTTTCACTTATCGAGGCTCTTTTTCACACAGAAATATCGCCTAAAATAAAAAATAACGTACAATATGTGGGGCTTGCGCTTATTGTTGCCTTGTTTGCTATAGCGTTAACAAGCGACGCCCGCTATTTTCTGAGGATGTTCCATGCACTCTAAAAAAAATGTATACACGCTGCTTGCGACCGCGCTTTTTGCTCCCGCTTTTATTTTTGCCGATGCACATGTTTCTACACAAGCGCACCAGTCGACTGTTACCAGCCTTGCCCCGCTTTACAACGGGAACACAAATGACAACGCCGTTTTTTCTGGCGCTTTAGACGGCTTTTTAATCAAATGGACTGAAGACGGCATGGGGGAGCACTACCAGATTACCGATATTCCAATACGCATGATTTCACGAAGCCCTAACGGCAGCGATGTTGCCGTATACGAAAGTGACGGCGCTTCGATTAACCGCGTAAGTATTTGGAACTGGAAAACGCTCACACGAAAATATGCATTCCGCTTTACCGATGCGGTCACAAGCCTTTCTTATTCAGCAAAAGGCACGTACTTGATTTGCGGTACAGCCTCTGTAAGCGGCACGGTTTTTATCAACACAGCAAATGGAAGCGTTATCAGCCGAAAACTCAGCGAAGCTACCGGTGTTGTCACGATGAGCTACACGTCCGAAACAGAAAAAAGCCTCGCCCTCTACTCCCCCACAACGGGAACACTTTCCTACTATGATTTGCATACAGGAGCGGTTAAGGTAAAATTTGATGTCGAACGCAATCTTAACCAGGCATGCATGTTCAACAATCTTATCTTCATGGCAGGCATAAAAAACAACACACTCTCGATTATACGTGCAACAACAGGAGAAACTGTTGCAAGCTATCCAGTAAAAAATGCGGTTTTAATCGATTCTCCCTATCAAAAGGATTTGTACTACCTAGCAGTTGAAAACCGAATAGTAAACCTATATACAGTGCAAAATGACAGAAATAAAACAGTCATACAGCCAGAGCTGGTAGCTTCTTATATGCGCCTCAAGCAAAATGAAATCGTACAAAGTGCCGTACGCGTTCAAGACACACTGTATGCAGGCACATCCATGGGAAACATCTACACCTTTGCTATTCCTGCCTCACGTGCCGAAGAAGACGAGGCCAACGCTTCCGAGCCACTTCCGCTCATGGCACTTACCGATAACATGTATGACCACATTCTTGACATCACTAATTTCGGTGAAGACTTTTATTTTCTTACTCCGACAGCAATTTTTCTATCAACCTATACCAATGGTGTTGTCGATAAAAGAGGCGTAAATCCAGGACAAACAAATATGCTTGCGCTCAGCGACAGTCTGATTCTTTGGTCACGAGACACAAGGCAGCCCGTTCAACGCTTTGACATTGCAACAGGAACGCTTTCAACCATTTTTACTCCCAAAAATGCAGTTCAGGTGCTTCGCGTTTTTGGTGATACCCTCATCGACATTGAAGGAAATGCACTCGTGAATCGCTATGCGCTTGCAACGGGAAAGCTTGAACAGCTCTACCAAGGAGCAGGTCTTCAGGATGCGCTTCTAACCGCCGAAAATGATTTGTATATTGCAAAGTCAAGTGCAACAAATCCTGAAGTGCCGCTTTTATATGTTAATTGCGAGACAAAGGAAACGGTTCCGATTCAAGCACTAAAGGGTACAGTCGCGTACGCACTTGCCTTCGATGCAGAAAAAAACAAAAATATGCTGTACGGCATTACCGTTTCACTTGGCTCAAATAAAGCACTCAAAACATCGCTTTTTTCATACAATATGCAGTCGCACACGGTAAGCAACTATATTCCGCAGAATGAGGAAGACAATGACGCCTTTACCTTCCTCTTGTATCCACAGCTTTACACAAATATGGGAAAAAATCAGATTCATGCATACAATCTGCAGTCACGGCGCGATTTTACCTACAAACGAAGCGCTTCACTTCCGCTTAAAGTCGCACGAAATTCAGAGCGTCTTGTCGTACTCAATAGAGACGGCTCTATAAGCTGGTACAACCCCACATTAAGTGGGGTACTTGCAGACTGGTATTTAACAACTGACGGTCAATGGTTTGAATTCTAAGCGCGTGTAAAAACAACCTCTAAGTTTGGTAAGTCTATTTTGCTCACCTTTATCTGTACGGCTTCATTTAGCTCAACAGCACTGGCATCAGTAAGTACCGTTTCAAGCGCAAGCTCAGGAATTATAAAGGTGGACTGCTTTTGCATTTTTTCAACACAAACAGCCTCCCCTACCCAGTCAGGATTTTGAAGCAGGTAGACGAGCGTCCAGTGCGTATTACTTTTTCGCTCTGCAATGCGAGAAGCGCTTGCAGCTGCGTCTCCAGCACTCATTCGTAAAAGCATCTCGTCCTTATCAATAAGCGGTCGACCACATAAAAAAGCACGAAGCTGCTCATGTCCAATCAAATCACCATACCGACGAAGCGGACTGGTAACTTGGCTATACATACCAAGCCCAAGTCCTGCGTGTTGACTGGGGGTGAGCGAAACAGTTCGTTTTCGCATACATTTTCTAAGCCTAAATTGCCCTGCAAGTCCATTAGGAAGATTATTCGGAATCTCTGGCGACTCTTGGCTGATAAACGGAAAGGGAATCTTATGCTTAAACGCAAAGCGAGCCGCACCTTCCCCTGCTAACAGCATTGCCTCGCGAACCACTTCCGAGGATGTAGTGTGAACATACGGCACGAGGGAAACCTTTTTTGTTTCCGCATCAACGGTTACATGCACCTCTGGAAGCGTAATCTGTACGGCACCAGCCTTTTGCCTACGGCTCGCATTACGTTCAGCAATTGCAAAGAGCGGAGCAAGCTCAGGCGTATCCCTCAATGTATCAGCCTTGGTGTAAGAAAGTCGTTCTACCGTCACAAGCGTACGAAGCACATCACAATCTTCAATTTCACCATTTTCACCAAGTGTAATCTTAAATGACAAAGCTTTACTGGGCGTTTGTAAGCCTAAAGCATAATCCGCAAGACTTTCTTCGCAAAGCATACGGCTTGCACCCTCTGGAAGATAAAGTGTAGCTCCGCGCGAACGTGCTACAGAATCTATACGGCTTTCAGGAAGCACTGAACTTGCAGGATCCGCAATATGTACCCACAGATACGTTCCATCAAAGCCAATGGCATCATCAGGGTCAGTAGACCATTCGCTATCAATAGCATACGAAACACCAGGAACAACCGTTCGCGCCTCATTTTCAGACGGACAACTCAATTGTTCCGTTGCGCTCTGTAGCGAAAGTCCACTACGCGCAGGGTAAGGATTTCTCGTTATTTCCCAAATGCCACAATCAAGTAAAAGCTTATGCGCTTTTTCAGGAGTTTCCTTAAATCCAGCCTCGTGCATTGTTCGACTTTTATCTGTTTTTCCTAACGCAAGCGCTTCAACATCCCCCATATATTTTGCATCTTCAGGAAGTTGCAATTTTTTTTGTTTTAAACGCGCCAAAAATGCACTACGAATTTCCTCTTCATGCTCTTTTTCATATTTTTTTTCTTTCATGGATTTTATTTCTGCATCAGAGGAAGGAACAAAAACAAGCGGCGCCTTTTCCTTAAAATCAAAGCCAACTTTTAAGGCACAGTAAAACGCCCACGCAGTAAGAGGTTCAAAAGTGCCGAGAGATAACTCAACAAGCTCAGCAAAGGGAATGTCAGCTAAAGCAGTTTGTTCATCAGAGAGTAACAGCTCTCGCGCCTCAGAAATCTTTGCAGAAAAATCACGATAGCTAGCACTCGCATACTTTTCGTTTTCTGAAAGTATTGCCTCTAGCGAAGTTGCATTTTTATCACAGAAGAGCATTATATCCTTTTCGCGAACCTTTTGAGTTGCATATTGAGCTTTTTTCCCCGTTAGCGTAGGTCGAGAAACACACCAGCTAACCGTGTATTTTTCACCTTCTATTCCCTCAATTATTGCTAATGCTGATTTATACAGAACTAAACTATTTTTATTAAGCATGAAAACTCCCTGCCTTTCCTTTCCATTCTAGCCTAAATAACAGAGTGCGTCCATAAAAAAAACACCTGCCATTTTTAAAGACAGGTGTTTATCAAATACCGCAATAGAAACGAGCACTCAAGCAAGCTTCACTACAAGCTGAGTGCATAGCGTTCACCGAGCTAAAACTTCACAGTACAAAGCTTAAACGCTTACCACTTTTTTTCGATGTCTTCGCAGAGGTTTTCTTCCGTTTCCTTGCTGAAGAACTTAGCACGCTCCATATCTGGAGTGAAGTTCACAACATCACCAAGCTGGTAGTCAACATCCGGGTCTACGCGTGCAACAAGGTTCTGATCCTTTGTCTGCAAGAAGTAGTGTGTATCAGCACCAAGTGGTTCTTTGTTAGTAATTTTAAGCTGCATATTGTTTTCTGCAGCTGGGCTCTTCTGGAAGTTAAGGTCTTCTGGGCGAATACCAAAGAAGATGTCCTTTCCGACAGATGCCTTAAGACGAGCCTGCTGTTCAGCAGTTGGAGTAAGGGTAAATGAACCTTCATCTACCAGTACCTTACCGTCTTTTTCGATAACCTTTACGTTCAGGAAGTTCATTGGAGGGGTACCAATAAAGCCAGCAACGAACTTGTTGATCGGGTGGTTGTAGAGGTAAAGCGGTGAGCCGATCTGCTGGATGCGACCTGCCATCTCTTCACCAGCGTCTGTACCGCGCATAACGACAATCTTTGTACCCATGGTCATAGCCTCAACCTGGTCGTGGGTAACGTAAATCATCGTAGCCTGCAGGCGGTGGTGCAGGTCAGAAATCTCAGCGCGCATTGAAACGCGGAGTTTTGCGTCAAGGTTAGAAAGCGGTTCGTCGAACAAGAATACTTTCGGATTGCGGACGATAGCGCGGCCTACAGCAACACGCTGACGCTGACCACCAGAAAGAGCCTTCGGCTTTCTGTCGAGGTACTGGGTAAGGTCAAGAATACGTGCAGCTTCGTCTACACGGCGCTGAATTTCAGCTTTATCAATTTTGCGAATTTTAAGACCGAATGCCATGTTGTCAAATACAGACATGTGCGGATACAGAGCATAGTTCTGGAATACCATAGCAATATTGCGATCTTTCGGCGGAACATCATTCATAAGCTCGCCGTCAATATACAACTCGCCTTCTGAAATGTCTTCAAGACCTGCAATCATACGAAGTGTGGTTGATTTACCACAGCCAGATGGACCTACGAATACACAGAATTCGCGGTCTTCGATTGTTACGT
>CALAEZ010000175.1 GCA_937891125.1 uncultured Treponema sp. | reverse complement strand
TGAAGCCGGTACGATTTCTGTCGGCGAGGAAGTGACGGCGCTCCCGAGCGGCGAGACGGCGCATGTAAAGAAAATCGTGCGCGGATTCGACACGGTGGAACGCGCAGAAAAAGGCCAGGCCGTGAACATCGTGCTTGACCGCGAAGTTGACGTAAGCCGCGGCTGCGTGCTTACCAGCGTGCAAGTCGGAAAAACGCTTCCGGTGAGCGACCGCGTAACGGCGACCGTACTCTGGATGGACGACGCGACGCTTGAAAACGGCAAGAACTTTTTTGTAAAGCTCGGCACCAAGCAGATTCCGGGCATCGTCACTAAGATTCACTACGCCGTTGACGTAAACTCAGGCGAGCACAAACAGGTTACCTCGCTCAGCAAAAACGAGATTGCAAGCGTCGACCTGTCGTTTACCGAGCCTGTCGTCGTGGACGAGTTTTCGCGCCACCGAAGCCTAGGCGAGCTTATCCTGATTGACCGCATTTCAAACATGACCGCCGCCTGCGGTGTCGTGGCTGCAGTCTCCAAAAACGCAGACGCGGCGGGTGCCCCGAACGGCATTGTCGACCGGAAGCGCCGCAGTGCGCTCAAAGTGCAGTCGCCGCTCGTCGTCGAGTTTGCTGTCGGCGGCCCCAAGGGCGCAAACGGCAGTGCCGGCTTACCTGGCGAGCTGGTTGCCGATGTGGAGCGCATCCTCTGCGCCGCCGGCCGCCACACCTACCGCTACACGCCGTCGGGAAGCGAAGACTATGTTGCTGTCGCCACACACCTGTATGAAGCCGGCCTTGTCGTGCTTTTGGCGCTTGACGAGCGCATCCTTTCACAGCACCCGCGCCGCGACGAAGCAAAGCAAAAGCCGTGGTGGGTAAGCGCATCTACGCTGCTTGCAGCCGAAGGTAACGTAGGCTCAGCGGGTGGCGCGGCTACTGCCCGCGAGATAGCGGACACCCTGCTAAAGAAAACAGCGTTTGCAACAAGCGACGACGACTACCAGATATAAAAAGGTCAAATGTCGAGTTTACGCATAGCCAGTAACAGGCAAAACTGCCTTCCAGTGGAACCGGCCGCCACTACACCGCGGTTGTGCGAATTTGAAATTTGTCTCGTACATTCGTTTTCCAAACGAATGTACTCGCAAGCACAAAGCGGTTCGGGCGGCACGAACCCGCTTCCGGCAGTTTTGCAGTTGTTTGCTGTGTAAACGCGGCATTTGCCGGTGCGCGGTAGCGGGAGAAAAAGCAGAGCGGGCGCGAGACAGCTTGTCGGGTGCGAACGAGCGGAAGCGAGTGAGTCTAACACAAATTCCCGACAACCTGGCGTAGTCGCCCGTGCTTTTTTGGTAGCTACCGCGCAGAAGCAATGTAATACGTAGTTTACACAAGCAAACTTGAATTTGAGCAAAAAGATTTTGGGCGGCTCCCGCAGGTGGCATCCGCCACCTGCGGGCCGGGCTTTCCGCGC
>CALAEZ010000174.1 GCA_937891125.1 uncultured Treponema sp. | reverse complement strand
AAGGAAATACGTGGCCTCCGTTGTAATCGGTATGTTCTCCTATGAGGTTAACCCTGCCCGGCGCAAAATATGTACGAATCAAAAAGCGGCGAAAGCAGATAGCCGCGCTTTTGGTCAATAATTCCCGGGTACTTTTTTTCAACCGCGTGCGCAAGCTGCGAGATGAGGTGCTCATTAAAAAGCGTTTCGACAGAGGTATTCGAAAAGAGTGACTGCACCCAAAGCAAAAGACGAAACACGAGCGATTTTTTCTTGAGCTGTGAGGCAAGTGAGCCAGTACCTTCAGCAAACGCTTGTGCGCTTTCAAGTGCAGTCTGTTCAAGCGGGTCAGATTCTCTGTCAGCGGCGACGCCTTGCATTTTTTCAAGCAGATTCCGGCGTTCACTAGCACTGATACCAGATACAAGCCGGTCAAAAGAGCCTCGATTCTCGTTCATAGGCGCTATTTTAGTTTATCCGCCTAGATTGTGCAATCATGTAAGAATGTGACCATGGCTTTGCGGTGAGCACTGAGGGAATAACGCTATTCAGTGAACGTACTGGACATTCCCTTCATTGATTTTATTAAAACAATCTTTTAGAATGAACGCCGTATGAAACGGCTTTACCTACCACTTGCAGGCATTCTTACCGCACTCCTGTTTTCCTCGTGTGCTGACTCTCTAAATGAACGCTTTGAGCTGAGCGACAAGCTCACCACAGAAAGTGAAAATGTAACCACCTCTGACGACAGCACGGCTGACTCTAGCTCAAGCTCCTCCGCTACCGTAAGCTGGTATACAGGCACGCTCAGTAACTCCTCTTCAAGCTACATCATCTTCTACTTCTACGCTGCCACGAAAGGCTCGTATGCCATTTACTGGAACGACGCGTACAACGGAAGTGGCGCATTTACCGCTGATGTTATAGTGTCAGCAGGAACATACGCAGGCGATACAACCTATTTTGCTGCATCTGATTCAGCCTACACCACGCCCAAAACGATAACGGTGTCTTCTCCAAGCTATGTGTATCTTAAGATTGTTCCCTACAGTAGCTCATCGGGTGGCACCTTTGGAATCCGCGCCATAAACGCAAGCAGCGGAAGCGCACAAACGCTGTACTTATGTGCCTCTAACTAGCTGTACTACTCAAGCGCGGCGGAAAATTCTTTCAAGAAGCTTTCGGTAAGCTCGCGCTCAATCGCCTGATACAGTTTTTTGCTTACCACGCTTTCGCTAAAGCCCGAAATGCGTGCAAGCGTTTTATTGTAACTAAAAAGAATTTCATCTCCCTGCGTCAATGCTACCGTTATGCCCGGTTCTGCGGTGTACACGGTTTCTCCGTCAACCGTATTTGCCTGCAGGTTTTTGCTGACCGTAGCTCGCACCTGGTAGCGCGCGTCGGTTGCGGAAAGATAATAGCCCGCTTTCGACAACGCACCGCTTATCACGCGTTCTACGATGAGCGCACTGTCATTTTGTACCACCACCTGCATACGCGCTTCCATGCGCGCCGCAGTCTTTTTTTCAGCAAGAGAAGCTATATGCTCGCGGTCTTCGCTCAGCGCTTCGTCATGTGCAGGTGCAAGCAAATGAGCAAAATCAAGCACGCGCGAAAAAGTAGCAGCAGGCGCTTCTGCTGCATGCAGGAGCTTTAGGCGCTTAAATGCATCGGGCTCTGAAAGCGCTTTTTCATACAGCGCAGAAAAAGAGGCGCGCGCAGAGTCGATGTGCGTTGCATAGAGGAGCCACGCTTCCTCGCGGTCAATGTAGGCACAGACGAAGTAGCGCTTACTCGCCGCATCATACCAGGCCTCCGTTTTATGTACCGCAAAAAGCTGCAACTCGCCTTGTATGCGTACCGCTTTTGTAAGCGAGCCGCTAGTGTTTCCGCTGCTGTCAAGCGTCTGCGTGGCGTCGGTCGCAATCGAAACGGTATGCTCAAAATACGCAGTAAGCTCGCCCTCTGCAAGCGTTGCCGCTTCTTTTTCTGTTGCGGCTGCAGCAAGACGCGCAATAGAGGTCGCGCGCGGATACGCCTGCTCAAGCGTGTCAGGATGCGCCCACAGCGGACGATTTGCGCTTTTCGCGGTTGACGCACATGAAAAGCAGAGTAACAAAAGCGCCACACCGGCAAGCAGCACCAGAGTAGAGCGAAGTGGTAAAATCAGTCGGTATTTCATAGTTTTTTCTCCCTGTAGCGCAAAACTCACTTGCGCTGCTCCTTTAGTACAACCTCAGTCCTATGCTTGCGCCGAAGCTGTCGGCAAAACCAGAATTGCTAAAGTACTTAAGCTTATACCAGCCACCAAGAACAATCGTGCGGGCAATGCGAATATCAACGCCTGCATAGGCAAGTGCATACACGCCGCCTTGCAACGATGCAGTTATTGGTTCGGTATTTGTTGAAGTAGACGAATAGCTGCTTGACGAGCTGCTTGAAGTTGCATTGTTAGTAAATACATAGAAGCTGTAGCCACCAAAGCCCGCGCCCACATACGGCGCAATCGAGCCGAGCGTCAGCGTCCAGCCAATCGAGCCAAAGCCGGTAATGCCAGCAAAATCGTCGCGCGTCTTATAGTGGCTTGCAACATTGAGCGAGCGGCCGTCTTCCAGATACAGCCCCATTAAATCCATGCCGCCACCGAAGAACCAGTTACCATACGAGGTTCCCCTGTCAGTCGTCTTGCTTATGGGAAACAGAAGCCATAGCGTTGTGTCTAAGCCATAAAAGGTATCGGTTTTCAGGTAGCCTGCGTCAAAGAAAAAACCATAGTGCGGTCGCTGACTGTCGACAAAGCTGTTCCATGCAGCAACGCGCGTCTCATGCCGCTGCTCGCGGCGCACCGCTGCCTCATGCTGCTTTTCTAAGCGTACTTCTTCCTTACGTGCCGCTTCAATGCGCGCCTGCTCCTCTGCTGCCAGACGGGCTAAACGCGACTCTTCTGCTTTTTTGTCGCGCGCAAAATCCTTTGCCGAATACTCAAGAAGCGGAATTGAATTATCCTCTGTCTTAAAAATCTTAAAGCGCTGCGGCGTTGCCGTGTACAAGCCGCCATTCTTGTCGCTGTACTTAATTTTTATCGTCATCTCCGAATACAGATAGGGAACATCCGTGCGGAAGTACAGGTCTGCATTTTCGACGAGCGCGCCGTATGCTTTCCATGCGCGGGTGTCAGTTGGATTTGGCACCTTTTCGCCCGTCATCATCGTGTAGGTGACGGCAGTGTCAGGAAGAAGCGTTTTTTCAAGCAAGAGGCGCGGAATGCCATCAAGCTGAAAGTATGAATGAACCACCCAGCGCGCCTTTTCGCCGTCATATTCGTCGATAACTAGCGACAGATAGTCATCCTCGGTATCAATGGAGCGAAAGCCGTAAACCGTAGCTTCAAGCGATGAAATGTTTTCCTGAATCTGCTCCTGATATGCGCTGATTTCTGGCTCAGAAAGTGACCGCAGCTTTTGCGAAAGCTCAAGCCGTTGCTGGCTGTAGCTTGCCCGAATAGCGTCAATTTCAGTCTGACGAGCGGTTCGCGCAGCCTTTGTCGGCTTTCCACCACTCAATTCCGCCTTGACGTACGGCTCTGCTTCTTTTGCGGCAACAGCCTCCTCTTCCTGTGCTGAAAGGCGCGCGTTATTCTGGGTAATGCTTTCGTCAAGCGCTGTCTGCAGGGCGGAAAGATTTTCCTTACTCTGCTCGATAAGCTCAATACGCTTTTTAAGCGGAAGACCGGCACGCTCAATTTTTTGAATTTCAAGCCGCCGTTTTTCAAGGTCAGCAATTTTCTGCGTGTAGGCAGTCTGCTGCTCTGCCGTCATTTTTAAGAGCTCCAGCTCGCGCTTTGCCTGCGCTGCATCGGTCGCCTGCTTTCGGCGCAGATTTTCTTCGGCAACCTGCTTGTTTCGCTCAAGCATTTCCCTGCGGAGCTTTAGTGCACGTGCAGCATCCTCGGCAGCAAGCCGCTCCGCTGTCGTTGCGTACTCCTTACGAAGTGCGGCAAGCTCGGCATCGGCAGCCTGTAATTCATGCGCATAATCATCAATGTATTTTTGAAACGCAGCAGCAGAATCCTCTTCATGCAAAAGCTGCTTAACAACAGCGGTAGAAACCGGCGCGATAATGCCACGGGAACTCATACCCGTCAGCACGGAATACGCAAGCATATCGACAGACTTGTCTTCGCAAACTTCCTGGAGCGTAGCTCCGCTCACATTGACGCTAAACGATTCCTGCTTTTCAATGTTAGTCAGCGTACAGACTAAGCGAGTAGAGCCTGCAGCAACGGAAATGGCAAGCTCGGCAGAAAAAGAGGCAAGCGTACGCTTATCTATCGTGTAAGAATCCGTTGCAAGGCCTTTTTCCACTTCCTGCTCTGCCTGTTTTTGCAGCGCACGCATAGCAGAAACGGTATCCTCGTTCCGAATCGTAATTTTCGGTTCCTTTGAAATGCCGGCAAGAAACTGCTGCCAGGCGGCATTTGCAAAACTTTTGTCGCTTACCGAAAGCCGCTCAAAGCTTGCCTTGTCCTGCGTCACTACAATGACAAGCTTATCTTCTGCGTGTGCCAGTCCAACACAAAAAAGACTTACCAAAAGCACAAGCAGACTGACAAAACGATTTTTACCACTATCACCCATTTTTTTTATCATATAAGTCTCTGTCGAAAAATATAGCATTATTAAAAAAAACTGTAAACGTACACCAACACCAGGCAACGGCAGTATACTATTTTTTTAGTTCAAAAATGGCTACCAGTCGCAGATTCGGCTTTGCAAAACCGCAGGCCCGCCTGCTACAGGCT
>CALAEZ010000173.1 GCA_937891125.1 uncultured Treponema sp. | reverse complement strand
ATCAGTGCGGTGCAGAAGCTGGTCATCAAGGACGTGGTGAGGTACGCGGACAAGAAGATTTGTGCAACTAAAAGCGTGGCGGGTAGCGCAAAGTAGAAAGCGACAAGTAGCGCAATGTGTAGTATAATGTAAGCGGAGGTGCGAAAGATGAGCGATGTGGCGTTTGAGATGTATGCACAGCAGATTGATTTCTTGCCGACATTTCAGCTTGAAATCTTGCAGAAAAAGATAGAGGATATTTTGCAGTCAAAAAAACTGAAATTTGAGGAAACAAATGCAAGCGACCTTGCATTGTTTGAGCATTTTAGCGGGCTTGGTGCAGGAATTGACGCAGACAGCACAAAATCAGCATATTTTGAGGCAAAGTATGGAAGTGCTGATTGATACAAATATTGTTTTGGAGAAGAATCTTATTTACAAAGAGATGTTTCGGGCACGCCCTCGACATGACAAGCGACAATGTATGCGAAGTATGCTACAATACCCACATGGATATTATCAGACTTCTTTTAATTGGAATCGTAATCGGCATGGCAAATGTCATTCCGGGTGTTTCCGGCGGCACGCTTGCCGTTGTTTTTAATATTTACGACCGCTTTGTAAACGCAATTACACTTAACGTAAAAAAGCTGATTCAAAACCGTCGTTTTGTCGTTCCGCTTATTCTGGGAATGGCAACCGGCGTTTTACTTTTCAGTAAGCTCATCACGGTGCTGTACACCAATTTTCCGGTGCAGACAAATTATTTTTTTACCGGCTTAATTTTAGGAAGCATTCCCATGCTGTTCCTCTACATGACAAAAAACGAAAGCGGAGCGCGCATGGGGGCGGCAAAAAAGATTTCGGTTGCCGTATGTGCGCTTTCAGGCCTTGCGCTCCTGCTTTTGTTTTCTTGGCTTGAAGTGCGCTATGGTGGCGGCGACAAAACAGCCGGCATGACAGCAGCCCTTCCTGCGTGGAATGTAAAGCTTGCTTCACGCATTTTCTTTGCAGGGCTTGTTGGAGCTGTCGCCATGATTGTGCCGGGAATTTCAGGCTCGCTTTTAATGCTTATTTTAGGCGTGTACCCGATTGTCATGAAAAGCATTCCCGCGCTTTTTGTGCCAAGCGAGTTTTTCCACGCGCTTATTTTGCTTTTGCCAAACGGAATCGGCGTCTTACTCGGCCTTTTAGGCGGCGCACAGCTGGTAAAATACCTGCTTAAACGCGCACCAAACCATACCTATGCCGTGATTTTCGGGCTTTTATGCGGCTCTGCGGTAAACTTGTTTCCCGGCTTTAACGCAGTGCACGGCGCAGCTATGAGCGCAGCCTGTGCAGTCTGCCTAGTTATGGGCACTGCATTAGCGTACTTTAGCAATAAGCTTGCGCCGGAAGAATAGAACAGTGTTTAGCTTTTACAGCGCGGACTGTTGTGCTATACGTGAGAAACGGAGGTAATCATGACACTAACAATGACCATTCAAAATGCAGACAACACTCTTTTCGAGGCTCTTAAAGGCGTGATTAAGCTGTCGCCCAAAGCTCGCGTCAGTGTGAAAAAAATTGCCGACGATGACTTTTATAGCGAGGCAAATATTCGCCATCTTGAAGAGCTTAAGAAACTCGATGATGAAGGAAAGTTGCATTTTGTCAAGCACGAGCTTATCAAGGCATAGCATATGAATAAAATCTGGATTGATGATGCCTGGGAACAGTACTTAGACTGGCAGGAGCAAGACCGAAAGACGCTAGAAAAGCTCAACAAGCTGATTGACGACATCGAACGAAATGAGAACAGCGGACTTGGACATCCAGAGCCACTGAAAGAAAACCTTTCAGGGCTTTAGAGCCGAGAAATTGACAAGAAAAATCGCCTTGTCTACAAAATTGACGGCGACTGCATAAAAATCTATCAATGTAAGAATCACTACGACGACAAATAAATTGTTCAATACAGAAAAGTCGTTTTAAGCTTATTCATCACGCTCGAATTTCTTTTTTAAATACACATACTCATACAGAATGTCGTCAAAACATTCGTAGCCGAAAATCTTGTGCACCTGCGTTACGCGCCACTGCTTTATGTTTGCAACGTGCGGGTACGGAAGCCAGAAAAGCCGCTTAGAAAAATGGCGCACGACCGTGTTTTTGTACAGAAATTTCTGGTCGTTAAAACGCTGGCTTATTTTTTTCTGAGCCGTTGTGCTTCTTACAATCGCGCTTTCGTCTGCAAACAAAAGCTTTCTTGTTTTAATAAGAGCGCGGCTTTTTTCAAAAAGACCGGTTTCGCGGCATTTTTTCAGATTAAAAAGAATTACGCCTGCGTTCATAAATGTGCGCCAGAAAAAAAAGATGAGCTTTCCGTAGTGGTCTGGAGCGGCTGCGTATTCATAGTCAGAAATGTCGATATCGTACAAAAGCGTAATGTCGCGGTTAAAGAGTAAATCGATGTCTAAATACAGAAATTTTTCCGGGAGTGACGGCACGAGGTCTGCAAACAGGCGGAGGAGCGTGTATGGCGAGCAGTAGCAATTTTCGTTGGGGCTTCCGCCAAATTCGCGCATGTAAAGAGAAGTTACGTCAATTTTTTCTACACTGCTCTGCGCATTGTAAGACTTTGCAACATCATCTAAAAAGCTGATTTGTGCGTCTGAAAGCGGCTTATAATCTTCCCGCAGATGAGAGACATCCATCGTAAAAATCACAAAGCGGAACGGGTCGCGCGTTTGTGTGCGGCGCAGAATTGAAAGCATAGTCGTAAGCACGCCGTCAAAAACCTTTATGTTTCCGCAAAATAAAATTGTCCGTGTCATGCGTTTTCTCCATTAGTCGCGTTTTCTTTGTTCGTGTTGTTTTTGCTGGCGCACGCTGGCTCTGACTTAACATACCGAATAAGCTCAACGGTGCTAAGCTCGCTTCGTTCGCACATCGCATTATACACTTCGTCCCGGAGCTTTTTTCTGCGCTCTTTTGGCGAAAGGCTTTCGTCTGCAAAAAACGGTCCGTCTACATAAGTTACCATGCGCGGATTTTTGCTGAACCTTCGCTTTTGGTAGGTGTTTGTAAAGCAAAAAACGGGCGTTTTGTACTGCACCGGATACTTAAAGGCGGCATCCGAAAACGGGCGGATTTTTGTGTAAAACGGCCAGATGTGCGCTTCCGGGTAGATGCAGACAGCCTGCTTTTCCTTAAGACGAAGCTCCATCGTACGCATAAAGTTTTTTGCAGCGGCAAAGTTGTCCGGGAGCGGAAGCGCGCCTAAAAGCCGCATTTTCTGTCCGATATGCGGAATGGAAACATTGTTCGGGTGCACAACGACAAAAACTCCTTTTGGAAAGCAGACGAATGTCGGAACAAGCGGGTCACAAAGAATATTCGTATGGTTTGCAAAAATAAAGTAGCCGCTTTTTTGATACGGCTTTATACACGCGCGGTTTACGATTTTGTGGACATATTTTAGCCTCAGGTAGA
This sequence comes from uncultured Treponema sp., assembly GCA_937891125.1. Classification (GTDB taxonomy): domain Bacteria; phylum Spirochaetota; class Spirochaetia; order Treponematales; family Treponemataceae; genus Treponema_D. Next base: position 5,131 of record CALAEZ010000173.1, on the reverse strand, counting down.
TTTTGGCAACTGGCATGGCAAAAAGCCGGTAAAAAAAGAACCGCTTGCACCACCACCAGAACGTGTCTGCGCCGTAATCATAGTTTTCATCAATCGGAATGGGCGTAATCTGCATGGTAGAAAATTCGTCGGTAAGTTCATCAGTATAATAAATGACTTTTCGTGTATCTTTCATATTGATTCAAGCGCGATTGTAGCACAGAAAGAGCCTTGTGCGCTATACTGGACGCATGAAACGATTTTTTCTGCATGGTGCGCTTAAGGCGTTTTTTTTCTGCTGTTTTTTGTCTGCGGCATTTTTGAAAAGTCCGCTTTTTGCCTCTGAAAAGCTTTCAAAGGCGGCGCAAAATAAAATTGACGAGTTTATGACGCTTCGCATGACGGTTTCGACTCTGCCTAATAACGACGCAATTCTTTCTGCAATTGATTCTTTTGACATAAGCGGCGGCGCGTCTTTTTCTGAAGAAGAGGAGCTTATTTTAGAAAATTTCGTGCTTTTAGAGCGGTACAATTACTTAAAGGACGACAGTAAGAATAAGGAGTTTTTACGCACTTCGCTAAAAGCGCAGAAAGAAAAATGCGATGCATGGCTTAAAGCGAACAAAAAAGAAGTGCCGAACAAATGGCTTTGCGTAACGTATGCAGACACTATTTCCTGCTACATTTCTTTTTCAGTTTCCGACGTGATTAAATACGGCTTATCGATTAAGGACTATTACTTAAAAGCATACGCTCAGGACGAAAACGCAAGTTATGTGCTTACCAATCTTGCGCAGTGGTACTACTGGGCGCCAAAGCTGAACGGCGGAAGCAGGAAAAAAGCGGGCGAATACTTTGAAAAGGCCGTAAAAGCCGCCCGCACGGACGCCGAGCGGTATTTTGCAGACATTTTCCTTTCGCAATATCTGTTTGAAACAGGCGACAAAGAAAGAAGTGCCACCCTTTTGCGAGAGGCAAAATCATACTGCCCCGAAAGCCACTACGTTGCGCTTATTGAAGGCGCAAACAAAGACGGTCTTTCATTTTTTGCCTGGAGTAAGAAACACTCGAGCATGGACGGGAAGCCGGAAGACTAATACGTAAGCGGGACGCCGTAGACGCACTCGTACACGTCTTTCCAGGCAGCGTAGTTCTGCTCTTTTAGGTATTCGGCATTTTTGCGAGGGCTTAAGTCTGCTCGCGGGTAGATAGGCTCTAAAATGTGAATCGTGTATTCCTGCACCGGAAAGCCGTCGCCGCCGGTCAGGTCGCTGTCACTTAACGTAATGAAAAACGGCAGCACGGGCACGTTGTTTTCAGAAGCAAGCTTAAAAGCTCCGCTTACTAGGGGGCGCGGCTTACGGTAGTTCCACCACATAGCCTGCTCCGGGTAGATTAAAATCTGCTCACCGCGGCTTAAAAGCGTGCGCACCGCTTCCATGAATTTTTTCATGGTGCTCGGAACGCTTGAAAGCGGGAGCGTGTTGCAGTGCTTGAATAAAAAGCCGTAAAAGCCCGGAAAATTCGTGTAGTTTCCTTCGCGACAGACTTTGTTAAGCTCCCGCTTGTGCAGATGCTTTTCAATTGCCTTGTAGACGGCAAAATTGTCGAACGCGTTAAAATGGTTGCAGGTGATTATGCAGCCTCTGTCTTTAAGCGCGATAAAGTTTTCAATGCCGGTAACGTCTTTTATGATAAACGCCTTTGCCTTTAAAAGCCTGTTTATGTGGCGGCGGGCAAGCACGTTTGCAAATTTCATCCACAGGCGGTTTTTAAGCTTTCTGTTTAAGTAGTCAATCTGGTCCGGATACAGCGGAGGCGCGGACGGGTCATCCTCAACATCGCGGTCAAACCAGCCGTTTTTTTCGTATTCAGCAATTTTTTTTACAATCGCAACTCTGCCTGCATCTTTTTCCATTTTTTCCTCACCCTTTGCTGCATCTTATTTGCTTCGCGCCCGCATCCTGCCTAAGTTTACGAATTTCTTTACGCGCATAACCTTTCCAAGCCACGCAAAGGCGCGGTACACATTTGTGCGCTTCTTTTCGCGCTGCATGGTATTGTAGTAGTTATCCGGATTCTGCGCGTCAATCAGGCACATTTCCATAAGCCTGTCATACTGCTGCCGGTCGCGCGCCTTGTCAGCGTCAGTGTAGGTGTCGCGCATGTAAATGAGCATGTCGTACAGGCCTGCTTTTCGCGCATAGTCCCAGAAATAGTCTTCGTAGGCAATGTTTTCGTAATGCCACGGCTTCCAGTTAATCTTGTAGTGAACGAGCTTTAGAGTGCTGTCGTCAAAGGCTTCGTTCTTAAATGCGCTTTTGTTCCAGCCCAAGTCGAGCATTAAAAATTTATCCTTACAGAGCACGTTTAAGTAATCCTCGTCCTGTGTGACGCGGAACGTAAAGCGCTGCAGCAAGTCAACAAAGCGCTCGGCAATCTTCTGCTTTCTGAATTCCGCCGTGTTCATCACCATAAGGCCTGCGCTGAAATACCTGTTGCGGTCAATGCCTAAGGCGTTTTCCACATACAGAGCCGGCTGCTCGACCTCCTGCATGACTTCTTCGGGTGCCGCTGCAATCAGATTAGAGCCAAGCTCCAGATTATACAGCTCTGCGATGTCGGCAAGGAAAATCATGTCGCAGTCAACATAGATTGCCTTGTCATAATCTGGAAACAGGTTCGGAATAAAAAAGCGGTAGTAGGTTTCTTTTGAATAATAGTCGCGCAGATGGAAAAGCTCGCCCATTTTATTGAGTTCTTTTGCAAGCGAGATGAAATCTACCGTTGCCTGCACCTGCGGAAATTTTGCAAGCACGCCGCGAATCATATTTTTGTAGTCGTCCTTCAGATTCGTTGTAAGCACGTAGATTTTATAGATGTAGTCGGTTGAAGCGTGGTCTAAAAGCGAGGTAAGCGCAACCGTCAGGAAAGGCGCATACCGGTGATCAGTCGCAAAGAAAATCGGAATTTCAACGTTCTTCTGCATAATAGCGTAATTTTACCCTAGATTAAGATTAGTAGCAAGCACGGCAAAAAACGCTGTACGGCAGAAATTACCTGCACGGCACAAAAGCCGCTAAACACATGCTGTCAGTTAGACAACATGCGCTTAAAAATTGTTGCATTTTTCTCTAGCACACACAGGTAAAAATCGCCTATACTGTTGCTCATGACCGCACACACCTTTGTACATACTGCTGCTATTACTGCCGCCATGCTTGCATTTTCCATGCTTCCTTCACTCTGTATTTCCTGTGCAAGCCAGAACGTACCGCTACCGCCTGCCGCACCGCAAGACGATAAGCCGGTGCCGACCAATTACCCGGCTGATTTTGACATAAACCCGAACGTCGCGCCAAACGACTACCGCGCCGACTGCTTTGTGCGGAGCGAAAACGTGCTTTCCTACGAGGGGGACGAGCGCTTTACCTACCGCCTTGGCATTGACATTTCCCGCCATGACGGCAGAGTAAACTGGCGCAAGGTAAAAAAATCTGGGCGCGAATTCGTCTTTTTGCGCATTGGCTGGACCGGCTATCAAAGCGGCATTATCCACACTGACGAGCGCTTTCACAAAAACATACGGGGAGCTAAAAAAGCAGGGCTAGACGTTGGCGTGTATTACTTTAGCCAGGCGCTCACCGAAGAGGAAGCGCGGCTTGAGGCTCGCCAGGTCATCAAGGACTTAGAAGGTTGGAGCTTAGAGCTTCCTGTCGCCTACGACCCGGAGACGATTCCGTGGGAATGGGCACGCACGGACGATTTAAGCGCAGAGCAGGTAATGAAAAACACGCTTGCCTTTTTTGAAGAGATTGAAAACGCGGGCTTTGAGCCGATGATTTACTCAAACCTGCGGTGGGAAGCATTTTTCTTTGACCTAGAGGCGCTTTCTAACTACCGCATCTGGTACGCTGACTACCGCGAAAAGCCTGACACGCCCTACCACTTTGAATTTCTTCAGTACGACGGCGAGGCCGTAAAAGTTCCCGGCGTCAAGCGCAGGTGCGACGGCGACATACAGCTTATTCCTATTCCGCTTGGGAGCGCGGAGATGGAGGTGGAACTGCCCCCTGCTTCAGCCAGCGCCCTGTAAACCAGTAGATCCAGAACAGGAGCGTCGTAAGGCTCCAGGTAAGCGGATAGCAGGCAAGAACGGCAAGCACGTCGTGCCAGTGCGGCGCTGCGGCAAAGAGCCACACCAGACGCAGCACGCACACGCCAAAGAGCGTCATAATCATCGGAATGAAGGTGTCGCCGACTCCGCGTATAATGCCTGAAAGCACTTCAATAGAAACATAGGTAATCCACCAGGGCGCTAAAAAGTGCAGGATGCGCATGCCGCCTGCAACCACTTCATCATCCGTCGTAAACAGGCGGAAAATGACTGCGCCAGTATGCCAGAACAGCACGGAGCAGCTGACGGTAATGCCTGCCGTCATAAGCATGGCCTGCCACATGCATTTTTTTACGCGGTCGTATTTTTTCGCGCCGTAATTCTGTCCGCTGAACGTGGTAACCGCAACGCCCATCGTGCTGACAACCGTCCAGAAAATTGCATCGATTTTGCCGAATGCCGCCCACGCAGCCACGGTCGTCGTACCAAAGCTGTTTATTGCCGCCTGAATGATGATGTTGCTTAAGCAGTAAAAGGTTGACTGCACTCCCGCCGGAAGCCCGAGCTGCAGCATTTTTGAAAGCAGATGCGGCGTCACCTGCAGCTGCGACAGGCGCAGGCGCACGCTAGTCTTACTGCGCGCTAAAAGCACCAGCGAGACAAGCATGCTTTCGGCCTGACTTGCAACGGTTGCCCACGCAACGCCCGCAACTCCCCAGTCAAACACCACGACAAAAAGCACATCAAGCGCAATATTCGTTACCACGGCGGCAATCAAAATGTACAGCGGGCTTTTTGAGTCGCCGATTGCGCGGAGCGTGCTTGAAGCCATGTTGTAGACAAACATCGGCACCATGCTTACAAAGAAAATGCGCAGGTACAGAAGCGACTGCGCCATAATGTCGTCCGAAATACCGGTCGAGAGCGTCTCGTTCTGGCAGCTTCCGATTTCATTGTATTCCGAATAGCCGGACCTCGCGGTGTTGCCGTAGACGATGCAGTTCTTGAGATGGCTGTAGTACGCGCCGCCGGGAT
>CALAEZ010000172.1 GCA_937891125.1 uncultured Treponema sp. | reverse complement strand
TTCCCTACACGACGCTCTTCCGATCTAGAACTTTTAATTTATAAAGAAATAATGGCAAGTATAATGAAAAATAAAAGTGACAAAATTGCCAATATAAGCAGTTTATCACGTTTAACGAGCCATCTGTTTTTGTCGGCTGCGGCTTAAAAGACGGAACACACGCACCGGGCCTAAAGCTAGGCACGAGCGACCTGCTGTTGGTGCAGCATAATGTACAGCGCGCGCACGGAAAGGCAGTGCGTGCACTCAGAGAAACCGTTTCCCAAGCACGCATCGGCATTACGCTTGCAACCGTTCCTACCATACCACTGGCAGCAAAAGACGAAGAATGCGCCTATCAAGCTTATTTTGAAGCAACAAAAGAAAACTTTGTGTGGTCAGAAAGCGCTTGGTTTGACCCGATTGCCCTTGCGCGCTACCCAGAGCAGCTTATAAAAGCATGTGCCGACTGCATAACAGCGAAAACCGTGTTTAAAAACGAGGATTTAGCCGTTATCAGCGAAAAAATTGATTTTGTCGGCTTAAATATTTACTACGGTCGGTATGTTGGCGAACAAAAGCACACACAAGGGGATGCGCACACTGATATGAACTGGCCAGTAACAGAAACGGCATTACAGTGGGGCACTCAGTTTTTTTCACGCCGCTATGCGCTTCCGATGTACATTACCGAAAATGGCATGGCACAGCTTGACTGGGTAAGCTTAGACGGAAAAGTGCACGATACAAACCGCATTGATTTTTTGCACCGCTATCTTTTGGGACTAAAAACAGCAACCGAAAACGGTGCTGACATACGCGGCTATTTTCAGTGGTCGTTTTTAGATAACTTTGAGTGGGCAGAAGGCTATGGCAAACGATTTGGCATTATCTACTGTGACTACCAGACGCAAAAACGTATTCCAAAGGATTCTGCCTGGTGGTACAAGCACGTCATCGAAACAAACGGCGCGGAGCTGTAGCTACACGCAACCGACAAAAAGGGATGACCAATAAGTTCGCTGAATAGCGTCATTCCGTTTCTGAAATAAATCGTTCGAAACTTCGTTACGAATACAGCATGACAATACTTTTCGGTCATTCCCTTTTTAGTGCAGCTTTTTAGAGCTTTCCGTCTACGCCCCATTGCGCATAGTACGAATCTATCTCTTTTTTAAGCGCATCAGTAATGACCGCATCCTGCTGTCCGCTTTTATAGAGTGCCTGCACTACCTCGCTCATTGACACAATAGCACGCGCAGGAAAGCCAAAGCGGTCGGTAATCGTATCAAGCGCACTCTTTGTGCTCTCTGGCGCACGTTCCTGGCGGTTCAAGCTTACCATTTCGCCCACAACGGTTACCTGCACACCCTGCCCCGTTACAATCGGGTAGGTTTCTTCGATAGATTTTCCGCTTGTCGTTACATCCTCAATAATGACAACCCGGTCGCCTTCTTGTAACTCGCTTCCTAACAGCACGCCCTTGTCAGCACCGTGATCTTTTGCTTCCTTGCGGTTAGAGCAGTATCGGATTTCCTTGCCATACAGCTTACTGTAGGCAATGACCGTAGCGACTGCAAGCGGAATACCTTTATAGGCAGGTCCAAACAGCACGTCAAAGTCATCGCCAAAATTGGCATGAATTGCCTGTGCGTAATATTCGCCCAGCTTCATAAGCTGGCTTCCCGTAATGTACGCACCTGCATTCATAAAAAATGGTGACTGCCGCCCGCTTTTGAGCGTAAACGAACCAAACTTTAACACCTTACATGCGACCATAAAGTCGATAAACTCTTTCTTATATTGTTCCATAGCAAAAGCTTAGCAGATTACCGCTTTTTCTGCTACTACAAGAAATCGCTGTGCACGGCTCATTTACAAAAAGCATTTTTTCGCTTAAAATACACTTATGAAAAGAGCATATTTTTCCTTTCTTTGCACAGCAGTTCTGGCGTTCCTTATCGGAGCAATTCTCACAGGCTGTGCTTCTTTCCCCAAGAAAACAGCAAAAGAAACGCGTAGCATAATGCTTACCGACGCTGCGCACATTCTTTCGCAGATGACAACCGAGGAAAAAGTGGCGCAGATTTTTGTCATTGCGCCAGAGCAGCTGCTTCCAACCACAGCGGCGCAGACAGAAGCGTCCGCCGCGCTTTCAAAGGCAGCCGCACAATACCCTGTCGCAGGCTTTATTCTTTTTGCACCAAACATACAGACGCCGGAGCAGACACGCGCGTTTACAAAAGCGCTTTCTTCCCTTACGCCAATTCCGGCGCTGCTTGCTGTTGACGAGGAAGGCGGACGGGTGGCGCGGCTTGCGCGGAACGGGCAGTTTTTTCTGCCGAAGTTTAAGAGCATGGAAGCGGTCGGAAACACCGGCGACCGTGAAAATGCGCGCGGAGCCGGGCAGCTGATTGGAAGCTATCTTGCGTCATTCGGCTTTACGGTCGACTTTGCGCCCGATGTTGACGTGAACACCAATCCAGAAAACATCGTCATCGGCGACCGCTCGTTCGGCTCCGACCCGCGTCTTGTAGCCGATATGGCAGGCGCGTTTTTAAGCGGCTTACATTCGACGGGCGTAAAGGGCTGCATAAAGCATTTTCCCGGGCACGGCGACACCAAGGGCGACACGCACGCCGACTATGTTGCCGTCACCAAAAGCTGGAGCGAGCTTACCGAATGTGAGCTCATTCCGTTTACGCAGAATCTTTCTAGTGCCGACTGTGTGATGGTCGCGCACGTAACCTGTGCGGCAGTAGATGCAGACGCCCCTGCTTCTCTTTCTAAAACGCTGATTACCGAAAAGCTGCGCGGCGAGCTTGGCTATACCGGCGTTATCCTAACCGATGCGCTTAACATGGGTGCAATTGAAAAAAACTATGGCTCTGGCGAGGCAAGCGTGCGTGCCTTTGAAGCGGGGAACGACATGCTGCTTATGCCAAAGGATTTTTATGCTGCCTATGACGCGGTTTTACACGCCGTGAAGTCAGGCAGAATCAGCGGGGAGCGGCTTAACGAAAGCGTGCTCCGAATTCTTACACTAAAGGGGTATTGATATGATTGAAGAGCTTTTCAACACGGTCATCAGCAGAAATTATAATGCGCTAGTGTGGCAGCAGTTTGCAGAGATCTGCTTCTACATTGTACTTTGCATAGCGGCAGTTAGCTCCGTGTGTATTTCGCTCTGGCACATGAAAGAAAAAAAAGACGAAAGCATTTTTACCGTAACGAGGGAATCTATCGGTGAGCAGAGCGAAAAGATTCGCGCGCTGCTTTCAAGCAAGAAAGCGACCAAACGTGAAATTACCAGCACGCTTTTGCTGCTTGAAGAAATAGTCGTCCGCCTGCACGAAAATGCGGCACAAATCGTAACGGCGCGCGTCCACGCTTTTTTAGGCTCTGTAAACATTATACTTACCGCTACGGGCGAAGAATACAATCCGTTTGCAGCAATGGAATGGAACGGAAAAAGTGAAGATGTCTACCGCGATTTAATTTTCTATGCCCACCGCTCTGAGCTTAGCTACAGCCGCCGCGGAAAAAACAATGTCATTACGATTCGCGCGCATCAGGCAGGAAGCCGTGCAATGTACTTTACCTTTGCCGCGATGCTTTTAGGCGTTATCTTCGGCTTTGGCATGAAGTGGCTCCCCGCAGCAGCTTCTGCCTTTATTGCAGGCAGCATTCTTTCTACCGTTCAGTCGCTCTTTATGAATGCACTTTCGCTTTTAATCGCTCCCGTCGTATTCTTCTCGCTTACCACAAGCCTGTCGTCACTTTCTGGCGGAAGTCTTGGCAGAATCGGCGGCAAAGTCATCGGAACCTATTTTTTTACGACATTTGCCGCAATTCTTATTGCCTTAGGCATTTCGGTCTTGCTTTTTTCTGGCGATGTACCGCTTCTGCCGGCAGCCCTTGCACAGGACACGTCAGGTTATGCAGAGAGCGCAGAGGTTTCGATTTCAGCATTTCTTATCAGCATTGTTCCTAAGAACATCGTTACCCCAATTGCAAACGGCTCTATGATTCAGGTGCTTTTTATTGCGGTATTCACCGGCATTGCACTAGGAGCACTTGGCGAACGGGCAAGCGCCTTACGCACATTGTTTGAAGAAGCAAATGCGCTCTTTTCAAAAATGATGACAATGGTCGTCTGCTTTATACCGCTTGTTGCCTTTGTGTCGTTTGCACTCCTTGTTTACTCAAGCACCGCAGAGGTTTTCCTTATGCTGCTTTCTGATGTTATCGGCGTGGCACTAGGCAGTATTTCGCTTTTTATCCTGTATGCACTTCTCGTGCTGCTCATTGGAAGAAAATCTCCTTTCCCCTACCTGAAAAAAGCAGCGTCATACTTTTTAACGCCCTTTACTCTTACCAGTTCTTCCGCCTGCATTCCGCTTACGATGGATTTCTGCAAGAAAAAGCTTGGCGTATCAGACAAAATCGCTTCATTTTCCATTCCGCTGGGGGCAACCATAAACATGGACGGCTGCTGCTTTTCAATTGTCATTGCAGTCATAATGCTTTCACGAATGAGCGGACTTGAGTTTGACGGAGCTATGCTTGCAAAAGTCGGATTAATGACATTTATGCTTTCTGCTGGCGCCCCCGGCATTCCTGGAGCTCACTTAGTCTGCATGGCAACTGTGCTTGTCGCACTCGGACTTCCGGCAAACTTACTCGGCTTTGTCATCGGCATTGACCAGATTATTGACCGATTTACAACAGGCTCTAATGTAAACGGCGACATTGCAGCAAGCGTCATTGTTGCCGCAAGCGAAGGAGAATTAGACGACGCGGTGTATTCAGCATAAGAGAACGCAAGCCGTCTCTCGCCGCTATTTGCAACACAGTTTTAAGCGGCGCGGTGTTTATACAAGGAGAAGATATGACTATAACAAAAGAACAGAACGGAAAAACACTGACCGTAAGCATTGAAGGGCGCGTTGATACCACCACCGCGCCGGCGCTTGAAAAAGCGCTTTTACCGTCGGACTCAGCGGCCTTTTCCGGCATAGAAGCGCTTGTCATTGACGCAGAAAACTTAGTCTACATTTCATCGGCAGGTCTTCGCGTACTGATGAAGACGCGAAAGGTGTTAGAAAAGCCGGTGAGCGTCATAAACGTATCGCGCGATGTTTACGACATTTTTGAGACGACCGGCTTTACTTCGATTCTTACCGTGCAGAAAAAACTCCGCACGGTAAGCGTAGAAGGCTGCGAAGTCATCGGGGAAGGCGCAAACGGCAAGGTGTATCGCTTAGATGACGAGACAATCATCAAGGTGTTTGCGCCGGGCGTTCCGTTAAGCGTAGTGCAGGAAGAGCGCGATTTTGCACAGGCAGCATTCGTTGCAGGCGTGCCGACGGCAATTTCCTTTGATGTGGTACGGGCAGGCGAAAGCTACGGAGCCGTCTACGAAATGCTCAACGCAAAGACACTTTCCGCCGTCATCACCGAACACCCGGAGCGGGCGGAAGAATTAGGACGCCGCATGGGAACGCTTTTACGCGCGCTTCATTCGACACAGGCGGACACCACAAAGCTGCACGACATGCTTGCAGTGTACAAGGAGCGCGTGGCGGCACTGGGAAAGTATGTTACGAAAGAAGAGCTTGAAAAGATAAAACGCGTGTATGATGCGCTTGAAAGCCGCGGCACGATTCTGCACGGCGATTTTCACCCGAAGAACATCATGTACCAGAACGACGAGCTTATTTTTATCGACATGGGCGACGTCGGCTACGGGCATCCGCTCTTAGACTTAGGCGGCTCCTACCTCGCCATGGTGCGGATTGGAAAGCACAATCCGCAGCGCACGCCGGTGTTTATCGGGCTTGACTACCCGCTCCTGCTTACCGTCTGGAACGCAATGCTAAAAGCGTATTTTGGAAAAGATGATGTGAGTGAAGAAGAAAAGCTGCTTGCCGTTTACGGAGAAGCAAAATACGCGCTCACCCCGGTTTTCTACACCAAGGCGACCGAAGAACTCATTGGCAGAATGGTGGAATCCACACGCACGGCAGGCATTTTGCAGAAGGATTTTGACATCAGCCCGGCATTACAGCTGAGCATACAGCTCTAAATGCTTTGTAAGGGAAGCATGACTTGAAAACAGCAGTCGAAAACGAAAAGCTCGTCATTTTTCTTTCAGGAAGAATCGACACCACCAATGCGCCGCAGCTGGAAGCGGAAATTACGGCGCTTACCGCACAAAACGCTTCGCTCACCCCCGTGTTTGACGCAGACGCTCTTACCTACATTTCAAGCGCAGGCTTACGCGTGCTTTTAAAAGTGGCAAAAACGCTTGGTGCAGAAAAAAAGCTTTTAGTGCGCGAAGTTTCTCCCGACGTGTTCGATATTTTTGAGACGACCGGGCCAGCTTACTATGATTTAACCGGCATCTACCGCGACATGATTTCAGCTCCGCAAAACAGCCCGGAAAAAATAGAAGGCCCTGTCGGCATGAAGGCGGATTTAATCTTAAAAACCGGCATGCGCTTTTTTGAAAAATACACGGCGCTTTCCGGCGAGGCGCTCGACGCGTACTTTAAAAAGCTCGGCCTTATCTACGCACTGAATGTCGTGCTCACAATGGGTGCAAAATCGGCAAGCGCGCAAAATCTTGCGCCAGTCATCATGGATAAGCTTTTACGCGGTGTTGTCATTCCGAACGAGCAGGCGCTCCGTGCCCTGCTTGCAGCCATGTAGGAGGGAAAGATGAAAAAGCGGTTAGTCATTCCACTTGCAGCCCTGCTCGCGCTTGCAGCAGGCTGCGCAACAACAAAGGGACTTGAGGAAACAGGCATGAAAAACACGGCACAGGAACAAAAGCAGGCGCCGGCAGCAGAAAGGCAGACGCCGACTGTAGAAAGCCAGACGCTCGGCATGGAAACGCTCGGAAATGCGCGCGAGCTTGGCGGCTTACGCACAGCCGACAGGCGCACGGTAAAACACGGCGTGCTTTTGCGAAGCGCAAAGCCGTGCGGTGCAAGCGACAGCGACCGTGCGCGCCTTACAGCCGCCTATCACCTTGCAGTTATTACCGACTTTCGCATGAGCTACGAGCGCGCGCTTGAGCCGAACCCGGAAATTGCAGGCGTAAGCGACATCTGGTGTCCGATTATCGACGAGGATTTAGTGCGTGCAAACCTGTCAGGCGAAAAAGCCACGCAGATGCAGGCGGGAAGCGCGTTTGAAAAGCTGAAAATTGCGGTAGAAAGCGGCATTGTAGGCGAGGACATGTATGTGAACTTCCTTTCTGGCGCGCAGGGAAAGAAGGGCTACACCGAGTTCTTTACACAGCTGAAGACGCTTCCTGCAGGCTCATCGCTTTTATTCCACTGTACGCAGGGAAAAGACCGCACCGGCTTAGGCGCAATGCTTATTCTTTCGGCGCTCGGCGTAGACGAAGAGACGATTATGGCTGACTACCTGCTTACAAACGAGTTTAACGCAAAGCTCATCGAAAAAGAGCGTGCCATGCTTTCTTCCTACAATCTTTCAGAAGAACAGACAGCGCTCTATCTTTCGGTCATGGACTACGTAAATCCTGTTTTCATGCAGAAAGCGCTTACCTGGCTGAAAACAGCGTACGGCTCGCCACTCAGCTACATACAGCAGGAGCTTGGCGTAACTGATGCCGACCTGGAAGCGCTTAAAGCAAAGTTCTTGGAATAGTCTAATGCAAAAATGAGTCTGCCGTTTTGACAGGCTGGAGGAGATGTTTTTTTATGAAACGAAATTCGATTTTTACTGCATTTTTTGCGTTCGCCGTGCTTTCGTTTGCCGCATGCGCAAGCTCAACGCCCGCATCACAAGCGTCCGCCGAAAACAGCTCGCCATTAACGACGTGGCAGGCAGGGGCGGTCGTCACACAAGAGGCAGTAGAAAAAGCTGGCGGGCTTGATGCGTGCTTTGCCGCAGAGCCCATTCCCGATGACGTCTGGGCGCGCATGCAGGGAAAGACCTACAAGGAAAACCCGTACATTACCCGCGCGGATTTGCGCCACATCCGCGCCCTGCACTGGGACTACGACGGGGCAATACATACAGGCGAAATGGTCTGCAATGCGCAGATTGCAGAATGCGTTGCAGGCATATTCCGAAAGCTCTTTGACGCACACTACCCCATACAGCGCATGCTGCTTCCCGACGAGTATGACGCAGACGACGAAACGCAGATGCGCGACAACAACTCTTCAAGCTTCTGCTACCGCGCCATTGCCGGAACGACAAAGCTTTCAAAGCATGCGCGCGGGCTTGCAATAGACATCAACACGCTCTACAACCCGTATTACAAAGACCGCGCGGACGGCACACGCTTTATCCAGCCGGCAACCGCCGCCGCGTACTGCGACAGGAGCAAGGATTTTCCCTACAAGATAGTGCGCGGCGACCTCTGCTACCGTCTTTTTGCCGAAGCAGGTTTTGAGTGGGGCGGCGACTGGGGCTCTGTCAAGGATTTTCAGCACTTTGAGTATGTAGAGCCGGAAGAGATAAGCGCGCTCGTTGCGCAGGTATGGGATTTTGCAAAGGCGCATCCCGACGGCTTTACGCTCGACATTCACTCAAACATCGAGCCGAAAGCAGGAATTGCCGTTTCGTATGAAGCGACGCAGGGAAGCCACTCAAAAGAAAGCCTTGAAGCCGTTATCCGCCATGCGCTGACCCATGACGGCTACGTCGGCGGCTGGTTAAATCCAGAGGACGGGCTGTACTATTTTGACTCTACCAAGGTCTTTGACGAAAGCGAGCGCGAAAAGGCTGTCGAATTCGGAAAGGAAAACAAGCAGTATTCGGCTTTTGTGCTTTCCACGTTTGAAGACATCATCTTAAAATAACGGCGGCAGTTACAAAAGCGTACACGGTTACAGGAAACTAACCATGAAAAAACAGAAAAACACCCGCTGGGCAATCATCAATAGGATTTTTCTCGACAACGTTATCATCGCCGCTTTGATTGATTTTCCGCAGGTAGGAGCAGGACTGATTGGCGGCATAGTGGTAAAGCAGATGCTTTCCGCAGAATCAATGGCAGCGTATGGTCTTGCAATTGGCACAGTGATACTGCGCCGACAGGACAATTGCCCCAAATTTCGCTTGCAGATGCTGCCGCTATGCCTACACCTATGAAACAAATACAATTTTTATGGAGTTTAAGACCGTATGATTCGCACAATCTTTTTTTCACTAGCCTTTCTGACTTTTCCGCTCACGCTTTTTTCCTGCCACAGCGCAAAATCGGCAGAGAAAGCCGCCTCAAGCACTGGAAGCCGCGTCATTTTAGGCGACGAGCAGTTTGATTTCTACACGCCGCTTTTAGAAGGAAAGCGAGCCGCGCTTTTTTCAAATCACTCAGGCATTGTAGGCGACAAGCTCACGCTTTCTGACGGAACGGTGCAGTACGGCGGCTTTGCATCTACAGGAGCCGGCAAAAAAGACGCCTCGCTCATTCCGTTTGGTTTTGACGCAGACGGAAAGCCCGTCACCTACGGCGAGCACATTCTTGACGCGCTCATCGCACACGGCGTAAACGTGACGGCAATTTTCAGCCCCGAGCACGGCTTTCGCGGAAACGAAGACGCAGGCGCGCACATTAAAAGCGGCGTTGACGAAAAGACCGGGGTTCCCATTCTTTCGCTCTATGAAGACAGCAACACGCACTCCCCGAGCGTGCAGAGCATGGCTACCTTTGACACGCTCGTCGTTGACATGCAGGACGTGGGGCTCCGCTACTACACCTACTACATTGCGCTCTACTATCTTATGGATGCGTGCGCCAAAAACGGAAAGGACGTTATCATTCTTGACCGCCCGAATCCCAATGGCTTTTATGTAGACGGCGCTCTTTTAGAGGACGACTATGTTTCTGGCGTGGGCCGTCTTCCGCTTCCCACCGTGCACGGCATGACCTGGGGAGAGTTAGCGCGCATGATAAACGGCGAAGGCTATCTTACCGCAGGAAAAGACGCATGCGCTCTTACCGTTATTCCGCTTGCCCTTTATCTCGTTTTCCAGAGGTATATTATAGGAACCTTTATGAGTTCCGGAGTAAAAGAATAAGAGGTGCCGGTTCATGAATAATATTGTTTTTGAAAAAGTCTGCAAGAGTTACGGGAAGGTTGAAGTTATCAGGGATCTCGATCTGGAGATACCGGAAGGGCAGCGTCTGATTCTTCTGGGCCCGTCAGGATGCGGCAAAACAACGATTCTGCGAATGATTGCCGGCCTTGAACCGATTACTTCCGGAGACCTGTATATGGGCGGGGAACGAATGAATGATGTGGAACCGGGAGACAGAAATGTTGCCATGGTTTTCCAGAATTATGCTCTTTATCCGCATATGACTGTTGAAACCAATATTCTGTTCGGCCTTCAGGTTGCCAAAATACCGAAAAATGAACAGCAGGAGCGGCTGAACTGGGCGCTGGATATCCTCGGCCTGAGCGAGTACCGCGCCAGATATCCGCGTGAGCTCTCCGGCGGGCAGCGGCAGAGAGTGGCGCTTTGCCGTGCGCTGGTGAAAAAATCTCCGTACTTTCTGCTGGATGAACCGCTTTCCAACCTGGATGCCCAGCTCCG
>CALAEZ010000171.1 GCA_937891125.1 uncultured Treponema sp. | reverse complement strand
ACCGATATTACGTACTTTGGTAATATCAAAAGCCATATTGTTTACCTCTCAAAAAGAAATTCCAGAATTATTCCATTGTCTAGTATGGATTTTTGCAATTTTACAGAAAAACGTCACCTTTAGCAATAGGCGCACCCGCTCGCAAAAACTTTGTTGTTATGCAATAATCATGCAACAGGTACATAAAAATGAATACATTTTCTTTTGGCTCTCAAGGCAGTGTTGGTAAAACAACGGTTTTTTCAAAAAAAGCAGGATATGGGCTTGTTGCCCAGCAGCAGATTGCCGGCAGCACGACGGCTGAGCAGGCACTCCATAACGGCGGCTGGAATTGCGCACCGTCCTTTCGTGAACGCTGGCAGCAGACGCTCACCGAAACCGCAGGCGGAGTCTATGTGAACGACAGCAGATCCGTGCTTGTGTTTAAGACTTTGGTTCCCCGCTATGGCGTCTATCGGCTTACGCTAACCGTTCGTGCAGAAAACGGCGCTATACAGGATATGTCACTCTTTTCTGGCAGACGACAGGTGATTTCACGGCAGGTGCAGATACCAGCAGGGACGTGCTGGGAAAAAAGCTGGTACGCAGTTTCCGCGCCGTACATTCCGGCGTTTTCTGCAAAGCCCGATACAGAAGCGGCGCTCTATGTGAGCGTGACCGGCGCTCATGCAGGGCTTTCATCGCTTACCGTGGAGCCGGCCGACGTGCCCGTGCTGTGGGTGGCGGGAGATTCTACCTTGACTGACCAAAATGCGCTGTTTCCGTACTACGGCGCTCGGAGCTGTGGCGGCTGGGCTCAGGCGATTGCCCGTTACTTTGATGGTGTCGCTGTCTGTAATTACGCTCATTCTGGCATGACGACAAACTGCTTCCGTGATGACGGGCACTGGGCGCTTATTCAGCAGCATGCAAGACCGGGGGATGTGGTGCTCTTCCAGTTTGGGCACAACGACCAAAAGCGGCGGAATCTTGCTGCATTTGGTGGCTACAGCACAAACCTGCGCCGCTATATACGTGAGGCGCGGGAGCTCCAGCTTACCCCGATAATTGCCTCGCCCATAAGCCGCATTCCGTTTGAGGACCGTGGAGCGCCTCGTTCGCTACTTGCAGCTCATGCACTGGCGGCGGAACAGGTGTGTACAGAGCTCTCGGTGCCGTTTATCAATCTGCATGACGAAACCTTTGACCGCTGGAGTGCGTGCGGAACGGCTGCGTCGCAGTATTTTATGCCTGGCGACAGCACGCACACAAATGACTACGGTGCAGATTACATTGCATCGCTTGTGGCGCAAGCAATTCGCCGCCTTGGCGTGGCGCCGCTTGCGTCGCTTTGTGCGCCACTTCCAGAGCCGTTTGCAGTGCCCGAGCATGAAGTGCTTCCGCCGCCAGAATCAGCGACCGGCTCTATTTTTGCTATTCCGATTCCGTATGTGGATGCAGGCCGCGGAAAGACCCGGGAGATTATTGAACGTGCATTTCGAGCAGAGCTGTTAGACCCCTGCGTTCTGCACGTGCATCCGCATGAAAGCTTGCCGCGTGCTCAGCTGTTGATGGTGTTTTTTAAGGCGATTCGGCAGGGAGGCGTGCGTCCGTATCTCGGCGCTTTTGACGACATTTCCCGCTATGAGTGGGATGCAGGCTATGTGCAGGCGTGCATTACCGGCAATTTGCTTGACATGCAGGCGCTCGGCTCCCGCTTTTTGCCTGATGAGCCGGTGACGGCCGCTTTTTTTGCGCTGCTCTGTGTGCGTGTGCTTGAAAAAGACGTGAGCCGGCGCTTGTCGCTTTCAGCTGCTGTCTGTCTGGAGCGTGCCCAGTCGCTTTCGCTGCTTCCAGCACATTGCAGCGGACGCAGGCGACTTACACGCGTCGACTGCTACCGCGGCTTAGTGCGCCTACAGGAGCTCTTGCAGACTGCGAGCGCTTCTCTTTCTGCTGACATGGAAGCACATCCTGTCGTGTAGTCATGCTTTGCTCTGTCGGCACCTAAAACGGCATGACGAGCGCGCAGGAAGCCTGCAGACGAAACGTGCCGCCCGGCTTCCGTACCGTCACCTTGCAGGTGGCGCTTCCCGCTGTACGCACCTTGTCTTTCCAGGTTGCTGTTAAACTTGCCGTAGCGGTAAGCAGTCGCCGCGCTCCGGGGCTTGCAGAACAAGCGGCGGTCAGCACATCCTTTACGGTCGGTGTGCTTTTTAGCGCTTGAGCCGGATAATGTTTTGCGTCGAGCTTTACGGTCGTCTTTAGTTTGGGGCGTACAGCAGTCAGCTGAGAGCAGGCTTCATAGCAGGTGTCTGGAATAGACGATGCGGTGTGAAAATCTCCCGTTGTATACAGATTGACGCCAGAAAGCGTAAGCTCGCTTGTAAGACTGTTGCTTTCAACGGCGCAGGTAAGAGCGGCCTTGTGTGTTGTAAACAGGTCAGCGTATTTTGTCGCAGTGATGCGCTCTTGCCACAAAAGATGTGCGCCGCATCGCAGGGCAACGGTGTCGGTAAGCAGAAAAAGGAGCTGCGGTTGGAGCCCCAACTGCTTACGGATGTGGCACACGCTTGAAGAGCCGCCGATAAGCGGCGCAGCTTGCGGCGCATCATCGGCTGTTGGTATGCAAAACGCGGTTGCCGTAAGCTGCAGGCTTTGCCAGGTCATGCGTGTTTTGCCGTACAGCCACAGCGCGCTGTTGGTATAGGGCGTCTGGTGGGCGCCGCCCTGCAGTAAAATGCTTACGAGGGGCGAAAAAACGGCTACCTCGGTGAGCGCCGCATACTTCCAGCAGGAGTCAAAGCCACTTCCTGCGCTTTTGAGCGTGCTTGTGCTTTCTAAACAGAAGCGCGCCCCCGTGACAGCCCATTCGGCGCGTACCGCAGGGTTTATGCGAGAGGCTCCGTGTGCAGAAACGAAGCTTGTGCTGTCTTTTTGAGCGGCGGCTTCTACGCACACGCTTTTGCTTCCCGAGCTACAGGCGACGGAAACAGAAAGCGGCTGCACCGATGAGCTGAGTGTCGGCAGGCTTGCGTGAAGCCCCGTGTGTACACTGTAGGTTCGCGCAAGCGGGGTAAGCGTGGTGGCGGGAGACGGATTTTTAAGCCGCGAAAGGGAGTAGCCGAATGAAAGCCTGCCTGCCTTGAGCGTAACGGGATGTGTTTTTTGCGCAAAAAACACTGCGCCGCCAAAGCGTGGCTCGGTGCAATCGCTGTCGAGAGACGGCCGCGTGAGGTAACAGCGGAGGTCGGCGGCGGCAAAGATAAGCTTAAGCCCTGTTTGTGCGGCTACATCTGCTTCTGCAGTGCTCGCCGAGCTTTCGTTTTCAAGTGGCAGCGGAAGCGTCGCTTGAAGCGCTGTCTTCCATTCTGCAAACTTAAACAGGGGCTCGGTAGCTGCTTTAGCGGCAGCCGATTCTGTGGCATCGGCGGTTTTTCCACAGCAAAGGAGCGCTACAACAAACACAGGCGTGGGTAGAAAAAAATAAGATAGTATTCTCATACTATCTTATTGGCGCAAATTTGATTTTTTCTCCTACTTTTTCTCAAAAAAAGTGGAACATTTATGTTATTTTACTGCTTTTGCTGATGAATTTACGATGTAGCTCTGAGAGTCAGCAAAGCGATCGATTTTAGCAACCTGTGTTTTCCAGTATTCTGCCTCGCTCGATGTTGTGTACGGACCGACGCGCACGCGGTAGAAAACCTTGCCCTTTGCATCAGTGTAGGTAAAGACCTCGCTGGGAATCTTGTTAGATTCTAACGTTTCGCGGGCATCGTCAGCGCTCTTTTTAGAAGCGTAAGACGCAGCCTGCACCCAAAACTTATCTGCGATTTTATTTGTCTGCGTTGCAACTTTTGTACTGCTTGCTGTTTTCGGAGCAGCCTTAGTGGTTGCAGGCGCTTTTGCCGTCGCTGCTGTTGCTGCAGGTTTTGAAGCTGCTGTTGTTGCAGGTGCCTTTGTGCTTGCAACTGCCTTTGGTGCAGTAGCTACAGGCTCACTTTCGTAGTTGTACGTTGGCTCTGTGACACTACGCTGGTCATAAACAGACTGTGTTTGCGCAATCTGTGCCTGCGTGGTGGCGTTTTGTGCCGTTACATTCGGACTAACCGTTGTTTTCAGTGCATTCAAATCGATGGTAGTCGTTCCTGTGCCGTATACCGTGGTGTTGTCAGCAATCACGGTGACAGAGTTTGTCTGAATCGGATTTTTGCTTACCGCTGACGGTGCAGAAGCTGGCTGCTCTGGCTGTGCGCTGTAGCCTGCGTCTGATGGAAATGCCGTATTTTCAAAAGGATTGACGGGCGCCTGCGCTGCAAGCGGAGATGAAACGGTTCCCGTAACAGGAGTCGTCCAACCGTTATTCGGATTGACTGCAGCTTGTGCAGCCTGTGATTTGCTTACTGAAGGAGAGTAGAGAATGACCGCAGCTCCTACTACGACTAACAGGAATACGCCAGAAGCGGCGATTACCCACAATGTTCTTTTCTGTTCCATACGCTAACCTCTTTTCCGGCAGCGTTAGGATTTTAGCTCCTCTAGTAAAGCAGCAACTTTTTTCTCTAACGCTTGTATTGTGCCGGTATTGCTTACTTTATAAACATCGGCATTTTGATTTTTATATTTAGCAAAAAGATTCCGCTGCTGCCAAAAACGTGCCAAAATGTGGCTTTTTTTTAGATTATCACGACGGACGGCACGGCGAAGACGGGTAAAAAGCGGAGCTGTAACAAAAAAAATGGTATCGCAGACGCAGAGTGATTTTACTTTATACAAAACGGCGGCATTAAGCACGATATTTTCGCTGGGGTGCTCTGCAATAAAAGCGGCGATGAGCGCGTCTATTTTGGGATGCACAAGCGCTTCCTGCTTTGCAAGCAGTGCTTTGTGAGAAAACAGCAGCGTGCCGAGTGCGCGGCGGTCAAGCGTGCCGTCTGCTGTGGTGAGCGAAATGCCGCGTGCGGCTGCAGCGCCTTCAAATGCTTGCAACACCTGCTGTTGCGTATCGGGCAGAGCAAGCACCTGATGAACAAGCTTGTCCGCATCAAGGCAAAGGTAGCCATGGCGCGCTAAAATGTCTGAGACGGCGTTTTTTCCTGCCGCCATGGTGCCTGTCACGCAGATGATGTGGCGGCTAAACTGTTCGCCAATAGGTATGTCGGATGCTGTAATCATAGTTTTTTTTATGCCAGAAAATCGACATGCAGGTCAACTGCCCTGCGCCAAGGATGGCGCTTAAAACTACGCTGACAGTAGCGGTAGCTACTGTCAGATAAAAAATTAACATGGATGTTAATTTTTTATCGCGCGTACTCAATAATGCGTGTTTCGCGAATCATGGTAAGCTTGATTCTGCCCGGATAGCGCAAATCAGTTTCAATCTGCTTTGCAATCTTCTGTGCTAAATCCTTTACATCGCCGTCTGGAATCTTTTCATTGTTAACCAGAATGCGCAATTCGCGACCAGCCTGAATTGCATACGCTTTTTCTACGCCGGTAAACTTTTCTGCAATTTCTTCAAGGTTTTCCAGACGCTTAACGTAGTTGTCGATCGTTTCGCGGCGGGCGCCAGGGCGGGCTGCACTGATTGCGTCTGCAATCTGCACGATAACCGCTTCAAGCGTAGTCGGTTCAACATCGTTGTGGTGGGCGGCAATTGCGTTAATGACGCGCGGGTCTTCACCCATCTTGCGTGCCATTTCTGCGCCCACTTCTGCGTGGTTCTGGTCGCTGTCGCTTTCGGCGCCCTTACCAATGTCGTGTAAAAGTGCCGCGCGCTTTGCAAGCTCTCGGTTTGCGCCAACTTCTGCCGCCAGCATACTGGCAACTTCAGCAACTTCCTTTGAGTGCGTAAGCACGTTCTGACCGTAGCTCGTGCGGAAATACAAGCGTCCGAGCGCGCGCACGCCGTCCTGATTCATGTTATGAATGCCAAGGTCGAATAATGCTTTTTCGCCCTCTTCATAAATCTTCTGCTGAATCTCGCGCGTTACCTTCTGCACGACCTCTTCGATGCGTGCCGGGTGAATGCGCCCGTCGGTAACCAGCCGCTCCAGTGCCTGCTTTGCAATTTCCTTGCGTACGGGGTCAAAGCAGCTGATGACAACCGCTTCCGGCGTATCGTCAATGATGATGTCGACGCCTGTCAGTGTTTCTAGCGTGCGGATATTGCGCCCCTCACGCCCGATAATGCGTCCCTTCATCTCATCGCCAGGAAGCGAAACGGTTGTTACCGTAATGTCGCTTGTCGTTTCTGCAGCGATGCGCTGAATAGCGGTTACCAGTACTTCCTGCGCCTTCTTTTCTGCACTTAGCTGTGCGTCCTGCTCAATCTTGTTAAGCAGCGCCTGCGCATCGTGCCGCGCGTCGTTCTCAAGATTTTTGATAATTAAATCTTTTGCCTCTTGAGCCGACAGCCCTGAAATGCGCTCGAGTTCGGTGCGCAACGTTGCTTCCTGTGCAGTTAATGCATCTTCACGACGCTTCATTGCATTTGCGCGGTCAGCAATTTCCTTCTCTTTCTTGTCAAATTCCTGCGCACGTTTGTCAACAAGCTCTTCCTTTTTGGTGACGCGAGCCTCGTAGCGCTGTACTTCAGCGCGGCGATCTCGATTCTCCCGTTCCTGTTGATTTCGTTCACGAATGAGTTGCTCTTTTGCTTCTAGCAAAATTTCTTTTTTCTGTGCTTCGGCCTCTTTTATTGCATCCTGTTTTACACGTTCTGCTTTTTGCTCTGACGCAGAGAGTTGAAATCTGGCATAAAGCCAGCGAATAATCCATCCAAGAACAAATCCAGCAACGGGGAGAACAAAGAACAAAACAATTGTCTGATTCATGATATTCTCCTGTATAAAAAATACAAAATTGTTCAAAGAATAGTAACGTATGGATTTTGTCTTGTCAAATAGAAGCGGCGACAAATACGCGGCGGTACCAGGCAAAGCAACCGCGGCGAGGCTGTAGCGAGGCTGTGCCGGCGGGTGACGGGAGCTATTTGGTATGGCGGATTTCTTCAAAAAGCTGCTGCTGCGGGTAGGGCAGGCTTTTCGCAAGCGCTTCTGAAATTTGCCTTGTCGCTGCGGAGTCTTTCAGAAAATGCGGCGTGATAATGTAAATACCTTCCTTTGTGAGGCTACGGGTCGCATTCAGCTCATATTCTTCCCACGCAAGCCGCTGTGCATGAACAGAATCTGCTGCCGCTTTTTTTATGAGCGCAATGTCTTCTGCACTTAGTGTCGCCAGCATCTTTTTTGATGCGATAATCAAATCGGGAATACGTGTGTGCTGGTCAGCAAAATAGTAACGGGCAACCTGATAATGCCGCGCAGACCAGTATGACGGGATGTTGTTTTCTGCTGCCTGAATTGCGTTGTTGGTAAATGCAGGAAATACATCGTTGTATTCAATCGGGTAGGGGGTGGCGCCGAGTGCCGTGATGAAGTTAAGCATGAGGGAATTGTTCTGAATGCGTATTTTCAGGTGCCGAAGGTCGTCAAGCGTGTAGACTGGCGTATTTGCATAAAATGAGCGGGCGCCACTTTCGTAGTAGCACAGTCCGGCAAAGCCGTAGCTCCAGAGCCCGTCAAGAATGTGCTGACCGATTTCGCTATTTAAGACTTTCCAGAAATGACCTGCGTCACGAAACAAAAAGGGAATGTTCAGCACTCGGAAGTCTGCATCGACATCTGCAAGCAGTCCGCCGGAAACGCGGGCAAAATCAAGCTTACCGGCACGAACCGATTCGACAAGGGTGGTTTCGCTGAAGGCTTCTGTCTGCACGTTTATGATGATTCTGCCGTGAGAGCGTTCGTAGACGGAGTTTGCAAAGTCCTGACAGCCGATAACGGTGGGAAAGCCCTGTGGGTGCACGTCTGCCAGATTGAGCGTTATATGCTCGCCCGTCCACTGCTTTTTGCAGCTGGTAAAAAGAGAAGCAAACAGAACGGAAATGAAAAGCAAACGTTTCATAGGCGGCGTCCGGCAAGCGGTGGCTAAAAATCAATCATGCCTAAAAAGCGCTGCTGGAAGCCCGGCACTGCTGCTAGATTTATCTGATACGCTTTCTTGGCAAGCTCGGTTGCTTTTGCACGGAGACTCTGCGAGAACAGCAGTGCCGTAGCGCCAGCAAGGGCGGCGTTTCCTAAATGCGAGCACTGTTTTTCGAGCACGGGCGGAATTAAGCCGACAGTGACCGCATCTGACATAGAAAGATACGTGCCAAAGCCGCCGGCAATGTAAAATGACGGCGTTATAGGCGCTTTTTCAAGCAAGTACTGCAGACCGGAGCGTACGGCGGATTTTGCCAGCTGCAGATTGCGTATGTCCTGCTGCGACACATAGACGGCTGGCGTCAGCTGGATGCACGGAGAGCCGTCGCCGAGCTTAGAGCCGTGCTTTCGGATAATGCCCGCTTTGTCGATGTAGTCATGCGTAAAGAAGGTTGCCGCCGCGCTTAACAGGCCTGAGCCGCAAATACCCTTTGCCAGCCCCTTTCCGATGATGCGGCAGTCGATTTCGCCGTCTTTGAGCGTAACGCGGTCGATGGCGCCGTCAATGGCGCTCATGCCACAGCTGATGTTTGCCGCCTCAAAGGCAGGACCTGCCGCCGCTGATGTACACAAAATTCTGCCGTTGTCGGTTTCTGACGGCGGCAGGTACAGCACAATTTCGCTGTTGGTGCCGATATCTGCAAGCAAAATCGGCAGATTGCGCGGTGCATCGCCCGGCAACGGCTTTGCGTCGGCGCCGGGAACCGGGATTTCTGCGGACAGCATGGCGCACACGGTGTCTGCGCCGATAAATGCGCCGATACAGGGCGGAAAATATACCGGCACCTCTGAATTGATGACGCTTGCGCTAAAGGTCTGCAGCATTTCTGGCGTTGGCTTATCTAAATCCTCGCTGTGCACGCAGGCTTTTCCGTAGCGTACTTCGTTCCAGGTGGCAGTAAAGTCAAAAAGTGACGCGGGAGCAAACGGTGCGGTTGCAATGCCGTTTGTCGGCACAGAGCAGACAAAGCTTAACATGGTGGTGTTGCCCGTGATGACGATTGATGCAACCACAGGGTAGACACCACGCGGCATTTTACCTGCAGAGAGCGTGAGCGCCTGTGCAAACATTTTTTCAAGCTGGGCGATAGTGGCGTAGTGCAGAGCAGACGGTCCGCTTTCGACAACCTGAGCGCTTCCGGTGAGCGGCGGGCGAGTCGCAAATGAAATGCGGCGGATAACATCGTAGCCGTAGCGAATCTGTATATTTTTGGCAGCAACGGTTGTTAAGTGCTCGCGCGTTGCAAGCTGCCAGGCGCTGACAGCAACGGTTGTGGTACCAATGTCAACGACAAGTCCAATATGTGAGGGCGGATAGGATGTGCTGTTTTCTTCGGGTATTTCAGGAATAACACCATCTGTTTCAATCTGCATGGAAACAGAATACACCGACTGTATAAAAATCGCAAGAAGTGCACACCGCTAGCTGCGTGCGCCGACAGAGCATGGTTATTTTTCTGACAGTCTGATAAAAACGGCGATTATTTCGTCGCTTGAGCCACCGCGGGGCATGTGTCGCCAGGAGGCACCGACAGCAGGCGCAAGTCCGACTCCTTCTTTTGCAAAATCGTAGGCAAGCGCAAACTTAAAGCCGTTTCCCCATTGCGTGGAATGAATGGTTTCGTCATCGGCGTTATTGATTGAAACAAAATCAGTGCGCCGGCCAAGCGCGTACTCGGTGCTGAACATAAGACCTGAGAGCCCTGGGTACAGGTGAAAGCCCATGACAGCAGCGTAATCAAGTGAGTTAACATGATCACTTCCCTTCCAGCGAAAGTCGGTCATGGTGTCAACGCCAAAGCAAAAATAGAGTGCCGGCGCAAGCTTAAAGAGCGTGCCGGCATTTGCGTGCAGCAAAATCTGATTTGCATCGCTTATCTGCCGATTACGTGCGCGCGTTTCGCTTGAGCCATAGTACATGTAGCCTGAGCCAACGCCAAATTCCCAACCGACAGTAGCAGACAGCGATGTAGCCGCCAGTACGCAGACAGCAAACATGCACAGTAGTTTTTTCATCACAAAATCTCCGCTTTCATTTTCGGCAGAATTCGGCGGTGGAAAGAGCAGAAAACGCTGTTTATAGACTTTTATCGTCTATTTTGCTATAGTCGGTTGTATTCTGGGGTGCTTACAGGTGTGTGTTTGCAGAAAATGCAGCGCGCGCGTTTGCTGAGATTATACCCACAACGCTCTGTATGGGGCGTCAACCTGATCCGGATAATACCGGCGGAGGAAGATATGAAAAAGTTCTCCTTTACAAAAGGCCTTGCATTGGCAACGGCTGTTTTTACCTTGTCTGGCTGCTCAAAAAAAACAGAAGAAGCACGCTTACAGAAAGTGGTCGTCTATGCGTACGACAGCTTTATTTCTGAATGGGGGCCGGGACCTGAGCTTGTAAAACTGTTTAAGTCATCGACAGGCTATGATTTGGAATTTGTCAGCTGTGAGGACGGCGTGCAGCTGGTGACGCGCACTGTTATCGAAAAAAATAATCCGCAGGCAGATGTTATCCTTGGTATTGATAATGCGCTTGTCGCACATGCGCTTGAGGCAAAAATCCTTACGCCGTACCGCCCCAAGGATGCTGACAAGATTATCAGCCCATCGCTACAGACGGCGTTGACAAAGGACTGGTCGCTCACTCCGTTTGATTGGAGCCATTTTGCCATGATTTACGATTCACAGTCGTCAGTTCCAGCTCCCGCATCGCTGCTTGACCTGACAAAAGCTGAGTACCGCAAGGGCATTATCCTGCTTGATCCCCGTACAAGCACGCCTGGTCGTGGATTTGTCGCCTGGACGCAAGCGGTATTTGGCGACGGCTACCTGGATTTCTGGAAAGCGCTTAAGCCAAATATTCTGACGGTTGCTTCTAGCTGGAGTGCAGGCTACGGTCTGTTTACTAAGGGAGAGGCGCCGCTCGTTATCAGCTACACAACAAGCCCCGCCTACCACATTGAATACGAGAATACTGACCGCTTTACGGCGCTGATGTTTAACGAAGGCCACATAATGCAGGTAGAAGGCGCTGGTGTTGTACGCGGTGCTGCAAATGAAAAAGGCGCAAAAGCATTTATCGACTTTTTAATCAGTCGTGAAGCGCAGGCGGTGCTGCCGCTGACCCAATGGATGTATCCCGTAAACAGCGCGATTGCGCTGCCTAAAAGCTATCAGCAGGGAGCGCCGGTTGCCACTAAGACGCTGACGGTGCCTGCTGCCGATGTAGATGCGGCGGTTGAGCAGGTTGCGCGCCTGCTTGCAGAATAGCGCACGGATACTGCTTTTTGTGCGTACGTATTTTCTTCGCGTTGCTTCCTTTACGATAGCGCAGGCGCTGCTTTCTACAGCGGTCGCGGCGCTTGTTGGGCTGGTGATGGCGTTTTTTGTTGCAAAGCGCCGGTTTTTCTGCAGGCGCTTTCTGCTTTCGCTTTCGGCGCTGCCGTTGTGCTTACCGGCGCTGATTATGGCGCTTGGCTATGTAACGCTTTTCGGGCGTTCTGGCGGCGTAAATGGGCTGCTCCGGGCGCTGTTTGGCGCGAATGCGCCCCAGCTTTCTTTTTTATATACTGCAGCTGGAATCGTTATCGCGCAGGGCTTTTTTAATTTTCCGCTTGTTATGGCAACCGTGCAGGAAAGCTGGAGTCGCTTGCCTACGGCAGAGGCTGACAGCGCCCGCTTGCTTGGAGCGGGTGAAGGACGCGTCTTTTTGACGGTGACGCTCTATCAGCTGGCGACCGCGATTGTTTCTGCCTGCATTCCTGTCTTCTTATTTTGCTTTTTTAGCTTTTTGCTTGTGATGCTCTTTGGCGGCGTTGGGTGCGCTACGCTTGAGGTAGAAATCTACCGCTCAATGCGAAACGACGCTCCGCGCGCTTATCTGCTTGCGGGCATTGAAACGGCGCTTGCGCTTGCGGTTGTCGGCTGCTACAGCTGGTTTGAAAAAAAATCGCTTACTGGCGCTGTTTCCCGCGGCGCTCGTGGACTGCTGCCGCAGGCGTGTGAGCGTCTTCCGCTTCAAAATGCGCGCGAGCGTCTTATCTTTGGCGCAAGCGCTCTTCTGGTGCTACTTTTTTTTCTGCTACCGCTTGCGGGTATCATCGGGAATGCATTTGGCTTTTCTGTTTCAAGTAACGGCAGAGCGGGCGGCGACGGGGCGGCTGCAGGTCGCTTGGTGGTGCAGGGGATTTCTGTTTCGCTGGTGCATGTTCGGCGTCTGTTTGCAAGCACCAATTTTCTGCTTGCGCTCAAGGGAACGTGTGCTTCGGCAACAGCGACCGCACTTTTTTGTGCAGTGCTGGCGTTTTGCTATGCAGTCTGCTTGCACGCGCACCCGATTTTTGGAAGCCGCCTGGTGGCGCGTCTTATTCCGCTGGTGCCAATGGCGATTTCGAGTGTTGTGCTTGCGTCAGTCTTGATTCGTCTGGTGTCGCGCGGAACGGTTTTGCTGCTGGTGTGTGCACAGACGGCGCTGTACTGGCCGTTTGCGTTTCGGCAGGTGTATGCGGAGATTTCAAAAATTCCGCAGGAAACGGTTGGCGCTGCCCGGCTGTTGGCACGGAGTCCGTTTCAGACGCTTTTACACATCTACATTCCGTGTGGCGCGCGCGGGGTGATTCGTGCGGCAGGCTTTTGCTTTGCGATGAGTGCCGGTGACACAACGCTGCCGCTGGTGATGGGCATACACGGCTTTCATTCACTTGCGCTGTTTACCTACCGCCTTGCGGGAAGCTACCGTTTTTCTGAGGCGTGTGCGGCAGGTATGCTGCTTGCGCTGCTGTGCGCGCTGGTGTTTGGTGGCGCTGAACGGCTCAAAAATGGCGCGCGGTCGGCGTAAGAGGCGCGGTCGACGTGATGAGTGCTTTCTTCGTGACACGTGCGCGCGGCGTGGCAAACGCGCTTTGTGCACGCGACGTGGCAAACGCGATTTGTCGCACGCACGCTTAAAATGAGGATAAAAAAATGGAACAGACGGCAGATTCGTATTTTTTGGCAGAAGCGCTGATGAGCGACTGGAATGATTTTCATCTTGATGTCACTTTTACGGCAGAACGTGGCTCTATGACCTGTATTGTCGGCGCAAGCGGGAGCGGAAAATCTACCCTGCTGCGGATTATTGCAGGCTTAGAAAAAAGCACTGCCGCATGTCACGGAAAACAGTCGCGGATTTTGCTTTCTGGCGCTGATATTACCAATCTGGCGCCCGGAAAGCGTGGAGTAGGCATGGTGTTTCAAAACCCGGCGCTTTTTATGCACATGCGCGTTGACGACAACGTGGGCTACGGACTGTGCTGTAGCGGCATGAAAAAAAAGGAGGCGCGGAAAAAGGCATCGGAATTCCTTTCGCTGTTTAATCTTGCGGGCTTTGAAAAGCGGCTGCCAGAAACGCTTTCGGGAGGCGAGGCACAGCGCGTGTCGCTTGCCCGCACGCTTATTGTAAGCCCGCATCTGGTGCTGTTTGAGCCAGAGACCGGGCTTTTGAAGCTCAGCCTGGCGGATTCGGGGCAGGCGGCGCATGAGGCGAGCTACAAGCCCG
>CALAEZ010000170.1 GCA_937891125.1 uncultured Treponema sp. | reverse complement strand
ATGAGTGCGCGGACGGTTTCTGCAGGATTCTGCTTGTAGTAGAGCCAGCTGTAGAGCGAGGCGGCACTCACAATCTTGCGCCCGTATTCGCGTGTTTCGGCAAACGGCAGCGTTTCTAAAAATAAATCGGGCGGCATGCCGGTCTGCGGGTGGCGGCTCCGGTAGCTCATCAGCCAGTCGCTGTTGGTCTGGCGCACCCAACGGCGCACATTCGTCAGCCCCGCGTTGTAGGCAAAAATCGCAATAAGCGCAAGCCCATCCGTGCGGTCAAGCAACTCTTTTAGATAAAAGCTGCCGAAGCGGATATTCGTCTCTGCATCCAGAATATCGTAGCTGTCGACATGCAGCTTTTTTGCAATATCGCTTGCCGTTGCATCCATAAGCTGGGTAAGCCCTTTAGCGCCAGAAATGCTTGAAACGCCTGCGTCAAAAAAGCTTTCGCTGCGAATAAGCGCATACAAAAGCGGCTCATCAATCTGCTGCTCCTGCGCATTTTTTTGCACAAAATCTGCATACAGGCGCGGAAAATTAAGTGCCAGCAGCGTGCGGTTCGTTTTTTCGGTGGCGTTGAGTAAGGCGCGGGAGGCAATGCGCAGGCTCTGCACGCCGTAGGCATTGTCGTTTGCGGCGCAGTCACGCAAAAACTGGCTCAGCTGCGTGGCGTTTTCTGTCCGTAGCTGGTCACGGTGCTGGAGCCACTCTGAGTAGATTTTCTGCGGAAAGCCGAATGCCGCGCACGCAGCTAAAAAGCGCTCTGCATCCTCGTTACTGTGCTGGAGCTCGTGCGCGGTCGCCGTGCATAATGCGCTTTCAATAACGCTTTCGTCAAGAATATTCATGCGTTCAAGGGCGCATACTTTGTAGTACAGCGAAGATGAGCCATTCAGCACGCGCGAAAAAGCGGCGACCGCAAGCTTTGTAGGCGCATCAGCGCCCTTTTCCGCCAGGCCCTCTTCAACCAGGCGACCGGAAATGTAGGCATACTTGCAGGCGGTTTCTTCGCTTGCCGTGCTGTCGATGACCTTCCAGACATTGTAAAAATCCTGCCAGTCGTGGTGAGAAATGAGCAGCACCGACAGCGATTCAAAAAAGTCGTCAAAATAAGCGGCGTTATGCCAGCTGCCGCCAAAGCGAGTAAGTGCGGCAAGCACCTCCTCGGTGGAGGTACGCAATTGGGTGTTTAAAAGGTACCAGAGCGCGTTGTCATACTGATTTTCCGTGGCGCTTGCGTCCATGGCGGCAATAAAGCGGTTGACGGCGTATGAAGGGTAGCGACCGGCCTTGTCATACAGGCGACCGGCGTAAAAATTGGCGTAGAAAGCCGCTTCACCTGCTGTCCGACGCACAATGCGGTCAAAAATCCGCGCGGCGTTGTAAAAATCAAGCGAGCCATACATGGCAGCCTTTCCCATGTCAGAAATAATCAGCGGCAGCGTATCAAGCTGATTGTCATCGCACAGCTCCAGCAAATCGGGAATCTGATTGTAGGCGGTAACGTAGCTCCGTCGATAGACGAGCACGCGGTACGCCATAATCTGCTGCTGCAGCGACAGCGGAGAAGCGTCGTCAGCGCGTGTTTCTGTTGCAATGTAGCGGTTGTACAGCTCTAAATGGTGCGAAGAAAGAGCGCGGCGCGTCATCCAGATAAATGCTTCATTGGCAAAGCGGCTGTCAGCTTTTGCATACAGCGCAGAAAGACGCAGCCGCACCACATTGTTGTTGGCAGTAGCGCTGTCAATGCTGTCGGTGTACGCGATGATTTGCGCATATTCGCCTTCGCGTTCAAGCTCGGTGCAAACCGCCTCGAGCGCCGCGTCGTCATGCCAGTGTGCCATGACGTATTTGCATGCCTCCAGCCGCTCTTTTACGGTTCCTAGCTGGGTAAGCGCTTCGGCGCATTTTCGGCTGGTAAGCTCGTTGCTCTTTTTTCTGCCTGCAGTAAAAAAGCGGATTGCCTCCTGCTCGTTGTTGCTGTCGGCAGCCTTGAGCGCCATAAAATACGGATATTCGTCCTTATACACGACCTGCGGGTTTGAGCTACAGGCGCAGGACGCAAAGAGCGGCGCAAGTAACAGCGTGAGTAGATATGCGTAAACGGTCACCAAAACCGTGTGCTTGTTCTGATGACCGCAAGAAAAACGTTTTTTCAAATGATGCCCGCCTGTCGCTTATGGTGCTGGAATGATAATGTCGGAGCCGGCAATAATCAAATCGGGATTGGGAATGTCGTTATAATCCGCAATCTTCGGATAGCGCCAGGGGTTGTTGTAATACGCATCAGAAATATCCCACAGCGTGTCACCCCATTTTATGCGGTAGGTAACATCGTCACTCTTTTTGCGTGGCTCGGGCACCGGCTCCTGTACGGCAACTGGCTCTGGAACCACCTCCTCTGCAGAAGGAGCAACAACAATCTTGTCTTCAACAGCAGGAGCTACAGGCGCCTTTTCTGGCTCTGCAACTGGCTCAACACGCTGCTCGGGGTCTGGAACGCTTTCTGGCAGTGCGGCAACACCCGTCGGCTTTGTTTCCTCAAGTGCTTCGGCAACAGCAGCGGCTTTTGCCTGCGCCTTTGCCTTGCGTGAGCTGATAAGATTGTAGCGTGACGGAATGATAAACAGAATCAGCGCGGTTGCGATAATACAAATGATTGCGCACACCACGCAAATGATGACCGGAACACGCGTCTTATGCACGGTTTCTTCTTCGTCAAAGTCATCAAAGTCTGATGAAGCTTTTCCGGCAAGCGTTTCCTTGTCATACAAATCTGAAAAATCCATGGCAGGGGCGCCACTGGTGGCAAATGCGCCTTTTGAGCTTGAGCGCTCGCTGGTGCTGCCAGCGCTCTTTGCATCTGGCTCGTCAAACAGGAGGTCGTCAAAAGAAGCTGAGCTTGCGCTGTCGCCTGAGCTTGAGCCAAAGTCGGGCAGGTCAAAGTCGTCTAAGCTTACATCTGGCTCAAAGGCGTTTGCGCTGTCGCTGTTGGTGTTGCTGTCTGCACTGGTGGCGGCAAAATCGGTGCCTGCAAACGGGTCATCGGTAGGAGCGGTTGGCGCTGCAAGGGCTACGCTTTCTGCACTTGCGTCAGCCGTGTCGGCTACGGTCGCGGCATCGTCTGCTGTAGCTGCGTCGTTGGTGGCTGCGTCAAAGTCTGCACCAGCGAGCGGGTCTGCGCTTTCGTCGGCAGGCGCGTCCATACTAAGCCCGTCAAAATCGGGCAGGTCAAGGCTTCCAAAGTCATCGCTTGCCGTGTCAGCGGCTTGTGTGTCGTCAGCTGTGCTGGTGTCATCTGCTCCGTCGTCTGTCGCGGGTAGATCAAAACCTGCAAGCGGGTCGGTAATAACGTTGTCAGAAACAAGGTCATCGCTTGCGTTTGGCGCAGACGATGCGTCGTCTGTTTGTGCGCTGTCATCTGTTGCTTGCGCGCCGTCATCTGCTGTGTCTGTCGTCGCGCCGTCATCTGCGGTCAGCGTGTCGGCCGCCGTGTCGCCCGTATCGGCACCAAAGTCGCCAAAATCGGGTAAATCAAAATCGGCGCTTACCGGCGTGTGCTTTGGCGCGTCGGCTTCGCCCTCTGCTGCTAAATCGTTAAAATCGGGAATGTCAAAATCATCTTTCGGCTTTGCAGGCGCTTCTTCCTCTGCTGGAATAGCTGCTGTGTCAAAGCTGAACGGAACATCCATCGCATCAAGTGGCTCGTCTGCTACAGGCTCGTCTACAGCAGGCGCTTCGCTTTCTCCGCTTGGCTCAGCGGTGGTCGCCTCTGCATCTGAAGCGGTATCTGCAATCGTCGGGATTTCTGAGGGATCGACCGCGTTATCAAGCGCAAAGTCGGCGTCTGACGCCTCGCGCTCTGCAAGCGTGCGCGAAACAAGCTGCACCTGAATCTCGCTTTTCTTGCCGGTTTCACCATCAATAACTTCGGCAGAAAGCTCGTTGTGCTCGTCAATGCTCAGCGACAGATGCAAATCTGGCTCGCCGTTCGGGTGTGCGTTCAAATTGCTCACCTCAAGCGTGTCAACGTATTCCGCGTCTTCCATGCTGCCAGCCTCTGAGCGGTACACGTCAATCAAAACCTTCGTCTGATTGTCCTTAACGGTCGTTACGTCAAGCTTTTCTGTTGCTGGAGTCCCTTCCTCAAGAATCGGGTAAAAAGTTCCGTCTGCAAGTTTTATACCGATGTGTTTCATGATATCCCTCTTAGTAAATATCGGCAGAAAAATGGCGGGGTTAAGCAAAAACTCACGCAAGCGTGCCCACGAGGTACCCACAATACCGCGGTGATTGAGTAGCACGAACTGCGTATCGAAATCACCCTGTTTTTTTGACTGCAGTTTGCAAGCGCGACAGGAGGTCAGCTAAATAGTCTGAATTTCGAGTTTAGTTGAGAATTTACAAAAAAAGCGTAAATCTTTAAAATTTTA
>CALAEZ010000169.1 GCA_937891125.1 uncultured Treponema sp. | reverse complement strand
GGCGACCACCGAGATCTACACTCTTTCCCTACACGACGCTCTTCCGATCTGCCTTTGAGGAAAATGGCGTGGCAACGGTTCTAAAGCATTTTCCTGGAAACAGCAATGTTGACCCCCATACCGGGCTTCCACACATAAAAATTGCTGAAAGCGAGCGTGCGCTGTTTTTTTCTCCCTTTGAGCAGCTGCTGCCGCTTTCAAGCGCCGTTTTAATCAGTCATGCAATTGTCGAGGAAACAAAAGCTGCGGAATCTCCCGATGCTTCCTCTGCAACTGCCACAACTCCAGCCTGTTTTTCCTCGTACTGGGTAAGCGATGTGGTGCGCCACCAGCTTGGCTTTAACGGCCTTATTTTTAGTGATGACATTTTTATGGGTGCGCTTTCTGCCAACGGTTATCCGCCGGAAACGGCCGCTGTTTCGGTGATTGAAGCGGGCATTGACTGCATTATGTTGAGTGAAAAAACGTTTGGTTCGGTGGCCGGCGTCCTGCTTTCAAAAGCGCAGGAAGATGAGGCGTTTGCTCAGAAAATTGAAGCATCGGTTACGCGTGTTATTGCATACAAAATACAGGCAGGACTGCTAGCGTTTGAAAGCGTTGAGCCTGTAGCTGAAGCGCGTGTGCAGGCAGAGGCAGCGCCGCAGTATGTGGTGAAAGCAGTTGCAGCATGTGACGGCAGTGGCTTTGACAGCGCTGCCTTTGAAAAAGCGTACAGTGACGGAATGGAGTTTTACAAATGAAGCAGCGGGAGCGTAAGGAGCAAAGTCGTGGCCGTGACGGCTTTGACGCCTATTACCGTGCGTTGTATGGGGATCGGTGGCAGGCTATCAAAGCCGCATTTTCTGAGGAGCCGCGGTATGTGACGTATACGGTATGCGGCGGAAAACGCGTCGATGCCGTAACAGAAACGGCTGGCACAGCAAGAGCTGCCGGCTGTGTGCCGTATTATCTTGATGCAGGTAGCGTGCGTGCTGCCGCCTCGCTTCCGCTGAAAGGCGCGCGCCGTATTTTGGACTTGTGTGCAGCTCCCGGCGGAAAAACGCTGGTGTTAGCTTCATGCATGGAAAAAGAGGCAATTCTCTTGAGTAACGAGCGCTCGAATGACCGAAGAGTGCGCTTAAGCCGTGTGTGTGATGAAAGCTTACCGCCAGAAATTCGCGCGCGGGTTACAGTAAGCGGAAACGATGGCGCGCTTATGTGCCGCTATCAGAGTGAATGTTTTGACCGCATTTTGCTTGATGCGCCTTGCTCAAGCGAACGACATGTGCTCGCTGACGAAAAATATCTTTCCCAGTGGTCGCCCGCCCGCATAAAAACGCTTGCGCTCGAGCAGTGGGCGCTGTTATCCTCTGCGTGGCGTATGCTCGAGCCTAATGGCTATCTGCTTTATTCAACGTGTGCGCTTGCAAAAGAAGAAAATGACGGCGTTATTGTGCGTCTTTTTAAGAAATTTGCTGATGCAGAGGTCGTGCCGTCTCCCACTGTTACTGATGTGTCACCATTTTGTGACGAGCCGCTCCCCGAGCCAGAGCAAACCGAGTTAGGATCGATTGTGCTTCCCGATGTGCAGCAGGGGGCCGGTCCGCTTTTTTTCTGTTTGCTCCATAAAAAAACATTGCATTGATGTTTAGTTTTTATTAAAATATCCCATAAGGTGCGCATTATGAGTAGAGTAAGCCGAGAACAAAAGCTACAGACAATAATAGAAACCGAAAAGATGCTTGGTTCAATTCAGGACGTTGATGTGCTTTTAGAGCGACTGCTCACGGAAGCACGTGCCATAGTGCATGCCGATGCAGGCTCAATCTACGTTGTAGACGGAAAGAATA
Source organism: uncultured Treponema sp. (assembly GCA_937891125.1). Lineage (GTDB taxonomy): Bacteria > Spirochaetota > Spirochaetia > Treponematales > Treponemataceae > Treponema_D. Next base: position 306 of record CALAEZ010000169.1, on the reverse strand, counting down.
TTAAAATCCGCTATGCTCAAAATGATACCCAGCTCAGAAAAATGCAGCAGGGCGATAAGCTTCCCTATGTTTCGTTCTCATTTCCGATTACAGAAAAATCGGTTGTCGGCGCCTGCGTGCTTTCGGGAAATGCAATAAATATTCAGGACTGCTATAATCTTCCTCCAGAAGCAACCTATGCCTTCAATAAGATGACGGATGTTACAACCGGCTATCGCACGAAATCCATGCTGACCGTTCCACTTAAAATGGCAAACGGGCGTATTTTAGGCGTGCTCCAGATTATAAATGCGCAGGACGAAAATG
>CALAEZ010000168.1 GCA_937891125.1 uncultured Treponema sp. | reverse complement strand
AAACTCACCAAATTTTTTAAAGAATTTGTTTAATTTTTGAACTTGCATACTAGCCTCGATACATGAAAAAGGCTGGAATTGCATTCAACTCCAGCCCGTAATCAGTTTTTTATCTTAATTTTTTGTAACCGTAAACGGCTGTATCTCCAAGTTCTTCCTCAATTCTGATAAGCTGGTTGTATTTTGCCATGCGGTCAGTGCGGCTCATAGAACCTGTCTTAATCTGTCCAGAGTTTGTAGCAACTGCGATATCGGCAATTGTCGTGTCCTCTGTTTCGCCTGAGCGGTGTGATGTAACAGTTGTGTAGCCGTGGCGGTGAGCCATTTCGATAGCTTCGAGCGTTTCTGTGAGCGAGCCAATCTGGTTTACTTTGATAAGGATAGCGTTTCCGGCACCTTCTTTGATTCCCTTTTCAAGGAATTTTACGTTTGTTACGAACAAATCGTCGCCAACGAGCTGGCAGCGGTCGCCGATTTTTGCAGTGAGTTTTTTCCAGCCTTCCCAGTCGTTCTCATCAAGACCGTCTTCGATTGAGTCGATTGGATATTTTGTAATGAGCTCTTCGAGGTAAGCAATCTGCTCGTCGTCGCTCAATTCTTTTCCGTTTGGATCTTTTGGAGTTCCGTTAGAAAGCTGTTTGTAGTTGTAGTAGAACTTACCGTTCTTTTCGACAGAGAATTCAGAAGCGGCACAGTCCATTGCGATTTTTACATCGTCGCCTGGTTTGTAACCTGCGTCTTTAATAGCCTGAACGATTGAATCAAGTGCGTCGTTGATTCCATCGAATTTTGGAGCGAATCCACCTTCGTCACCTACAGCAGTTGAAAGTCCCCGGCCTTTGAGGAGCTTTGCGAGTGCGTGGAAAACTTCTGCACCCATGCGAATTGCTTCTTTTTCTGTTTTTGCGCCAACTGGGCGAATCATGAATTCCTGGAAAGCGATTGGAGCGTCTGAGTGAGCGCCACCGTTGATGATGTTCATCATTGGAACAGGAAGAACATGAGCATTAGCACCACCGATGTAGCGGTAGAGAGGAATGTTCAATGCTTTAGCGGCTGCCTGAGCGGTTGCAAGGGAAACGCCGAGAATTGCGTTTGCGCCGAGCTTTGATTTTGTAGGCGTTCCGTCGAGTGCGAGCATTTTAAGGTCAATTGCGCGCTGTTCAAAAACATTGCAGCCTTTAAGAGCCGGAGCGATGATTTTGTTTACATTTTCTACGGCTTTGAGAACGCCTTTTCCGCCGTAGCGTTTTTTGTCTCCGTCACGGAGCTCAAGAGCTTCGTTTTCGCCAGTAGAAGCTCCAGACGGAACTGCAGCACGACCGAGAACGCCGTTTTCAAGAATGACATCAACTTCGACCGTTGGGTTTCCGCGTGAGTCGATAATTTCACGACCGATTACATCTGCAATTTTTACTGTGTTAAGCATGTATAAAACCTCCATGCAATATCTAATAAATGTTGCCTTACAGTAATGTTTTTTAGCCAATGTTTCAAGATACATGCATTCGGGGTGTGCTATCAAACAGCATCTCGCGAACCTGAATGAAAGATGCAAATGAGTTCTGCGTTGAAGTAACAAAGCCCGACTAGGCTCCGCAAGATTATTCGGGAATCAGAATCAATGTAGACAACTTCGACAGGCATATAGGCTGCTTACAGACCGCGGCTTCAAGATGGTAGACGGCATTGAACCGATTTCCATCAACCAACAACGCACGCGATTTCGATGAAGCAGAGCAGTGCATTCGCTGCTCTGTGACGCATACTGAATACAAGCTGAAAGGTATTTAACAAATAGCTGAAAGCCGCTATACTGCCTACCGTACTGTGGCACAGGAGAACAAAGTATGAATGAAATAAGCATGTATCAGGTTTCAACACTGCAGGCGCTCATGCTGGGATATACACGTCCGGTCATAACCGTAGCAGAGCTTGTCAGGCAGGGAAACACAGGGCTCGGCACATTTGAAAACGTAGACGGCGAGATGATTGTCATCGACGGAAGATGCTACCGCGCCATGGAAAACGGAAAAACAGTTCTGGCAGAGCCGGACAGAGGCGTGCCATTTTCCTCTGTGTGCGCCATGCAGAAAGACCGCACGTTTACTCTAGGAGAAGCAAAAGATGCCGCATCCCTTAAAACGAGCCTGAACAATCTTATCGATGAAAACTTCGGGCTCAACAGCATGCACATGGCGCGTATTGACGGAGAGTTTGCGCTTGTAGACGCGCGCTCCGAATCCGGCTACCGCTCAGTACACACGTCACTAAAAACGATACTCGATGACACCCAGAAAGCGTTCAAATTTGAAAACATACGCGGCTCGCTTGTCTGCGTCTACTATCCCGACTACATGGACGGAATAAATGCGGCGGGCTGGCACCTGCATTTTATTTCTGAGGACAGGACAAAAGGCGGACACGTCTTTGAAATACACATGAAAAGCGGCACGGTAACCATCGACAAGATAAACCGGATAGAACTTCGGCTGCCGGACGAGCCAGTGTTTGACACCTACTCCTTAAAGAGCGCCTTAAACGATGAAATAAAGCAGGTCGAGCAGGGAAAGTCGTAAGATAAAACGGGTTGTCTTAAAAAAAATAAACGTTTGCGTTATCAAAAAACCTCGTGTACACTGGTTTAAAGCTTATTTTTTGCGAGGTACACTATGGCAACACTAAAATTCTGGAAATGCGCAAAATGCGGAAACATTCTGCATGTGCTGCATGACAAATGCGACGGGGTCACCTGCTGCGGAGACGCCATGAAAGAGCTTAAGGCAAACACCACCGACGGAGCAGTTGAAAAACATGTGCCGGTTATTGAAGCGAGCGGCAATACGGTTACCGTCAGAGTCGGAAGCGCAGAGCACCCGATGGC
>CALAEZ010000167.1 GCA_937891125.1 uncultured Treponema sp. | reverse complement strand
GCTAAAAGCCCTGCGCAGTTCCAGCTGTTCTGATAAAAGTACCCTGCGTCTATGACCGGATAAAACTGCATGGCACCCGCTCCGTGCCGTATCGCCGCAATCGTGACGGCCGTCAGAAGCAGGCACACAAGCGTAAGCAGCGCGTCTGCTGCACGGAACCGATAGTGCAGAAACGACGTGCGCCGATTTTTTCCCCAAAAGCGGCTTTCCATGCTGCTTGCGGTAAGTCTTCCGTCTTCAAGTGTGGAGCTGGTGACGGCAGAAAGCACATGCATACTTTCGTGCAGGCGCTCGCGAACGCCCGCCTCGCGCGTTAGTCCTAAGCCGCGGCGCCCTTCGCTAATGTCACGAGCGCGGCGGCGGTAAAACGGAATCATGCGGAAAATCATCACCAGCATAATCGAAACGGCAGGAAACAGCGGCGCAAATATAAACGTAAGCTTTTCTGAGGTAATCACGCGTGATAGCGCCAAAAACCACAGCACCATCGTAACGAGCATGAGCGCGTTGTTTAGTCCGTAGCAGATTGCTTCAAGCGTGACAGGCTTTGTGCTGTCGCCAAACAGGTAGAAAAGCGCCGTGTTTCCCCAGTGGCTTACCAGCGGATTTAAGCAGGAAAGCGCAAAGAAAAACGGTATCATAAGCAAAAACAGGCGCAGTGCCTGAGCATTTTTTACAAGCAGATTCATCGTAAGCGCTGCGGTAAGCGAAAAAAGCAGATACAGCGGGTGCTTTATGACCACGCTCAAAGCGATTGTGCAGCAAAAATAGAGAAAACTTACATACGGGTGGCGACAGCGCCTAAAGATTCCTGTTACCATGCGCCTATACTAGCATAAAAGAGGCGCGGTATAAAGCTACAGCGGAAAAGACGACAAAATGACATTCGTTCGCTAGACGAATTCCGAGCAATGTCACCATGACATTTGTTCGTTGGCTCGTGATAAAAAATGGCTCAGTGCCAGAAAAGCACCGAGCCATCGCTAAAAACTGTACTGTGCGCTATCGGAAAGCGACCACGAAAGGCAAGCTTTGGTTAAAACCTATTTTTCGTTTTTCAAACATTCCTGCACCCACAGGATAAAGTTTCCGGTAGAGGTGCCGTCGCCGTACGTGGGGCGTTCAGCTTCGGTGTGGTACAAGCCCCAGACATCTGCAAATTCAACGCTCTTTACCGCAGAACCGTAGTTTACCAAAGCCAAGTAGTAGTCCATTTCGGTGCTGACAGCAGTGTCGCCCTGGAAAATACCGGCGTGGATTCTCCAGTATTTGGCTGGCGTGCTTGTCTTAAAGCCCTTGTAGCTGCTTGCAAGATAGTACATCGGATTGTACATGTTGTGGCGCTCTTCCATGGTTGAGCCAAGCGCGTCTTTCTTTGCAAGGTCTGCCGCATACTCATCTGCCTTTGCGTTTCCTGTTTCTTTAAGTGCTTCCAGCATGAGTGCGTCAAAATGGGCACCCTTACCGTCGCCAAAGCCAAAGAGCGTATTTTCCGGTTGCGTGCCACTTAAGTCATCAAATGCGCCCACACTCTTTTGAAGCTGCTTTACGTTTCGCATAAAGGCCTCTACGCTGGTAATGGTTGCCGTATTTGTCGCCTTGTCGTAGCTTACCCAATTTTCGTTTGCGTTAAGAGCTGCGATGTATTCTTCTACAGAATTATACGTTCCAGATAAATCCACATTGTTAGATTTTCCCTTTCTGCGGTGTACGCCGTCTAAGTCCTCTGCTGCTGGTGGATTTCCGCGTGTCGGCTGTCCCTGTGGCGGCATTCTATTTCCCATTCCCTGCGGAGGGAATCCGCCTGTCATCATCATGTTGTTACCCAACGCCTGCTTTTGAGAAGACGCATTGTACGGGAATGTTGTATCAGAAAGAAAGTTGTTCAAGGACTTTTCAATCGTCTTTTTAAGATAGCCGTAGTAGCTTCCTGCGTGGTACAGTCCATCTGCTGACTGCTCTAAGGTAAGGAGATTGCCATTTTCGTCTTTAAGACCGAGAGCGTTAATGTATTCGGCAAATTTTACAGCAAGCGCATTTGAAAGCGCCTGCGTGCTCTCGTCAAGACCGGTGCGGGCAACTCCCAGTTCCCATTCGTATGCTTCGTCAGCTACATTCAGGTTGGTAATGGGACACCAGTCCATGCTTCCCATAATGGCGTCGCTTACGCCTTCAACCGCACCAATCGCCTGTAAGTAAGGCTCGTATTCAGGTGCGTCGCCGGTTGCTCCCATTAACGCACTCTGTGCGCCGCCGCCAGACATGCCGTAGGTAAAGAAGCGCGCGGTGTCACCTGGAAGCAGGTCTGCGTTGTAGCGTACATAGCGAACTGCTGCCTTAAAGTCGGTAACAGCAGCTGGAACGCCGTGGTCGCGGCCGCGCGCGCCTGTATACACAAAAATAAAGCCGTTTGCAATATACTGCGCGGTGGCTGCCTGGTAGCCGGTAGGCGCTTCAAGCGCTGAATAGCCTGGCGTCTGAATCGGCATGACAAACGGAGCGGTGTCTACCGTAAGACCTGCTACCGTGCCTTTTTTGTTTACCGTAGCGGTATATTTGCCATTAGCATTTTTTGTTGCAGTAAAATATTCGCCTGGAACGAAAATGCCAAGCGTTTCATATTTTTTGTCAGCAGGTGTTGCCGCATACGAAATGCCGACCTGCCAGTACACGTTATCTGCTTCGTTATAGTTCCATGCAGACATGTCAATTTTAGGGAGCGCAGTTTGCGCGGTGGCAGAAAAATCCGCCTGCTTTGTTGAGCCGCAGCCTGCTAAAACGGTAGCTGCACACGTACAGACAGCCGCAAAAGATGAAAGCTTCGTTAAAATCTTCATAAGAACCTCCAAAAGCTCTTTATGCTTTGATAGTAGCGCCTGTCGAAAAAAAAGTACAATGCTATTTTTTAACCATTTCGTTTACAGCTTGTCGCAAATGCAGCTTCCAACTTCTGACGGTTCGGGTCATTTTGCGGGATATCAATAGCAGCAAGTGTAAATGTCACAAGTTTTATTCCGTATTCAGCCATAATTGGCTGCAGCTCTTCTTGAATAGATTTTGCAAGCGTCACCTGATCTGCGCAAATACCCAAGATTTCATCATTTGATTTTTTTACACTTTGTGCAATCTTCACGTTCTGCAACAATCAGCGTTGAATTGGTATTAAAATCTTCTTCTGGATTAAGCCACAGCAGTTCATTCTCCATTGAAGAGTTTTTGATTATATCAGTCCAGTGTTTTTGTCCACCGATATACATTGATTCGTTCGGATTTTTTTGAAAAAGAAATTAATTTTTCTTCTGTAAGGAGCGAAGCGGTTTCGCTTCTGGTTTGTATTTCTGATTTTATAATGCGCGAAAGTGCGCCTGCAGCATTATTTTTAAATTCTTCGGGTGATGCGCCATATGCAGATTTTGTACGGAATTGTAAAAAAATGCGCTCAAATAGTGCTTTGCACGGCAATGGCGCTTACAATTTTTTCCCATTTAAGATTTTTTCTGTCAGCGCACCGTTTTTATACACAAGCTTTAGTGAAAAAAACGGTGCTTTTTCTGCAAGCAGCTTCAAAAAGACTTTATCTCCTTCCCACAGATTCAGATTCTGAAGCTCACCAACGGGCACCCATTCAAGCGTGCCTTCGTCGCACAAGGCAAGCGTGCCGGTAAAGCTATCTGCAGTGTACAGGCACATGTATTCAGGTGGTGCGTTGTCTGCAATAAAGGTGACGATGCCGCAGAACTGCCAGCTGGTGAGCGTAAGGCCCGTTTCTTCTTTTACTTCGCGCAAAAGGCAGTCTTCCGGGCTTTCGCCGTCTTCAAAATGTCCGCCTACGCCAATCCACTTGTCGCGGTTTATATCATTTTTTTTTGACACGCGGTGCAGCATTAAATAACAGCCGTCTTTTTCGATATAGCAAAGTGTCGTAAGCGGAGATTTCATAGTTTATGCCTCGGTTGTTACGCGGTCGTTGTTAAAGTCGTAGCCAACGGTGTACATGCGCTTTCCGCTAAAGTAGTCAGCGGTAAGCTTTACCACAACGCCACTCAAAATAAGCAGCGAGATGATGTTCGGAATTGCCATTAAGCCGTTTACGATGTCGGCAATCGTCCAGACAGCCGCAATCGTCATGTACGGGCCAATGAATACTGCCACAATATACAGCCAGCGGTAGATTTTTACCGGCAGCATGTTGCCTTTTGCAAGATATTCAATACAGCGTTCTGAATAGTAATCCCAGCCAAGAATTGTAGTAAATGCAAACAGAACCAGACAAATCATTAAGATGAACGAAATGAAGATGCCAGGAATGCGCGGTAAGAGCGTGCGGAATGCAACGTCGGTAATGGCAAATCCCTGATACATGCTTGTGTTAAGCACGTCCGGATTTATGATGCTTGCAATGACGATTGAAACGCCGGTAATTGAGCAGATTACGATGGTGTCAAAGAAAGTGCCTGTCATAGAGATAATGCCCTGCTGCACGGCATGGTCTACCTTTGCGGCAGCGGCGGCAATTGGAGCTGAACCTAAGCCCGCTTCGTTAGAGAAAATACCGCGCGCAATGCCTTTCTGCATGGCGACAATCATCGCGCCTACAGCACCGCCAGTGACCGCCTTAAAGCCAAATGCGCCCTGGAAGATTGCTTCAAGCGCGGCGGTAACGTGCGAAAGATTACATAAAATGGCAAACACGCCCATCACAAAGTAAATCACTGCCATAACAGGAACGATGACGCTTGCCACGCTTGAAATGCGCTGAATGCCGCCGATAATGACAAGTGCGCATACAAAGGCAAGAATAACAGAAGCAACGACAACGACTACGCTGTAAGTGCCAATGCCGCCAATGTTTACCGTGCTTAAAACGCCACCTGCTGCTGATTTTGCAAATGTTTCAATAGCAGAAGAAATGCTGTTTACCTGACTGAATGTTCCAATGCCAAAAAGACCAACCATGGTGCCGAAAATTGCAAACAGGACTGCAAGCAGCTTTCCGAACACTGGAAATTTTGCGCCAACGCCTTTTTCGCACGTATAGAACGGACCGCCAAGAATGTGGCCGTCAGCTGCTACTTCGCGGTAGTGAATGGCAAGCAGACATTCTGCGTACTTTGTTGCCATACCAAGCAGGGCGGCAAACCACATCCAGAAAAGTGCGCCAGCTCCGCCAAGGGAAATAGCGGTTGCAACACCAACAATGTTTCCCGTTCCGATTGTTGCAGAAAGAGCCAGACACAATGCCTTAAAGTTTGAAAGCTCGCCCTTGTCTTCTGATTTTTCAGACTTTCGGAAAATCGAGCTGATTGCAAACTTGAGCTGCGCAAACTGTACGCCGTGCAAGCGAATCGTAAGGAAAATGCCTGTCGCAAGAATAAGAATAATCAGCGGCAGCCCCCACACAAAGCCATCAATGGCATCTAAAATTGAGTTGATTTTTGAGAACATAGCGTTCTCCTGAACAAAAAAATAGAGCCGACAAAAACAGCGGCAAAAGCCGTGCTTTTTAATCAGCTCTCCAGAGTGGACGCGTGTTTGAACGCGGTAGAACATTCAGTCAGTTGCCTGACGCTTTTTACATGCCCTGTCCTTTTTACCTGAGATATAAGAAAAAGTCCGCCAAAGAAAAATCCTCGCGGTTTTTCCGTAACCCTTCGGTGCTTCATCGGGGTGATGAAGGCTCTCCAGAGAATCGCTGTTTTGACCACAATCTCATCAGCGACAGCTAACAGTAGCATACATAAAAATCTTTCGCAAGATTTAATAATATGTTACACTCTATCGTATGGATTTATACGCGCTCCAGTTCTGGTCATATACGTGCTGTTTGATGGTAACGCTTTCGGTGTTTTTTCTGGCATTATGTCGCCCACCGTCAAAGGAACAAAAGCTGGTACTTGTCATTTCGTTTATTACGCTCAGTATTATGTTCGGTTACTGGGGTTCGGTAAGTGCGCGCATTGTTTCTCCCGATTTGCTTATTTTTACACTGAGAATTGAGTATCTCGGCGCTTGCAGCGTCTTTGTATTATTGCTTTTGCTGTCGTCACTGCTCTTTAACATAACCTTGCCAAAGTCGCTGATTGCGTGTCAGGTTGTTACCTCGGTTATTATGACGGCGATTGCGATTACATTTGATAAGCATACGCTGTTTTTTAAATCCTATCACGTTGAATTTATTAACGGCGTAACTGTGCTTGTACGCGAATACGGCATTTTCAATCTGCTGTATGTGGTGTTAATTTTTGCATATATGCTGATAGTGGGCGGACTTTGCGTTGTGGTGCAGGTAAAAGGCGCAAAGCGAGACCGCACGGTAAGCAGATACCTGTTTGTAGCCATTTTTACGCCGTGCTTGTGCTATGTGCTTGAGCGTCTGCTTAATATGCAGAGTTTTAGGCTGGTGCCATTCGGGCTTATGATTACGAGCGTGAGCACGCTGTTGTTGATTACGCTTGCGCATTTTAGCGACATGCCTGAGATGGCAAAAGAGGTTATCTTTGATTCGCTTGATGACGCTGTTATTACAATCGACAATACGCTGCATCTTATGCAAAGCAACGAAAAAGCGAGCGCACTGTTCCCATTTATAAAAAAAATGTTGCCAGGCGACCGCATTGCTGGTCTTGATGGCGATTTTGAGGCGCTGTTTGCACCGCTGTTCGACCGCCCTGATAAGTTTCCGATTGACTACTGGAATGGTGGCGCGATTTACCAACCGAATATAAAGCCGATTTTTAACAAGCGCGGAAAATTGCAAGGCTCCATTTTGTGGCTCAAGGATGTAACGAACGAACGCAATTATGCAAAAAAGCTTGAACGCGATGTAACACTGCAGACAAACCGCATTTTAGACATGCAAAACCAGATGATTATCAGCTTTGCAAAGCTGGTCGAAAACCGCGATGCAGTGACCGGAAAGCATCTGGAGCGAACGCGCTCGTACGTGCTTGTGATTGGCATGATGTTGCTGAAAAACGACAACTACACCGATGTAATTGACTACCAGTGGGTGGAAACCTTAAGCAAGGTAGCGCCGCTGCACGACATCGGCAAGGTTTCTATTGCAGACGGTATTTTGAATAAACCTGGGCGGCTGACTCCGGAAGAATTTGACATGATGAAAAAGCACACGGTCTATGGAGCGCAAATTCTGGAGACAACGCTTAAAAACTGTGTTGACGATGCCTACTACCGCATGGCATGCGAGGTTGCGCGCAGTCACCACGAGCGCTGGGACGGCAAGGGCTATCCTGACGGATTGGCAGGCGAACAGATTCCGCTTTCGGCGCGCGTTATGGCTGTTGCCGATGTATTTGATGCACTGGTGACCCGCCGCCCGTACAAGCCGCCGTTTGATGTAAATGCAGCATTTCAAATGATAAAGGAAGAGAGCGGTAGCCACTTTGACCCGCTTGTTGTAAAAGCGTTCTTCGACACGAAGGATATGATTATTAAGATTGCAGATGAGCTTCGTGACGATGACGATGAAGCTGATATTGACGAGCTTGAGCCCATTTAAGGCGCAGTGTGCGCCTTAAATATTAAGTAAGCGTGGTAAGCACCTGCATGACAGCGGCGTAGTCGGCGTTGCGCACGGCGGTTTTTAGCGCGGCGAATGTGGGCGCAAAGTCCGCGGGGAGCGCATGGGTGGAAAGCTCGGCGATTATGCTGTCGGCGGTGTCAAAGTCGAACGCACTGACGACCTCGCGCAGAGCAGAAAGCATGTCCACAAGCTCTGCTTGTGATAGCTCCGACGGCGAAAGCGGTAGCGCTTCGGCGGCCTTTCCCTGCGCCGGAGACTGCGGCTGCGTGTTGCCAACAGCTGCAGTGCCTGCGGGCGTACTGGCTGCGGCTGCGCTGTGTGCAAAAAGCGGCGCAAGGAAAGTGCGGTAGGCGCGGTAGGCGGAAAGGAGAGCGGGCGTGCGCTCGCGGATACTGGCAGATGCGCTGCCGGGTACGGCGGACTGCGCAACGGGGGCGGGCGGTGTGCCCTGTCTGAAGGGAGCCGCGTCGCCTGATAAAGCAGCGGGCGCTTCGGCAGACGGTTCCTGCTTTGCCGCGTTTCCGTACTGTTCAAGCGTGGCTGCGGTGGCAGAAAGCTCGGCAGCGCCGATAAGGCGTGCGCTTGACTTTAGCGCGTGCACAAGCACCGTGTAGTTCTGCCAGTCGCCGGTAGCGCAATAGTGCTCTATGCCGGCGCTTTTTGCGTCAATTGCGTCGTAAAAGTCGCGGGCGGCTTCCAAAAAGGTGTCGCTTCCGCCGCAGTTTTTAAGCGCGTTTGCTATATCAATGCCAAGCACTTTTTTTACGAGTTCGCTTACCTCGGAGGCGGGCAGCTCGCCGCTCTCTGCGCTTTGCTGCAGACCAGCTACCTGCGTCTGCGCTACAAAGCCGGAGTCTCCTTCATGCAGCACAAGCTTTTCCGGCAGGTGGCGCATGATAAGCGCTTCTAGCAGCTTTCCGTCTACCGGCTTTGAAAGATAGTCTTCAAAGCCCGCCTGCAGGTACATTTCACGCGCGCCAGAAACCGCGTTTGCCGTAAGCGCGACACAAATGCCGTTCTGATTCGGGTTTCCGCTTTCTGCGCGGAGGATTTTCAGCATTTCAATGCCGTCCATTTTGGGCATCAGGTGGTCAATAAAAAGCAGGTCGTATGTATGCGCGCGCGTTAATGCAAGGCCTTTTTCTGCGTCTTCTGCCGTGTCAATCTGAAGGCGCGTCTGCTTGAGTAAGCCCTTAAAGACGGTAAGATTCATAAACGTGTCGTCAACGACAAGAATGTGCGCGCCGGGTGCCTGAAAGCTTTCGGTGTATGTGTTGGTGGAGGCGGCCAGAGCCGCGCGCGCTTCTTCTTTTGTGCCGATTGGCTCCGGCGAGCGCACGGTCTGAGCGACGGTGAACGAGAACGTGCTTCCTTTTCCGTAGATGCTCTGCACTTCGAGCCTGCTTCCCATGCCGGAAAGCAGCCCGTTTACGATGCTCATGCCAAGGCCGGTGCCTTCAATGGAGCGGTTTCTGCCTTCTTCAATGCGCTCGAAGGGCTTGGTGAGCTTAGGTAAGTCTTCTTCTTTTATGCCGATGCCGGTGTCGCTGATGGTAAAGGTGAGCAGCAGGGTGTCGCCGTTCTGTAGCTTTCCGCTTACCTGCATTGTGACGCCGCCTGAGGGCGTGTATTTTACGGCGTTTGTCAAAATGTTGAGCGCACACTGCTTTATGCGCGTGTCGTCGCCGTGCAACAGATGCGGAATGGTTTCGTCAACGTCAATCATAAACGAAAGGCCTTTGCCCAGCGCACGCTGCTCTATCATATTGGAAAGGTCGGTAATGACGGCACGCAAGTCGTAGTCGGCGTTGATAATTTCCATTTTGCCGGCTTCAATTTTGGAAAAATCCAAAATGTCGTTGATTATCGACAGAAGGCTTTTTCCGCTTGACTGAATGTCGCGCGCGTAGTTTTTGATGGCAGGCTCGCTTGATTCGCGCAGAATCATTTCGTCAAGCCCGAGCACCGCATTGATTGGCGTGCGGATTTCGTGGCTCATGGACGACAGGAAGGTGCGCTGCGCTTCGTTTGCCGCATTTGCCTTTATCAGGTCTGCTTCCAGCTGCTTTTCGCGCTCAATGGCGTTTACGTAGGCGGTCACGTTGTCGACGGTTTTTTTGAGCGAGTTAAAGAGCACGCCGATTTCGTCTCTGTTTGAAATGCCAAGCTTGTGCACGTCAAACACGGCACCGTCTTTTTTCTGCAGCGTTTTTGAGTAAAAGTCGTCGATTGCGCGGCTCATGAACATAATCGGGTTTGCAATGCGCACGCGGGCAAAATCTACCGTAATAAACAGAAGCGGAAGAGCTTCCAGCGCCAGAATGAGCGTAAGCTTGGTCATAAACATGGCACGCTCGGTATCGGTCGGCAGCACAGAAAAATTGTCCATGAGTGCGCCGGCAACTCCGAGCGGAACAATCATTAAAAGCACCGCTTCAGCCACGATGAGCGACATGATTTTGTTTCCGACATGTCCTTTAGATTCGCCCGAAAGAATGTTGCGGATTGAAATAATTTCGTGCGAGGAAAAGCTTGAGGCGGGAAACAGCTTTTTTATGCGCTCCGGCACACAGTGATGAAACAAGAACATGAGGAGCGAAACGGTTGCGCTTAACGAAAACGACCAGACGGTGAGCGTGCGTAACGTCGTGCGTATTTCTTCGTTCCAGGCGATTTGTTCGCCTTCTGCAAGCACGACAGCAGTAACGAGCGTAACAAGCACAAGGACGGGCGTCATAACAAAAGGTGCAAGCACGGTTTTCAGCGCGCTTTTAAACCAGTTGCGCTGCGTTGGAATAAGCACGACAAGCACGGCGCCAAGGCCGATAATCTGCTCGTAGGCAAAGTTTTCGCGGTATAAGAAGGTCTGTACGTTGAACATGAGCCAGACGACGAGTGCGCCGGCGGTTTTGCCGCACAGGGCGGTATTCAGCATGACGACAGCGGCGCAGCAGACGAGCAACAGGACTGCGCTGGTGTCAGAGCGCACGCCGGTGTTTTCTGAAAAGCCGACAAAGTATGAGAACATCAGGAACGCAAAGCTTATGAGCGAGGAGATAAGCATTGTGCGCACGTGCGTGCGGTTCTGCATGAGACTGTAGGTGCGGAAGGATTCGATTTCGGCGGAGTCTACAGGGGAGGCGGCAACATTTGTCGGGGCGGTGGCTGCGTTTGTCGGGACGGCATTTGCCGGTTCGGCGGCAACATTTGTTGGAGCAGCGTTTGCCGGTTCGGCGGCAGCATTTGTTGGAGCAGCGTTTGCCTGTGTGCGCGGGGAGTCTGTCTGCGAGGGATTTGCGGTGCGGTCGTCAGCTTGATTCATGCTGAAAAGTATAGCATAAAAACGCCGCACGTGCACAAAAAAAACGACAGGTGAAGCAATTAATCAGCCCATCGTCTGCACGGTATGCTCAAGCTCGACAACGCGCATGTGCAGGTAGTGGTCGACCGTGTATTTTTCAAGAATGCCGAGCGGCTTTTGCTGTGCGTCTACAATGCTGATGGCGTCAGTGTCATGCTCAGCATACATTGTGTAGGCATCTGACAGCGGCAGATTTGGCTGGCAGGTAACAGTCTGATGATTCATTATATCCATCGCCGGAATGCCTTCAGCAAAATCGCCGAGCTGCATAGCCTCCTTTATCCGCTCAAGCGAAATCTGACCGCAGAGTGTGCCGTCGCTGCCACGCACGGCGTAATTGGTGTTTTCGTGTGCCGCAAACTGCGTGATGAGGGTACCGATGGTATCCATGTCGTTTACAATCGTGTGAGACGTTGCCGAGCAGACCGGCATGCCGTTCAACGTCACCTCTGAAACGCGCGTCTGCTTCATAATGTCTTCAACGGTGACATCTAGCCCGGCTTCGCCAGCTTTTGTCACACCGTATTTTACGCAAATCGGGCCGAGAATCTGCACGATAAACGTTGTCGCCGTGATAATCAGCATAATCTGCGGACCGACGCTTTCAGGAAAATCGTTACCGGCAGCAATGCTTAAGCCGATAGCAACGCCTGCCTGGCTTAACAGGCAGAACGGCAGGTATTTGCGTACGCTTTCCGGCGCCTTTGTCAGCACGGCACCCAGGCGCGAGCCGATGGTTTTTCCGAGCGTGCGTCCGCCGACATACAGCAGCGCGATAACCGCAAAAAACGGCGTGATAATCCAGATGTTGAGCTTGGCGCCGACCGTTACGAAAAAGAGCACGTAAATGGGCGGCGTAAAGCGCTCTACCAGTCGGAACATGGCGCGCGTCTTTTTGTGGGCGAAATTCGCCATAAAAAAGCCGATTGACATGGCGGCAAGAATGTTGTCGAGCGCTAAAAGCTCGCACAGTCCCGTGCTTAAAAAGAGAACGCCGAGCGAAAAGCCTAAGACTCTGCCGTCATCGTTCATGGTGTGGGCAAGAATGGTGCTTAAGACAAAGCCTGCTGCTAGCCCCAGCATGATGGAGCCAAAAATGTCATAGGCGATGGCGCCAAGCTGTGCCAAAAGCGAAATGGAGCGTCCGCCCAGCAGCGGTGCGGCAATAGAGGAAGCGACCGCATACAGAATGAGCGCCACGGCATCGTCCATGGCGACAATGCCTAAGATTGTCGTGGTGAGCGGTCCCTTGGTGCGGTATTCCTTGAGCACGTCAGTGGTGGCGGCAGGTGCGGTCGCTGCACAGATGGCGCCGAGCAGCAGCCCGATGGAAACGGCAGTTTTGATTTCATGCGTAAACAGCCAAGTGGCAGCTGCGGTCAGCAGACCGACGACAAAAAACGGTGTAAGCGATTCACCAAGCAGAATGCCGACGAATTGCTTACCGTATTTTTTTACGACATCAATTTTTAGCTCGGCGCCGACTAAAAAGCCGATAAGTGATAACGCAATCGTGCTAATCGGGTTGAGCGCGACAATCGTTTCTTTGCCTAAAATCCAAAAGCCAGAAACGCCGAGCAAAATGCCGATAACAATGTAGCCGACAACTTGTGGCACCTTAAGCTTTTGAAACAGGCGTCCGCCAGCAGAGCCGAAAAACAGCATAACGCCGAGCAACAGCACGAATCTGCCGCCGGAAAGGGTTAAAAATTGCAAAAAAGAGGGAAGGAGCGTGGCTAAAGGATTTGACATGTGTTCAGTATAGCAAAAGCATACGCCGCAATGCAACGACAGCGAGCGTGGGTACGACAGCGAGCGTGGGAGTACGGAAAGGGAAAGCAGTTTTTAATACACGAAAACGCAAAAAAAGCATTTCCCAGTGCGCAGAAGCGGGAAAAAAAGCAGAGCGGGCGCGAAACAGCTTGTCGGGGCGAACGAGCGGTAGCTTGCTAATTTCCGTG
>CALAEZ010000166.1 GCA_937891125.1 uncultured Treponema sp. | reverse complement strand
TAACGCCCGCTTTTACGTCGCGGTCAAGCAGTGTAACAAATTTCTCTGATTTTACACTGCCGTCTGCGTTGTACACGGTCATCTTCGTGCCAGGCGCGGTCTTTACAGCCATTTCAGCCTTGCCGTCGCCGTCAAAGTCGTAGACCATAAACTGCGTGTAGTGTGCGCCAGCGCGGATATTCTGTCCCATATCAAGCCGCCACAAAAGCCGTCCGTCGAGCTTGTAGCAGTCCACAAAACAGCGTCCCGTATAGCCTTTTTGGCTCACGTCTTTTGAGTTTGACGGATCCCATTTGACGTAATATTCATACTCGCCGTCGCCGTCCGCGTCGCCCACACTCATATCGTTTACGCGGTAATTGAATTTTTCTCCTTTTGGGGTAACGCCGTCAGCGGGCTTTTGCATGGGAATTTCAAGATAATTTGTGCCGCTCTTCCACGCCTGCACTTTCTCGCACGGCTCAAGGACTTTTCCGTCCGCAGAAAGTGGCGCAACAGCGTACCAGTCATCAGCCGTTCCGTTTTTATCAAGATAATTGGTGCTGTCAGTAACGCGGGCGATTTCTTCGCCGTTTTTGAGCACCGCAAAGTTCGTGCCTGTTAAGCCCGTGCTGCTAAAGCCCGTTACTTCGCTCTTAAAAAGCCGCCAGCTCAAGAAAATGCCCGTGTTTGCCTTTACGGCAATCAGACCGCGCTTTAGAGTCTCAAGCTGTTCGTTAAAATGCGCCACAACAGGCGAATGAACCACGCCAGAAACGCACAGTTCTTTGCCGCTTGCAACAGCCGCAACCTTAAAATACAGCGGAACGTGCGTAGACCGCTTAAACGTAAACTCACACACCGAAGCGGCAATCGAGCCAGCCGTCTTAAAGCGCGTAGTCGGCAAGTTCATATCAGCCCAAAACACCGTGTAGCTTTCGGCATCTGCTATTGCGTTCCACTGCAAGGTAACTGCATTTTCGGTTATTTTTGTAATCTGTAAGCTCAATGCTTCACTCATAATTTTTTCTCCCTATCTATAAAAATGAGCACGCCCTTAGCCTGCATCAGCAGAAAAAAGCGTGCTCATCATATTTTCTAGTACCTGTCGAAATCAGCGCGTACGCTTATTTCTTGTTTTTCTGATACTGCTCGTTTACTTCAGCAATCAGCTGATCGCCACCCTGACGATTCCACTTAGCAAATTCTGCTTCCAAACCTTTTTTGTCAATGCGACCACAGATGTACTGCGTGCGTGCATCTGACAACAGCTGGTCAAGAATTGCGCCCTGTGAAGAATAGGTCGGTGAGTTTACGAGGTATGCAAGTGCTGGGTTAAAGACTGCATACTGCTCATCCTTCTGGATAATCTCTGTCTGCTTAAGCAGACGAGCATTCTTGCGAACGGTAGGATTGGTATCCTGACCGCGCTTCATAAACACCTGAGACTGATTCAACGGACCATACGCCTTTACTGCGCTTAAGTCGCCAATAGTGTCCTGCACGACAAAGCCGTCTTCATCAAGATGATAGTGCACGCCTTCAAGACCATAGCTTGTCATAACCAGCATGTCGTTGTCGTCCATTTTATCAATGAAGTGCAGACATGCCTCAACCTGAGCTTTTGTCTTTGCAGCCTTAGTAATAACAAGGAAGCCGTTGTAACCTGTTGTTGCCATTGTTTTGCCGTTAACCGGTCCGACAAGCGTCATAGATGCAAGCTTTGAAGGATCAACGACAGACGGCACTTTGTTGTTCTCGAAGTAGTCCCAAATGCGGCGAGAGCTGTCGATAACGTCAACGAACATACCTGATTCACCCTTCTTTACCTGGTCAGCCCACGTAGAGGTGTCGCGAACAGCCCAGTCTGGAGCCATAAGTCCGTCTTCATACACCTTCTTGAGCCAGTCAAGCGCGTCCATGTATTCCTGTGTCTGATGAACTGGAATCATTCTGCCGTTATTTTCTACCCAACCGTTGCCACAGCCAAACCAAGTCTGAATGATGTCAAACGGACCGGTGTGCTTACACATTGCAAGACCGTAGGTATCTTTTACGCCGTTGCCGTCTGGGTCGCCGTAGGTAAACTGGTACAGCATGTTATATACGTCATCGATGGTCTGTGGCTCGCCTAAGCCAAGCTTTTCAGCCCAGTCCGTGCGGTAGGCCATGCCGTTGCGACCGATTTCGCGTCCCTTGTACAAGCCTATAAGCTGACCGTTGAGCGTAAGGCTCTGGCAAACGTTCTTGTTAGCCTTTGAAAGATTTGGGTATTTTTCCTCGTCCCAAATAAAATCATTCAAATCCCAAAATGCACCTGCTTCTGCCGCATCAATAATGCCTGCAGTGAAAGAACCGATTGACATAACCATCGGCATATCAGACGGGTTTGCAAGCGTCAAGCCGATTTTCTCGCTGTAGCTGTCGTTTGCAATCCACTGGAATTCAACGTCAGTGTTGGTGTATTCGGTCATTTTGTCGATGACTGTCTGTGCGTACTCGCCAGTAAGCGGGCTACCTTCAAAGTCAATCAGCATAAACGTCACAAGCGGACGTCCTGTTTTTCCCGTAACAGCAGAGTTCGCGCCACTACAGCTTGCAAGCCCCATAACCAAAGCTGCAGAAAGCAATCCTGCCGCAGCCTTCATCATCTTTTTCATATTACCTCCATTTTTTTGGTATTAGCCTTTTACAGCGCCAACCATAACACCTTTAGCAAAGTATTTCTGTAAGAACGGATAGACGCACAAAATCGGAATTGTTGCGACAACCGTTGCAGCCATCTTAACAGCCTTGTCCGGCGGTGTTCCCAGCAGCATGTCAAAATCAAACATAGCTGCATTAATCTGGTCACCACCAGAAGCCAAAAGAACGATACGGCGCAGAACAATCTGTACGGTTTCCTTTGCAGCACCAGACAAGTAAATCATGGCGCTAAAGTAATCGTTCCAGTGACCAACAGCACAGAACAGACCGATAGAAGCCAGAACCGGCTTTGAAAGCGGCAGGTAGATGCGCCAGTAGATTGACCAGTCATTACAGCCGTCAATAAAGGCCGCCTCTTCCAAGTCAACAGGAATGCCAGCAAAGAAGCTCTTCATAATAACCATGTTGAACGGGCTGATAGCGCTAATCAGAATAAGAGCCGCAAAGTGATTGTACAAGCCGAGCGTGCGGACAACGATAAACGTCGGAATCATACCGCCGCCGAACACCATAGTAAAAATAACCAGATTCAGAATCGGGATGCGTCCCTTAAAATGCTGTTTTGAAAGTGGGTACGCAAACGTTGATGTAAAGAACAGTGATGTTACCGTACCAATCAATGTGATAATAAGAGAGTTCTTTAAGCCGCGGAAGATTTCGCCAGTGCGTGCGATGTAGGTGTACGCATTAAACGAAATTGTATGCGGAATCAAGAAGAATGCGCGCTCGGTCAGCTCTTTTTCAGTAGCAAACGAACCGGCAACAACATACAAAAATGGAGCAACCGTAACAACGGCAGCAAAAATCAGGAACACCATAATCAGGCGATCCCAGAATCTATCCAGCGGATTTTCCCGCACTTTCATTGGTTTATTAGGATTAGCCATTTTCGATTTCCTCCTAGTAGATACCGGTTTCACCGGCTTTCTTTGCCGTCCAGTTTGCTGACAATACCAAAATCATGCTGACTAACGACTTAAACAAGCCAGCAGCCGTACTGTATGAATACTGCTGGTTCTGCAAACCGCGTGTGTACACATACGTATCAAACACTTCAGCTACCGATACGTTCAATGCATTGCGCATCAAGAAGATTTGCTCGTATCCGGTGCTCAAAATACCACCAACGCGCAGAATCAACATAATGATGATTGTCGGCTTTAAGGCTGGAAGCGTGATGTACCACATCATGCGCCAGCGACCGGCGCCATCAACACGGGCAGCCTCAACGATTGAATAGGGAAGTGTAGATTCCAATGCCTGATACATATAGAAGAATACTACAGGGCTTGCAATTGCAGGAATGTAAAGGGCTGCAAGGTTGTCAAGCATTCCCATCTTCATCATAAGGCGCAAGAAACCACAAGCACTTACCTGACTTGGTACCATCATAACAGCCATTATGAACTTAAAAGTAAAGCCACGACCTTTGAACTTATACATATAAATTCCGTAAGCTGTCATCGTTGAAAAGTATGTTGAGAAAACTGCTGTCAATAGTGAAACATAGACGCTATTAAAGATTGAATGTAAAATTGGCAAGTTTTCATTGCTTACAAGTTTTGTAAAGTTTGAAAGAAACTTTGTACCTGGAAGCAGTGTGAATGTTGTCTGTATAGCAGCATGTGTTCTAGAAGAGTTAACTATAAGAATCAAAAATGGAAAAACAGAAAGCACTGTTAAAATTACAAGGAGTGCATAGCTAAAAGTGCGACGAACATTTAACATTCCTGACATTGATTTAGTTGAAGATTTTGTTTCAAAATCAGCCATTAGCGAGCCTCCTTTGCTGTGTATTTTGCCATTGTAAACTTATAGACAATTGCACTTAAAACACCTGTTACTGCAAAAGTAAGAACTGATATAGCACCACCAATACCGTAATTCTTGCTTGCCAAGTTGTTGTTCAAATACATGATGATTGTTGTAGCAGTTCTGTTAACACCACCTTTACCTTGAGTAAGAATCTGTGGTACATCGAACATCTGAATACCACCAATAAGGCTTGTAATAAGAACGTATACAAAAATTGGCATCAAGAGTGGCATTGTTACCTTAAAGAATACTTGTACAGGAGAAGCACCGTCAATTCTTGCTGCTTCAAAGAGAGATGCGTCAATTCCCATTATACCAGCCATAAGAAGAATAGTAGTGTTTCCGTACCACATCAAGAAGTTCATAATTGCAACTAGAATTCTTGTTCCATTTATTGTATCTAAGAAACGAACACGTGTAGAAAAGATGTGCAAAGTATCACAAAGCAAAATATTGATTGGTCCATCTGGTGAAAAAAGTGTGAAGAAAAGCATTGCAAAAGCTGAAGCCATAATCAAGTTTGGCATATAGATTATTGTCTTAAAGAATTGCTGGGATTTTATTTTTAACTCTGTATTTGTAAAAAGTACAGAAAGCAAAAGTGAAAGTAAAATTTGTGGAATAAATCCTAAAATCCACATCAAGAGGGTGTTGCCTGTATATTTTAGAATGTCAGCTTTAAAAACTGATACAAAGTTTTGTAGACCTATAAAGTTAGGACCTACTGTATTAATACCAACGCGGTAGTTTTCAAATAGTGAATTATAAAATGTTGATAAAAGTGGAATTAAAGAAAATATTAAATAGACAATAAAAAAAGGGGCAATAAAAAAATAGCC
>CALAEZ010000165.1 GCA_937891125.1 uncultured Treponema sp. | reverse complement strand
CGTACACGAGGTTGCAGGACGTCTTAAACAAGGTGGATTTATCCGTTCTGAGAAACTATTTTATCTTGTAGCGCGCTACCCTTTTCTTGTGGGGCGCAAACAGGCGTTTGTGTTAAAGTCAGGAGTCTACGAAATAAAGAGTAGCTATTCCGTTGCTGAATTGCTGGACTTATTTCAGTCAGCACAGCAAGCGTATATACGCCTTGTTTTCCCTGAAGGTCTCACTATAAGTAAAATTGCCGCCATGCTTGAAGAGCATACCGTTTGTACAGCCGCAGATTTTTCAAAAGCAGCGCACTCAAAAAAACTGCTCGAAGCATATGCTATCCCCTCTTCCTCGCTTGAAGGATATTTTTTTCCTGACACCTATTTTTTCACACCAGCAATGGAGGCAGAAGCAGTCTGCCGCATAATGCTTGACAATTTTTTCACGCAGCTTTCATACGTTCCTTCATTGCAAAATGCGAGCCCCGAAAAAATCCATAAAACGCTTATTCTTGCCTCCATTGTTGAACGAGAATATCGTGTAGAAAACGAGGCGCCGCTTATTGCAAGCGTTTTTTCGAATCGCATAGCAGCAGGCATTGGATTATATTCATGCGCAACCATTGAATATATTATCACCGAAATACAGGGAAAACCTCATCCTGACGTCATTACCTATGCCGACTTGCAAATTGACAGCCCTTATAACACCTACAAATGGGCAGGTCTAACGCCCGGTCCCATATCAAATCCGGGGCTTGTTGCGCTGCAAGCAGCTGCAAATCCCCCTACTACAGACTATTACTATTTTAGACTCACCGACTCCACTGCTGGCACGCATACATTCTCTAAAAGCTTTACTGCACACACGGGCGCTGCCGTTTATCAGACTAAAAAGGCGGCATCTCGCTAATGGCAGCGCTGATTTCAAAAGAAACAATAGATGCAGTAATACGGACAACCGATATAGTTTCCCTTGTCGGTGAGTCTGTCGCGCTCAATCAACGTGGCTCTAACTGGTGGGGCTGCTGCCCCTTTCATCATGAAAAAACGCCATCGTTTTCAGTTTCTCCAGAAAAAAATATCTATTACTGCTTTGGTTGCCACAAGGGTGGCAATGTTATCACATTCCTCATGGAAATGGAAAAACTTTCATATCCAGAAGCAATAACCGCTCTTGCAAAACGCGCAGGAATTGAAATTCACTACGATGGCGGTCAGCAGCCCGATGCAATAAAGAAAGACAGCACAAAAGAAGAAATCATCAATCTGTATGAACGCACCGCAACCATGTTTCATTATCTCTTGACGCAAGAATCTTCAGGCAGATTTGCACTTAACTACATAACAGAACGCGGCCTTACCAAGGAAACCATACGTCAGTTTAAGCTTGGTTACGCGCCTGCTGACAGAAGATGGCTCAAACAATTCTTGCGTAAAAAGAATTTTAGTGATGATTTTCTTGCAAAAACAGGCTTGTTTAGCAAAAAAAATCCTGATATAGCATTTTTTTCAGATCGACTCATGTTTCCCATATTCGACAAACGCGGGCAGACCGTTGCCTTTGGCGGTAGAATCTTACGTGGCGAAGGTCCTAAATATCTTAATAGTGGTGACTTGCTCCAGTATCAAAAGGGAGATACCTTATACGCGTTTAATTTCGCAAAAGCTGCAATACGACAAGAAAAAAAAGTAATTTTCTGTGAAGGCTACATGGATTGCATCGCGTACCACCAGTGTGGCATAACATACGCGGTCGCTCCACTCGGAACAGCACTTACCGAAAATCAAGTACGGCTCATTCGCAATTTTGCTGATACCGTACTACTTTCATTTGACAGCGACAGTGCAGGTCAAAATGCAACAAGAAAAGCAATACTGCTCTGCAGAAAGCAAGGTCTTACCGTGAAGATTATACGCTTACGAGGAGGCAAAGATCCTGCAGAAATTATGCTAAAATATGGCAGTAAAACCTTGACGGAAGACGTTTCCGCCGCTATATTAGATAGCGATTATCTGTTTGATGTTTTATCGCATGAATTTCCGATTGAAACACCGGATGGAAAAACAAAGGCGGCACAAGCTTTTTTTCCATATATCGATGCGCTACAAACTGACATACAGAAAGAATCATGTCTAGATCAGTTAGGACAGAAATTTGGAATTTCGTCCGAGGCGGTGCGCAAGGATTTTTCAAATCGTAATCGAAGCAATGAGCGCATAGAAAAGCGGCAACTTACACCGCAAGAAAAACAAATGACGCCTCTAGCGACAAAGATATCGCTTACGGCTGAGTTACGAGCACTTCTTGCAGTCTGTTCCGATTTAAATCAGTTTACTATAATGCATCAAGAGCTGACAGAGAGCGATTTTGAAAATGATGTAGCAAGAAAATTGTTTATGATTTTGGAAGAACAGTATCAGGCTTCTGATCTGACTTTTCCATCGCTCTTGAGTCGTTGTGACGATTCAGCAATGCAACAAATGATCGCAGAATCGGTGTATTCAGGTGAATACGCACAAAACACGACTCAAACCGTTCAAGATAGTATTTTGCTGATAAAACGAAACAGCTTAAAAAGACAACGCCAGAAGATTCTCTACGAAATCAATGCGCTTTCTTCAGCTCCACAAGAAAACAATCAGCAGCTTACCTTATTGCTTGAACAAAAAAAGAATATTGACCGGCAACTACAAGCTTGACGGGCTACCGTTTCTTTAACATTTCATATATTTATGATAAGGACAGATACATGGATCAAGAGTTAGATCCCTCAGTACAAAAACTTCTGGATTACGCCAAAGACAAACAGATTGTTTCTTGGGATGAAATTAATGAAATCCTCGGACAAGATTTTGTCAATTCACCAAAGATGGAGCCTGTGCTTCAGCTACTCACTCAAAACAACATTCAGGTCATGGAAGAAGATGATTTGGATGACGAGGCAGACGATGAGGATTTGGCAAGCGATGAGGATGCAGAACTTGCTGACGAGGAGCAAAAAGAAGAAAGCGCTTCAGGGCAACGCTTGGTAAACAGTGAAAAAGACTCCAATGTTGACGACCCTATCCGTTTGTACCTGCGCGAAATCGGAAAAGAAAAGCTCTTAACCGCAGAACAAGAGGTTATTCTATCAAAAGAGATGGAAGACGGCGAAAACATTATAAAAAATGTCATAAAGCTTTCCGGAATGATGATTCCCGAGTTTTTCGCTGTAGCACAGAAAGCTTTTACTCGTATTGATTTGCATGAGCCTGGCAAGGCGCGCAAGGAAATCAACGAGGAAATGGCAGAAAAACGTCGCCTAAAAACATGCTATTCTGAATTTTTAAAGCCCGTTCTGCAAGAGATGAAGCAATACATGGCGCTAAAAAAGCAGTTGTACGAGGCAGATCCGACACAAGACTTTACCGAAAATACGCACTTAATGGCATTACGAAATAAAATTCTGCCTGAATTGCGTAAAATGGACATTCAGTCAGAGGAAATTGAGCGGTTTAGCGAAAAATTTGTTGATGCAACACAGAAAATCAGCGTCTATCGACATAATCAAGAAAAGAAAATGCGAGAGCTGCGAATTACCAATCCTGCAGAACTACGCAGTCTTGGCCGAAGACTAGCTATCCACAGTGAAGCGACAAAGCTAGAGCAAGAGCTCGGTCTATCGAGCGAAGCAATTCGAGACGTCTACACGCAAATCCAGAAAATCGATCGCAAGCTTCGTCGCATGGAATACGATTTTGAAAACAACGTTTCCGAAATCATTGATATGGCAGAAGAAATTGACCGTGGTCGGCGCATGATGGAAAAGGCTAAAAATCGCCTCATAAACGCAAACTTGCGTCTTGTTGTTTCTATTGCAAAGAAATACACAAATCGCGGCTTGCAGTTCTTTGACCTTGTGCAAGAGGGCAATATCGGTCTTATAAAAGCCGTAGAAAAATTTGAATACCGCAAGGGATATAAATTTTCAACATATGCTACATGGTGGATTCGTCAGGCAATCACGCGTTCTATTAGTGATCAGGCACGAACCATTCGTGTTCCAGTCCACATGATTGAGCAAATAAACAAGGTCGTTCGAGAAGGCCGCCAGCTTATGCAGAAGCTGGGGCGAGAACCCAATGATGAGGAGATCGCACAGCAGCTCGGTTGGCCGGTCAGTCGTGTAAAGCAGGTAAAGAATGTTGCTCGCGAGCCAATTTCTTTGGAAACACCAATCGGTGAAGAGGAAGACAGTCAGTTAGGGGATTTCATCGAAGATAAGGAAGTTGAAAACCCAGCAAATCAGACTGCATATGCTCTCTTGCAGGAGCAACTCCGGCTTGTACTTAATACCCTTCCACCACGAGAGCAAGAAGTCCTAAAAATGCGCTTCGGACTTGATGATGGCTACAGCCTAACACTCGAAGAAGTGGGCTTGTATTTTAACGTTACCCGTGAGCGCATTCGCCAGATTGAAGCGAAAGCCTTACGAAGACTCCGCCATCCGCGCCGTGCAAGCGGATTACGCGATTATATCGAAATATAAGCTTCCAAAAGCTACAAGAGCAACTATTTGCGCTTGTAGCTTTTTTTATTCACATTCCCGAAAGCGCTAGAGTGTGCTATACTGTTGACATGATTACTTCGGAAACAGAAAAAAACAACTATCAGGCAGCGCTGCTTAAAAACAGACTTACCAAGCGCTTTAAGCTTCTTCGAAAATGGGCTCGAAAAGAGCAGGTAACCTGTTACCGCATTTATGATAAGGATATTCCAGAAATCCCACTAGCAATAGATCTCTATACATTTTTGCCAGAGGAAATACAAACAAAGCAGGCCGCTTTAGCATTTACCAGACAGGAAGAAAAAGCAATAAGCGAAAACAATGCAGCAGCAATTGCTCAAGCAGAAGACAGACGCTGGCTACACCTTTTTTTATACGAACGCCCCTATGAGCGAGACGCACAGCTTGAAGAAGCATGGCTCAAAAAAATGGCAGAAGCTGCACGTATGATCCTGCATGTTCAAGAGAGTCATGTTATAACAAAGCTTAGAAAGAAACAAAGGGGTGAAAATCAATATGAGAAAAACACGCAAGTCGAAGGGGGGGGCATAGGGCTTGTACAAGAGTGTGGTGAGATTTTTAAAATCAATCTGCGCGAATACCTTGACACAGGGCTTTTTTTCGATCACCGCCCACTACGAAAGCTTGTTCGAGCAAGCAGCAAAGGAAAACGGGTACTCAATCTCTTTTGTTACACCGGCTCCTTTTCTGTGTATGCGGCTGCAGGAGGAGCCTCTTTCGTTGAATCTGTTGATTTAAGTAATACCTATCTTTCATGGGCAGTAGAAAATATGCACCAAAACAACTTTTTCGGTGACGTATACTGTTTTACCCGAAGCGATGTATGCGAATTCTTGGCAAAAAAAACAGCATTACCTGATGAAAATGAAAATCGCTACGATATCATCATTTTAGATCCACCAACGTTTTCTAACTCAAAAGCGCTCAAAACAATTTTTGATGTAAATCGCGACTGGGCTTCACTCTGTTCGAACTGCCTTGAACTTCTCAATGCTGGCGGAACACTCTATTTTTCAACAAACAGTCGCAAGCTTATTTTTGATCAGGAAAAACTTCCTCAGATCACAAAAAAAGGAAAAGCTATTTGTATTTCAGACATAACAGAGGAGTCACTCCCCGAAGATTTCAAGGGAAGTAAAAATCGCCGTTGTTGGAAATTACAAATTGCAAAATAAAGAAAAGCGATGTAGAATAAAAACACATTAAAATAGCATTATATTTATGCGACAAGTGTATATACTGAGGAGGAATTATTTATGGTACAAAAAAAAACATATAAGCGCTTTTCTGATCCAGAATATGATATGCTTATTTTGAACCGCAACAAAGTGCTTAGGAGCATAAAACGGCTAGAAAAAAAGCTTATTCAAAAGGAAGGTGAACCTACTGAAGGAGTATTTCGGGCAAACGCAGAAAATCCTGCAGCTGCATACCAGGATTATCTCGTTTATTTACAGCGCATGACTGAGGGAATGCTACAAAAAATGAAGTCCCTCTACGGCGATTTAGCACTGTAATTTTAGGCATAAAAAAACCCGCTTCATAAAGCGGGCTTTTTTTTAGTTTGCAGCTTTAATGCCGTAGCGTTTGTTGAAGCGATCAATGCGACCAGCTGTATCAACAAGCTTCTGCTTACCAGTGTAGAATGGGTGACAAGCAGAACAAATTTCAACGTTGATATTTTCTACCGTCGAACGTGTTTCAATTACGTTGCCGCAAACGCAAGTAATCTTCGTCAATTTGTATTCAGGATGAATACCCTTTTTCATATAAAACTCCTTCTCTTGCCCGATGCTGTAGAAAAGCCGGTCAGCACTACCTTACACAAAAAGTACCACATAAAAGGCACGTAGTGTTTGTATCATTCCCTCACCGTTACAAATCAAGACAACACCACAAGAACATGTTGAACATTATAGCAGAAAAACAAGCTCTGCGTCAATGCTCAAGCATTAGTCGATTGCAGCAGAACCGGTATTCATATTCAACAGGAAAGCCGCATTATCCTTGCTCTTCTTCATCTGTCCTAAGATAAGCTCCATAATTTCTGCATCTTCCATCGGATTAATAACCTTGCGAAGCACCCAAAGCTTTTGCAGTGTTGCCTCATCAAGCAAAAGTTCTTCCTTACGCGTTCCACTTTTTTTGATGTTGATTGCAGGGAAAAGACGACGTTCAGCAAGCTTTCTGTCAAGGTCAATTTCGCTGTTACCCGTTCCCTTAAACTCTTCAAAAATAACCTCATCCATGCGGCTTCCGGTATCAATAAGAGCTGTTGAAATAATGGTAAGCGAGCCACCTTCTTCAATGTTTCGAGCAGCTCCGAAGAACCGCTTTGGCTTATGAAGCGCATTTGAATCAACACCACCAGAAAGCACCTTACCGCTTGTGGGAACAGTCTGGTTATATGCACGTGCTAAGCGAGTAATTGAGTCAAGCAAAATAACAACATCACGCTTGTGCTCAACAAGACGTTTTGCCTTTTCAAGCACCATTTCTGCCACCTGCACATGACGAGTCGCCTGCTCATCAAATGTTGAAGAAATAACCTCGCCCTTAATTGCTCGCTCCATGTCGGTAACTTCCTCAGGACGTTCGTCAATTAAAAGCACAATCAAGTACACTTCAGGGTTATTTGCAGTGATTGCATTAGCAACCTTTTGCATGATTGTCGTTTTACCAGCTTTTGGAGGAGCGACAATCAACAAGCGTTGCCCCTTTCCAATTGGTGCAAACAAGTCAATAATGCGGGTGCTGTACTCTGCAGAAACGGTTTCAAGAGTGAACTTGCTGTTTGGATACAGCGGTGTCAGGTTTTCAAAAGGAACACGGGTCTGTGCAACACGCGGCTCATCAAAGTTTACGGTTTCAATGCGTAAAAGCGCAAAGAACCGTTCGCCGTCCTTTGGACTTCTCGTCTGACCGTAGACCGTGTCGCCTGTTTTTAGATTGAACAGACGAATTTGGCTTGGTGAAATATAAATGTCGTCAGGACCTGGAAGATAGCTATTCTGGGGACTTCTTAAAAAGCCGTAGCCGTCCGGTAAGATTTCAAGCGCACCTTCGGCAAAAATAATGCCACCATGTTCTGTATGAGCTTTCAGTACAGAAAAAATCAAATCCTGCTTTTTCATTGGAGCAAGATCATCGGCAGACATTCCATACTGGGAGCCAAGTTCCCTCAACTCATGCATGCCTTTTTTTGTAAGGTCATTAATCAACAGGCGAGGCTT
>CALAEZ010000164.1 GCA_937891125.1 uncultured Treponema sp. | reverse complement strand
ACCACCGAGATCTACACTCTTTCCCTACACGACGCTCTTCCGATCTCGGCATCGGCCCGCACGACATAGACAAGGTCATGGGCGTGTTCAAGGCCTACGAGACCAGGGTCGGCAACGGCCCCATGCCCTCCGAGTTCAACGAGGCCGACGCTTCCGAGAGCGAGCTGTGCACCTACGTGCGCAACACGGGAAACGAGTACGGAGTCACCACCGGCCGCGCCCGCCGCTGCGGCTACCTTGATTTGGTTGCACTGCGCTACGCCTGCCGCGTAAACTCAATTGACAGCCTTGTTTTAACGCACTTAGACATTTACGACACCTTTGACGAAATTGAAGCGTGCGTTGCCTACGACGTAGACGGGAAAATCGTAACGGACTTCCCAGCAAGCGTTACCGCAATGGAGCATGCAAAGCCAGTGCTCGAAAAGTTTAGCGGCTGGAAAAAGAGCCTTAAAGAGTGCAGAAGCTACGAAGAGCTTCCGGCAGCCGCCCGCGCGTATGTCGAGTTCATCGAAGACTACTGCAAGGTGCCAGTCGGCATTATTTCTGTTGGCTACGAACGGAACGAAACCTTTATCCGCAAAAATCCGTGGGCGTAGGTACACGGTGTGTGCAAGCTGCGGTTGAGAGCTACCGTCTGGCACTCGCTGTAAAAAATCCCCTTAGGAGGAACCCGTATGGCAGTAACGAAAGTTGTCCGCGATTTAGATGCAAAATTGATGAGCGATGGCACCATCAACCCCGATTTTGAATCTGACTATGACAAAGTGCACAAAATGCTAAACACGTTCGTGCGCCAGACGGGAGCCGTGCTGACGGCAGAAAACTTTGACGAAGGTGACGCAAAGCTGCGCGACTGGCTTATGATTCTGCACAAGCAGGGCGCAAGCCAAGAAAAGCTTACAAGCTACCTGCGCTGTGGCCTTGCGCATTTGTGCTACGATTTTGTGCAGACACAGGAAGAAAACCGCGCACTTCCCACCGATGAGCTAGTAACACGCGCCCTGCAGTCATTTAAGGCGCGCAAATTTCAGAACAAATATTTTAAGGTCGCACCTACTAAGCTTGAAGAAACAATTTCGCTTAAAAAAAACTAGCAAGGGCGATGCGCTGCTTTCGGCTTAGGTGGCAAGAAACGCACCACGCAAGCCGACGGTCGCCACCGCACAGACCGAACGCAACAGCACATCGGCGCAGTTACTTCTTCCAGTATTCAGGAACAAAAAAGATAATCAGATTATACAGCTCTAGGCGCCCTGCAAGCATAACAAAGCAGTACCACCATTTAAGCCACGACGGCAGAAAGCCCAAATTTTCAGACGGATTAAGCATACCGAACGCAGGACCGACATTTCCAATCATCGAAAGCGCGCCCGTAAACGCAGAAAACACTTCCAGCCCTGCAATAGTTCCCAAAAACGTTGTAACGCCAACCAACAAAAAGTACACAAATGTAAATGCAGCAACGGCGAGCACTAAATCTTTGCGCCCCGGCATACCGTTCAGGCGTACCGTGAACACGCCGTGCGGATGCAGCATACGCAAGATTTCATTATGCGCCTGCTTTGCAAGCACAACCCAGCGCACAACCTTAAAGCCGCCAGAGGTACTGCCCGCGCTTCCGCCAACAAAAAATAGCAGCAGAATAACAAATTGGGCAGCCGGTGGCCAGGCGGTGTAGTTAGAGGTGCTAAATCCGGTTGTCGTCATAATGGAGGCAACCTGGAATGAACCATACCGAACGGCTTTTGCAACGGAGCCAAAATGCGGAATCAGCATAAGCGCAACCAGTAGCACGGCGCCAAAAAACAGCGCAAGGTAGGTCTTAAACTCGGTATTCTTTTTTACTTCGTCAAACTTGCGCGCAATGAAGTAAAAATAGAGTGAAAAGTTAATGCCTGCAAGGAACATAAAAATCGTACAGACA
Organism: uncultured Treponema sp.; assembly: GCA_937891125.1. GTDB lineage: Bacteria > Spirochaetota > Spirochaetia > Treponematales > Treponemataceae > Treponema_D. The sequence goes on along the minus strand of CALAEZ010000164.1, from coordinate 6,897 downwards.
ATCTCGATAGGAACAGAATGATATGACGCTATGCTGTCATTGCGTGTTGCGTAGCCGCCCGTGCCAAGCGTCGAAAACGCATAGGAAAGCGCATCAATAACGTCCATGCCACAAAACAGTAGCAGTACAGCTTGCACTGCCGTGAACGACAGATACAGCAACCACAGCACCTTTGCAGTGTTGGCAATTTTCGGCGTAATTTTGCCTTTCTCTACACCGGTGCTTTCGGCTTTTATCAGCGCAAACCCACCAACGCCCAAAAGCGGCATAAGTGCTACTGTCAGCGCGATTACGCCCATGCCGCCAAGCCAATGCATTTCGCACCGCCACAGGTTTATGCTGCGCGGTAAGCTTTCTACGTCACTAAGCACCGAAGCACCGGTTGTTGAAAAGCCGCTAACGGTTTCAAAAAACGCATCCGCAAAGCTCGGAAAAAAACCGCTTGCTGCTAGCGGAATGGCGCCAAAAAAACAGAGTACAAACCAAACGCTTGCGACAAGCGCAAATACGGCGCGCACCGAAAGCGAAATCTGGTCGCGGCGCTTTGTCAGCAAAAAAACGCTGGCAAGCGCAATGCTTATGAGCAGGGGAACCGTAAATGCCGCAAGCATGCTGTATTCGTGACAGCAAAGCGCCGTTACCGCTGGCAGTGCCATTGAAATGCCGATAACTGCAAGAATTATCGAAATGATTTTGCAGAACATGAATGCAGACATTACTTGCTGCCTCCAAATTTTTCGAGCACATGCTGATTATCAAGCGTTGTTGTTATAACGACAATTTTGTCACCAGCGTTGAGCGTAGTGCTTCCTATCGGCACGGCAAAGCTTGATTCGCCCGCTTTTTGCACGAGAAGCACCAAAAAAACGCCGTTTTCAGCGATATCTTTCAGCGCTTTCCCCTGCACGCTCGAATTTTCCGACAGCGTAATTTCAGTAATTTCAAGCGAGCCGCCGTTTACGCTGTGTACGCCGGTAACACTTTTGCCCTTTAAGTGGCTCATAATGCTGTCAATAACGGTGTCGCGAAGCGGAACGGCGACCTCCACGCCAATTTTGCGTGCAATGTCGGCAAAAGCAGCTGTCGACACAAGGGCAATGCTGTTTTCCACCCCCAGCGACTCAATGTAGGCAGCAGCAACAAGATTCAGCTCGTGATTATGCGTTGCGCAGATGACTAGATCGAAGGTGTCAATTCCCTCCTCATGCACAAAGGCTTCGTCAGTGATGTCTGCCTTGAATACGCGTACTCCCGGAAAGCGCTCCGAGGCATTTTTTGCGTTTGTCTCGTCATTTTCAATAATGACAAAATCCTTTGCAATTTTATTCTGTAAGCCAAAAAAGCGCGAAAAGACATTGCGCTGTTTATGCTTAATCAGTCGCTCGGCAACAATTGTGCCGATTCTGCCAGCGCCGACGAGCGCAATTTTGTTCAGCCGCTTTACCTTTGAGCCACATAATGCCAGAAAATCAGCTACATCGTCTTTTTTTAACAGTACGCCCAGGCAGTCGTGCGCATGAATCTCTGTTGCGCCGCTCGGAAGCGCTGTTTCGCCGGCGCTTTCGATGTAAGCAATAAGCACGGGTTTATCGGTAAGCGTGCGCACATCCATAAGCCGTTTGCCGTCAAGCGTACAGCCACTCTCAACAGTAATGCGGTACAGCTCAAAGTCGGCGTTTTCAAAGGCGATAGAGTCAGTAAGCGCGCCGTGTTCGATAGCGTTTACCATTACTTCAGCTGCTTCTACGTCAGGATGAATCATGTAATCAATGCCGTACAGCGGACGATGGTTGCCAGAAAAAGCGCCAGCATGCTTTTCTGCGGCGCTTGTGGTATTTACATAGTAGGCGTAATTGCGAACGCGGGCAATTTTTAGTAGCTCAGGGTAGACGGCATCGACAAGCGAGCAGGTAATCATGTTTACTTCATCGCTTGAAGTAACACAGACAAGGGCGTCGGCGTTATCTATGCCGTAATCTTCAAGCGTCTGAAGATTGTTGCCGTCAGCACAGACAACATCGCAGTCAAGACGATTAGAAGCGTGCCGCACGGTTTCTTCATCATTATCAATAAGAACAACATCATTTTTGCCGTTTATAAGACGCTTTGCAAGCTGTACACCCGTAAATCCAGCCCCAATAATGATTATTTTCATAGCTTAATTATAGCTTTCATTCTGGTATTCTGCAACGCTCGCACTGTTGTAGAAAAGTGCTGCTTCCTGTATATAATTTCCTTGCCGATTGCAGCATTCCGTTAGTAAATTCATTGCGTATGGTCATTTCAACAAGCGGCTGGAAACTACGCCGCCAGTACAATGACCGCACATTCTCTTAAAAAAAGAAGGCAAATAATGGCAACCTATCAGTTTCAAACCGAAGTGAACCAGCTTTTAAAGCTGATTATCCACTCAATGTATTCTAACAAAGACATTTTCCTGCGCGAAATTGTCTCAAATGCTTCAGACGCGCTCGACAAGCTTAAATATCTGACTGTCTCCGACGACAACTACAAGGACATCACCACCGAGCCGCGCATTGACATCAGCTTTGACGAGCCGAACAAGCTGCTTACCGTACAGGACAGTGGCATCGGTATGACTGACGAAGATTTGACGGCAAACCTCGGCACGATTGCTCGCAGCGGAACGAAAGCATTCATCGAAAAAATTGCCGCTGACAAAAACGCCGGCGAATCAAATCTTATCGGACAGTTCGGCGTAGGCTTTTACAGCGCCTTTATGGCTGCAAGCAAAATCAACGTCATTACCCGCAAGGCCGGCGACAAAAGCGGCAAAATCTGGAAGTGGACAAGCGACGGCACCAACAGCTACTCAATCGAAGAAATTGCAGCCGACAGCGAGCTTGCAAAAAAATACGGCTTTGACAAGGCAGAAACCTGCGGCTCTGCAATCGAAATGCTCTTAAACGATGAAAGCAAAGAGTATGCAAGCCGTTGGAAGATTGAAGAGCTTATCAAACGCTACTCAGATCACATCGCATTCCCGATTTACCTGCATTACGTGCAGAATAAGTACGACGACAAAGGCAACATCACCGGAAGCGAAAACAAAGTCGACCAAGTAAACAGCGCGTCAGCCCTCTGGAAGCGCGCAAAATCAGAACTGAAGGCAGAAGACTACAACGAGTTCTACAAGACAACAACGCACGATGCTACCGACCCGCTCCACTACGTGCACACGCACGCCGAAGGAACGCAGGAATACACCACGCTGTTCTACGTGCCGCAGCACGCGCCGTTTGACATGTATCAGGCAGACTACAAGAGCGGCGTAAAGCTCTACGTTAAGCGCGTGTTCATTACCGACGACGACCGCGAGCTGCTTCCAGCCTACCTGCGCTTTGTGCGCGGTATTATCGACAGCGAAGATTTGCCGTTAAACGTCAGCCGCGAAATCTTACAGCAGAACCGCATTTTGGAGACGATTAAAACACAGTCTGTCAAAAAGCTTTTGAGCGAGTTTAAGAAGATGGGCGAAGCTGCCGACAAGGCACGCAAGACCGAAGAAGCCAAACGCACCGACGACGAAAAGAAAGCCATTGAAAAGTGGAACACGTTCGTAAAAGAGTTCAACCGCCCGATGAAGGAAGGCTTGTACGGCGACTATGCAAACCGCGACGAGCTGTGCGAGATTGTGCGCTTTAAGAGCACTGACGAAAGCGGCACCGGAGATGACAACTGGACAAGCTTTGCAGACTACGTTGGCCGCATGAAGGCAGACCAGAAGGCAATCTACTATATCACCGGAAGCGACGAAAAGAATCTGCGCGCGTCTCCGCTCCTTGAAGCATACAAGAACAAGGGCTTTGAAGTGCTCATTATGGCAGACGACATCGACGACATCGTCATTCCGTCGCTGATGAAGTACAAGGAATACGACCTGAAAGCTGTAAACCGCGCGGGAAGCGACGAAGAGCTTGGAGTCGACAAGGACGAAGCAAAGAAGAAGGAAGATGCCTTTAAGCCGGTACAGGAAAAGCTCAAGAAAGCACTGGGCGAGCGCGTAAAAGACGTAACGCTTTCAAAGCGTCTTTCTGACAGCCCGAGCTGCGTCGTTGTAGACGAAAACGACCCCGGCATTCAGATGGAGCGCATGATGCGCGCTATGGGACAGGCTGGCATGGGCGAAGTAAAGCCGATTCTTGAAGTAAACGGCGATCACGCGCTTGTTAAGACGCTCGAAGGAAGCTCCGACGAAGCCTACATCGCAAACGTAGCCGAAGTTCTGCTCGATCAGGCACTTTTGGTCAGCGGCGCAGAGCTCAAAGACCCGATTGCCTTTGTTAAGGCAACAAACGCTTTGATTGCAAAATAAGTGCCCTCATAAGCAGAAATCGGCGGCTCCAGCCTGTACAAGCAGGTCGGAGCCGCTTTTTTCTTTTCTTCACAATTCCCCTGCAATGCTGTAAGCTCGTCCTATAGTCAATTTAGGAGGACTTATGAAACGTATTCTTCTTTCTCTGATCGCGCTTGCATCGCTTTTTGCGGTCTCTTGCGCATCAAACAATGCGGCTCCCACAGCTGCGGCAGAAAAGACTGCAAGTGTCAGCGCGCAGGTTACCGCACTCACTAATATCGACAAATACGGCGACCTTACGCTCACAGCTACTACCAGAGACTTGCGTGCGGCGGGCTTTGAGTATGCAGACATGCTTGCCGTGTCATTCAACGGGCAGACTGTGACCGTGCCTATGATTCCGCATTACCGCTATGTCGCCTCTAAAGGTTCTGCGCTTGTCGCCTTTCCGGATGAAGCAAAGGCTGTGCAGCTTGAAATCTTCAACGGAAGCTTTGCGGCGACCTATGGTCTTGCAGACAAGACGGTGAACGAGGATAAGACATTTTTCTGGACAGCACGCGAGGGTGTCGCTTTTCCGCTTGATGTGACGATTACGCTTGCTCAAAAGCAGGGCTACTACAAGGAATACCTTGTATTCGACCTGCACCGCACCAACAGCCGCGCAGACTACACAGCCCTTACCGACGAGCAGTTTGCAAACTTCCGCGAGGTAACAACCAGCGGCATGGGCGAAAAAAAGCTTTATCGTTCTTCAAGCCCGGTAAACCCAGAAATCGGACGCAATACGTTTGCCGATGCAGCCGCAAAAGCCGCCGGTGTGCACACATTCCTGAATCTTGCTGATGATGAAAAATCCGCGCAGAAATACGCGGGCTTTGCAGAATCTTACTACGCTTCACAGAATGTCATCTTCCTGGGGCTTGGTGTAGATTTCAGCACACAGAACAACCGCGACGGTCTGTGTGACGGACTTCGCGCATTGCTTAAAAAGCCAGCTCCGTATCTTGTGCACTGCACGGAAGGACAGGATCGCGCGGGCTTTGTAAGCGCCGTGCTCGAATGTCTTATGGGCGCTTCATTCGATGAAGTAAAAGCCGACTACATGACCACGTTTGAAAACTACTACGGTGTAAAAAAAGGCAGTGACCAGTATGCGGCAATCTCAGAGAATATTGTAAAGGGACTTTCTGTTGCATTTGGCACAAAAGACCTTGCAAAGGCAGACCTTGCTGCTCTTGCGGCAAAGTACCTGCAGGAAATCGGTTTAAGCGCTGACGAAGTTTCTGCACTCAAAGCAAAGTTGGGCAAATAAAACACAAAAGGACTTATACCAATGAATTTTTCAATGATGACTTATGTGTACAGCGGAATAGGCCTGCTTGTAGTATTTATTCTGATTTTGTTCTTTGTCGGCTACACAAAAGCTCCTCCAGACATTGCCAAAATCATTTCGGGGCTTCGAAAGACTCCGCGCGTGCTTGCAGGTCGTGCAGGTGTGCGTATTCCTTTTCTGGAACGTGAAGATGAAATCTATCTTGGGCAGATTTCCGTTGATATCAAGACCGATACCTATATTCCCACGCAGGATTTTATCAACGTCAAAGTGGATGCCATCGCAAAGGTTCGCGTAAAAAGCGATCCTGCTGGCATTCAGCTTGCGGCAAAAAACTTTTTGAATAAAATGCCGGGAGCCATTGCCGCCGATTTGCAGGATAGCTTGCAGGGAAACATGCGTGAAATTATCGGTACGTTGGATTTAAAAACCATTAATACCGACCGCGACAAGTTCTCTGACCAAGTGATGGCAAAAGCCGCTCGTGACATGGAAGCGCTTGGTATTGAGATTCTTTCCTGCAATATCCAGAACGTAATCGACGAGCACGGTCTTATTAATGACATGGGTATGGATAATACCTCGATGATTAAAAAGAACGCCGCCATTGCAAAGGCGACGGCCGAAAAAGAGATTGCGATTGCGCAGGCAGAAGCTGACCGTGCTGCAAATGAGGCTCGTGTCGCTGCCGATGCGGAGATTGCTGAAAAACAGAACGAGCTTGCCATCAAAAAAGCAAACCTCAAGCGCGAAAGTGACACGGCAATGGCTGTAGCTGATGCGGCGTATGAAATCCAGAAGCAGGAACAGGAAAAAACTATCCAGACTGCCACGGTGAATGCCCAGATTGCTAAAGCCGAACGCGAGGCAGACTTGAAGAGCAAGGAAGTCTCTATCCGCGAGCAGGAGCTGCAGGCAACGACAAATAAGGTTGCTGATGCAGAAAAATACAAAACAGAAAAGAACGCGGAAGCCGAGCTGATAAAGAGACAGCGCAATGCAGAGGCAGAAAAATATGAGCAGGAGCAGAAAGCCGCTGCTCAGATGAAGCTTGCCGATGCACAGAAATATGCAGCAGAGCAGGATGCCGCCGCCGTTCGCGCAAAGGCAGAAGCGGAAGCTGCCGGTATCGCCGCAAAGCTCAAGGCAGAAGCTGAGGGTATTGCCGCAAAAGGTAAGGCCGAAGCAGAAGCCATCAAGATCGGAAGAGCACACGTCTGAACTCCAGTCACTAGCTTATCTC
>CALAEZ010000163.1 GCA_937891125.1 uncultured Treponema sp. | reverse complement strand
TGCTCTTCCGATCTGTTGTAAGCGTTACGGCATGGCCTGTCTTTTTTACCTTGCCGGCTTTTTCTTTGTCAGTCACCCCTGTCCTCGACTAAAAATGCATCATCATCAAACGTAACGCTGTTTGAATAATCGGTTTCGTCCTTAGGCTCGCCATCTATTGCAATGCGCATTTCGTACTGCAGGTTTTCTGCAACATACTGACGGATAATGCTTTTTACGCTGTTTGGCGTGCCTGCGGTAAACAGAAAGATGAGCGTAATGCTTTTTTCCTGCTGCTTGATTGCGTACAGGGCAAGCGTTCCCTGCACATGGTTAGTGCCAAACTGAATCGGTGCGTTTCTAAAAAGCGTATTCGGCTTAAAGATAGGAGCGTATGCGACAGGGGCACGCGCGGCAATGCCGACAGAGCTTATATCAATCATGTGGAATGCGCGCGGCCCAATAGGAGTTGGCAATGTGACGGCAGCAGTCGCATCATGCTCGCAGCTTGCACGGACAGACTGGCGACGGCCTTTTGCGCCATTAAGGTTTAGTATTTCAGTGAGCGTGCCTGTTAGGTCGGTCACATTGCCATTAAACGAAATAAAGCCCGCCGGCACATTTGTATGCAGCATAAAGTGCGTTTTGTCAGTCTGCCGCATACCTTTAGTAATAACGCCTAAAAAAATTGATTTAAGCGCCTCTTCACGCTCGAGCGACACGATAAAGTTAAGCCATTCGTCAAGGCTCAGCTTTGTGTCTATGTTGATAAAACAGATGGAATCAGGATAATGACGCAAAATATTCTTTGCATCTTTGTAGTCATCAATTACGTAGATTTCAAACTCGTCGTCACGAAGACGACTTACGACAAACTGCGTAATCTGGTAAGGCGGATTTAAGAAAAAAACTTTGCGACCAAAAACAGGGTTCTCTCGCGATTCCATACCGAAAAGTATAACGCAAATAAACGAAACTGTAAATAAAATATTTTTAGGGACGGTGCTCACTTACAGAAATTCGGTCTTTACTCTTTCCTAGCATCCATCCTGGGCAGAAATCTAAGCAACTTTTATCTTAGTTTTCCTTATCAAGGGCTGTCAATATCGCGAATGGACTGGTAGCGGCAAGTTCGTTTTCCGCTGTTCGTAATTTTGTATGACTGGCACTCAACATCAGAGCTGGTCAATCGGCTTGAAATTGTGTTTTGCTGCTTCCGCGTTTGTATTTTACTACGCTTTTTGCGTTTTGTGGAGAGGCAACTTTGAAAATGCAATATGTAGGGGGATGACCTAAGCGTATTAGCGTAGTCTTTTTTTTGCAAAACGTTTTTTTTCTTGTTTTTACCCTATTTTAGTGTTACAAATAAGCGTGGTTCCCATACGAATGGCTGAAGGCACTGTAAGGAGATATGCGTATGAAAAGACTATTGATTTTACTTGCGCTCGTGGCAGGAAGTGCCGCAGGTGCGTTTACCCAGGAAGCAGAAGAAGCGCAGACGATGGTACCCCCCGAGGCAGCAGTCACGGCTCCCCTAACCACGACTGAAGAAAACGAAATAAAAAACGATGCGCTTACCCAGGAGGAGCTTGCACAGCAATCAAAGATGTACAGCAAAGACGCAGAGCAGATTTTAGAGCGCGGGAAAAAGGCGTTTAAGGGGAAGAACAAGGATGAGCTAAAGGACTTGGTATTTCACATACAGGAGCAGGATCGCGTGCTTTTGTATAATCAGTTTAAGAAGAGTGGCGCTGGCGCTAAAGCGTTCTTTAACTGGATTCCAGGCTTTGGCTCTGGCTCGTATTCGCAGGGCGATGCGCTTGGTGGAACGGTCATACTGCTGTCTGACATTGCGACATCGACTGCCGTTGTTGTGGGCGCGTTTTCGCTTGTAGGCGCTCTGGCGGTTGCCATTTTTGAAGCGCCGCTTGCTGCGATTACTGGCACTGATACCGAAAAAACCGACCAGATTATGACGTTTGCGGCAGGCTCCTTTTTAGTAGGCGGCGTACTTTGGGTATGTGCACGCATATTCGGCACCGTGCGCCCGTTTGCGTACAATAACGCCTACAACAAAAAGTTGCGCAATGCGCTTGGGCTTGATAAAAACATGAAAATTGTTCCGGTCGTTTCCGTGCCAACAAACGAGTACGGTCTTGTGGCAACACTAAAGCTGTAAGGGAAGCTCGCTCGCTATTTTTGTAAGAATTTGTACAAATTTCTTACAAAAATAGCAGAAAATGTGCACTCTCACACAAGGGAACCTCGAAAAACTGGTTTTAGAATCTTCTTATCCTGCCCTGAATCAATT
>CALAEZ010000162.1 GCA_937891125.1 uncultured Treponema sp. | reverse complement strand
TATCTGGCGGTGTTTTTGGCAATTGTCCAAGGGTGGGCGGTTGTTCGTGGTTTGGAATCTATGGCACCGGTCAATGGTGTTGCCGCGGTTGTAAATCCTGGATTTTCGTTCGAGTTGTCGGCAATAATTGCGCTGGTTGGTGGAACGGTGTTCGTTATGTGGTTGGCTGAACAGATTACCGCACGTGGCATAGGCCAGGGTGCATCACTGTTGTATTTGTTGTGGGAATCGTTGCGTTAATCGCGTTCTTTGAACAGGCTCAGCGTCGTATTCAGATTTTGTATCCGCGTCAGGTGTCATCAAACGGTGTTATGAATACAAACGCATCTTATTTGCCGATTAAGGTGAATATGTCCGGCGTTATGGGGCCGGTATTCGCGGCATCTATTATGATGTTGCCTGCATTTGTGCAACGTTTTGTGCAAAGTGAAAACCTGGTTGTGCAACAAATTTTGGGATTCTTTACATATGGGGCATGGTCATACATTATTTTGTACACTGTGTTGATTGCGTTCTTTGCGTATTTTCAAACAGCGGTTGTGTTTAATTCAGAAGAAACCAGTACCAGTCTGAAAAACATGGGTGGTTATATTCCGGGGGTTCGTCCGGGTGAACGGACAAACAAATATTTGGACGATGTTGTATCGCGGACAACTGCGATTGGCGTTCTGTATTTGATTGTAGTGTGTGTGGTTCCAATTATTTTGAACACGCATGCAGGTATGCCATTGACCATCGGTGGAACCAGTGTGTTAATCGTTGCCGGTGTGATTTTGGATACATGGAATCAGGTTCAATCGTATCTGGTTGCAAAACAGTATACGGGTGTTGTTGGACACGCGTCCAGACATGGGCGTTTCCGCAATTAAAACAAGATTTGACTTTTGCGGGATTTATTTTAGAATAGTCCGGCAAAATAAAATAAATCCATGAATCTGACGGCAGATTTTTGGGTGACAAAGGACGGCGCGGGGACGCGTCAAAGAAAAATAAAAAGGAAAATGAAAAATGGCACGTATAGCAGGTGTTAACATTCCAGCAGAAAAACGCATTGAAATCGCGTTGCGCTATATTCATGGTATTGGTCCGGCACGCGCCGCCAAAATCTGTGAAGCGTTGAAATTAAAAGACGGTCTGCGCGCGAAGGATTTGACTGACGCTGATGTTATCAAAATTTCAAATTACATCGAAGAAAATTTCAAGGTCGAAGGTGATGTCCGTCGTGAAGTTGCAATGAACATCAAACGTTTACAGGACCTTAAAACATATCGCGGTATTCGCCACCGTAACCGTTTGCCGGTTCGTGGTCAGCGTACTCGTACCAATGCACGCACGCGCAAGGGTAAGAAGAAGACTGTTGCCAATAAGAAGAAGGCAGTCTGATAGGGCGGAGGAAGTAAAGTAATGGCAACCGTTAAAAAACGAAAGGAAAAGAAGAGCGTATATGAAGGTAATGTTTACATTCAGGCAACGTTCAACAATACGATCGTAACAATTACAGACCTGAAAGGGAATGCGCTCTCTTGGGCGTCTTCAGGTGGGCTTGGCTTCCGCGGAGCAAAAAAGTCAACTCCGTTTGCCGCACAGACTGTTGCTGAAGCAGCTGTTCAGAAGGCCGTAAGCTATGGCTTGCGAGAAGTTCATGTGTTTGTGAAAGGACCGGGCGTTGGACGTGAAAATGCAGTCCGCGTATTGGGCACTCTTGGTCTCAAGGTAAAGTCTATTTCTGACGTTACTCCGATTCCTCATAATGGATGCCGTCCTCGCAAGACACGTCGCATGTAATAAGGAGTTCAGATGGCTCGCAAAAATCTGCTTAAAGGATTCAAGAAACCAAAAGGCATTACGTTTGAACATCTTGAAACGAATCCGAATTATGGAAAATTTACTGCCTATCCGTTTGAAACAGGCTTTGGTACAACTATCGGCAATACACTTCGCCGTGTACTCTTATCTTCGATTCAGGGATATGCGATTTCTTCTGTTCGGATAACTTCCTATGATGCTGATGGTGTTCCGCATGTTATCTCCAGTGAGTTCGAAGCAATTCCGAACGTTTCTGAGGATACATTGGAAATTATTGCCAGCTTAAAACAGATTCGCTTGCGACTTCCTGGTGATACAGAGCAGGATACACTCCTTTACGAATTTAAGGGACCGGGTACTGTAAAAAGTAACGATTTCGCAAAAGAAGGACAGCTTGAAATTTTAACAAAAGATTTGGACATCTTCACTATGATGGAAGGTGCTCATGTTGAGTTTGAAATTCAAGTTGACCTTGGTAGAGGATATGTTCCGGCTGAAGTGAATGAACATTACATTGAAGTTGTTGGTACAATTCCAATGGATGCGATTTTCTCGCCAGTGAGCAAGGTAAAATATGCTATTGAGCCTTGCCGCGTTGGTCAGCGTAATGACTACGACAAGCTTGTTCTTGAGATTTGGACAGACGGAACTATTAATCCGGAAGATGCACTTGCAGAAGCTGCAAAGATTGCGAAGGATCATTTTACAATCTTTGTGAACTTTAATGACAGTGACATTGGAGGTGGCGATGATTTGGATGAAGGCGATGAGCGTATCCGTCAGTTGCTGAATACTCCAGTGGAAGAGTTGGAGCTCTCTGTTCGCTCTTCTAACTGTCTTAAAAATGCTAATATTCGTACGATTGGCGAATTAACAAGAAAGACAGAAGATGACATTGCTAAGACTCGTAATTTTGGCAAGAAGAGTCTGACTGAGATAAAGGAAAAACTCCTTGAATGGAATTTGACGCTCGGTATGACGGACTATAGTCATCTGAAGAATGCTGTCAATTTAACTAAGCCAACGCAGAAGGAAGAATCAGATGAATCATAGAAATGGTTTTAATCCACTTTCACGCACAACAGCACATCGCCGTGCTATGTCACGGAATATGGTAACATCTCTCTTCAGATTTGAACGCATTACTACCACCAAAGCAAAAGCAATGGAAGTACGTAAGGCTGCTGAGAAGTTGATTACTCGTGCAAAAGAAGACACTGTGCACAACCGCCGTGTTGCTGCTAAGTTTATTCAGGACGAAAAGATACTGAACAAGCTTTTCACAGAACTTGGTCCTCGCATGAAGGATCGTAACGGTGGATATACTCGTGTTCTGAAAATTGGTTTCAGACAGGGTGATGCAGCGGATATGGTTATCTTAGAGTTGGTAGATTACAAATTGTCTACTGATGAAGATGAAAAGACTACAGCAAAAGCAAAGAAAGCTGACGGAGATGCTCCGAAAGCGGAAAAGGCTACAGCAAATAAATCAGCTGCTGCAAAAAAAGCTCCTGCTAAAAAGGCAGCAACTTCTAAAGCTAAGGCTGAGGCAGCTCCTGCTGCTGAAGAAGCAGCAAAATAAGAGGAGTAAAGAATGTCTAAAGCACATCGCGGAACTGGTATCCGCTCAGAAGCAAATCACGGTCGTGGAAAGTGTCCGCGCTGTGGAAAAGAAAACATCAAGGTTCTTTATGAAAAAGAGATTGATGGTCAACAGGTCAAGGTTTGTAAGTATTGCAATGCTGCATTGAAGAACGTTGCAAGAAAAGAAGCTCGATCAGCTAAGGCGGCAGCAGCAGTTGCAGCCCCGGCAGAAGAAGCTCAGGCATAAGTCTGGCTTTGTGCGCCGCCCTTTGGTACAAGGGCGGCATTATTTTTTTATGGTGTTTCTTGTAAGGTGCTTTGTTGATTGGTGGCTCTTGTGTAGAGTTTGCGCTTGCTACAAAGCTGTATGCGGTGGAAAATTATGCCCCACTGATTGTGGCAGGGCACTCATCCCCGTTTGCTATCTTGTAGCGTTAGATTCGTATAATTTTTGAATGGGTAATGACTTCTGGCTCTTCAGCGGTGATAAGCACATCGTTTTCAAGCCTGCAGCCACCAATTTCGGCGTCGTACAATCCTGGCTCTAGCGTAACAATCATACCAGCTTTAAAGCATTGTTCCTCAGGAATTTTGCCTGAAATGCGCGGGTACTCATGGATTTCCAGACCGATTCCGTGACCAAGCGTGTGCGGCATGACGCGCTTTGCTTTAGAGAAAACAAGCTCAGCTGCAGCGCCCGCCTGCCGAATGGGTATGCCTGCTTTGTAAAAGGGAAGGGCTTGCTCAGCGGCTTTTTCGACAAGTGTAATTTGTTTTTCCTGTGCTTCTGTTAATGGACCTTTTGCGATGGTGAGCGTTGTGTCGCTTGTGTAGCCCTCGTAAACTACGCCAAAGTCAAGAATTGATAGCCCTTGCGCAGGCCACTCGGCTGCTGTGTAGCCTGGAAATGCGTGAATTGCCCAGCTACGACCAGGACCGGCTGCCAGCGTGTCAAATCCTGTTCGCTCACAGCCGTGCGCACGACACTCTTTTTCTATCAGCAGGGCGACGTCTGTTTCTGTTTTTATGCTACCGTTTTGTACGCCTTGTTCAATCAGCTCAATAATAATGTCTCCAATGCGCGCTGCCTCTTTGGTACAAGCAATTTCGTATTCGTCCTTGCAGGTACGCAGTTGAACAACATAGTCATGGACGCTGTGATCACGGCATCGTACATCCCAGCCGTCAAGTGCGTCTACATATTTAAGAAAGAGGGGGTACGGTGTTGTGGGCGGAATATCAATATTCTTGCGCTCTTTAATGCCGAAGGATTTGAGCGTTTCTCGAACCGCTTTTGTATTTTCGCGATTGAACTTATTGTAGGGGACAATCTTGCAGTCGATGGCGCGTTCTTGAGCAAGATTTTCGTCCCACGGAATGAGAACCGTTTTGCCTTTTTTGCCGTCATTGCACGCAATAAAAAGTGCGTCGCTTGGATGGCCTGAAAAGTAGCGTACAGCGGGGTTTCGCCGTTCTTCGCAATCTTCGAAAATAACCGCTGTAATGTTATTTTCTTTCATGTATGCAAACAGCTTTTCCTTGCGAGCTGTGTATATTGCAGTCATTTCTTCAGTAGTGTAGGTTTTCACAGTACAACCTCTGTTTAGTGTGTGTAAGCTTTTTTAATGCTTGTGTCACAAATACCGTTTGTGTGTGCAAGACTATACTACTTTTTCTGTTTGCGGTAAAGGGAAGTTTTTTGTTGCATTTTTTTCAGTCTTAAGCTGCGCCTACCGAACCGTCTTACAGTGTGCACCTAGAAGCGTATGCCGAACTGAATGCTTGGGGCAACGCGCACGCAGTCTGTGATGCGGAATGTGCTTATGGTTGTGGTGCGCTTGTCTGTTGTAAACGCGTCATCGTTAAAGCCTTCAATCTTAAAGTCAAACACGCCCGCGCTGAAAAGGCGCAAGCGACCGATTACCTTCATGGAAAGCGAGGTGCGGAGCTCCGGCACAAGTTGGAACGGCTCTTCGTCGTTACCGCGCTCAAGCCAAATCCCTTTTGCAAACAGTTCTGTGTCATACTTTAACTGACCGATAATGCTCTGCTGGTTTCCGAATCCGACAGAAAGCTCTGCCGTGCGGCCAAGGTTTGTAATTCCCTGCGCGGTAAGCGCGGAAACATAAAGCGCAGGAATGCCAAAATGCACACCAAAGCCTACGTTCCAGTCAGAGTTTGTGTTTACTTCAAAGCCAATGGTACGGCGAAGGCGCGGGCGGAGGTCTGCGCGCACGATAATGTCCTTTGCCTGGTCTGAGGGAAGCTTTTCTGGCTTTAGCGTCTGGCTTTCTACCAGCGGTTTACCCACCACAAACTGGTAGACTCTGCCGTTTCTCGGATAGAGCTTTACACTTTCTTCACTTTGATACACGCCCGCCGCATTAAAGTATTCTACGGTGACGGGTGTCGGCGTCTGTATGAGCGTTTCGTCGGTGACGGTAACCGTGTAGCTTTCAGTTGCGGGCGTTCCGATTGTGACCAGATGCCCCAGCCCTGGACAGAGTATGACCGGAGAGTGCAAATCCTCGTAGTAAATCTTTCCGTCTATGACGCGCGCCATAAGATTTCCACTTTCGTCAAATACGGCACATTCTTCATACCCTTTAATTTCGGTAAGCGTGTAGTCGGTTTCAGAAAAAGCTTCGTCTTCCTTTTGCTTTTTTTCGGGAAAGATTTTTTTCATTATATCGGCTGCCTTGCTGTGCAGATTGCGCATCCCGGAATAATACCGCTCTACATTGCGGTTCAGGTGCTCAATCAGCTTGGTGACTACAATCGGAACATGCGGCCCGATTGTAAACGGCGTATAGTTTCGTTCGGCAATCGGATTGTAGACAGCATTTATGCGCGGCAGGTAGCCTTCTGTGTACAGCGTGCTCGGCGTGTTTGTGCGGTTTACAAGCGCGCGCGTGTGCCCGAACTTGCGGAATGTCCAGCTTCCCCGGTACATGGGAACGGTCGGGACGACGTCCTCTGCATTTACGATGTTCCAGATAAAGTCATAGCGGCTGTCGGTTGCACTGCTCAGTGTGGTGACGTTGGGGGCAGCGAATGTGTAGACATACATGTTTTCGCGTGCAAAAAACTCATCTTCCAGAAGCAGGGAAGCAAGCATATTTGCAACCGCTCCGCCGCGGCTGTGGCCGGTCATAAAAAGACAAGCGTTCGTCTGCCGAGTGCGCTTCCAATTTCTTTTGAGGCAAAGCTGAATGCGCACTGGTCGTTTCCCCACATGGCATCGGTATAGTCAATGTTGTAGTGCGCTTCGATATTGGAGCGGGGTATGCCAAGTGTCTGGTAGGCGGTAAAAAGCGCGCTGTCATTTGGCGCGGCAAGTACATCTGCGTATGCTGCGTCAGACAAATAGCAGGCGGCGCGTGAAAGTGAGTGGCTGTATGTGGTGGAAGGTTCTGCGCCAAACGCCGCCTCGTTCCAGTCAAGCGTGACGGATGCGTCTCCCTTTGGAAGTGGAAGCGAAAGCGGCTCGGAAAAAACACGAGCGGCAAGTGAAAAAAGCAGACAGGGGCGCATGTAAAAGTGCCGGCAAAAGGCGTGTTTTCATACAGCTTATTGTAAGGGAAAACAGATTGTGTGGCAAATGAATGGCTCGGACAGCAGCCTTGACTTTTGGTTTTGTTGTGCTATAGTAAACGCAAGAGGAACACCGCCGCAGTGTGGCTGTCTCCTTTTAGCATTTGTGAAAAGCCTACTCGGTCTAGTCCACTTGGGTAGGTTTTATTTTTGCTTCTACAAAATTACTTGAAGAGAGTAACGGCACATACAATTAGTTCCAATACGGCAATGGCAAGCATTGCTTTCTCGTAGTTCGTCATATTGCACAAGTCTCCCATTCGTTAAGAATTGAAGACAGCCCACCTTGCATTGGTGTTCCAATAAACAAGTGTATAGTTGCATTTTATACTTGTCAACAAAAACCCATAACAACAAGGTATGTATCATAACTGCACTGCTACAAGGTGAGGGCGTTAGCCCGAACAGCGTAGTGAATATTCCGTGTGGCAAATGAAGCACGTTTTCGCTATAATCGTGCACATGGATTTTACACATGTATTTTTTGATTTAGACGGAACATTAACCGAAAGCGGTCCTGGCATTATGAAAAGCGTTCAGTACATGCTGCATGAGCTTGGCATTGAAGAAAACAATGAGCAGAATCTCCGCCGCTTTATCGGTCCATCTTTAATCTATTCGCTTACAACATTTTACGGACTGACTCAAGAAGAGGCTGCGCGAGGCGTAAAAATCTACCGTCCGTACTACGATAAGTACGGCGCATTTGACAACAGCGTGTACAGTGGAATTCCAGAGCTGCTTTCTTCGCTCAAGACGGCTGGAAAAACGCTCTGCATTGCAAGCGGTAAGCCGGAATACCTGATTGCGCCGATTACAGAGCATTTTGGAATTGCAGACTATTTTACCGTGCTTGGCGGAAGCGACGTAAACGAAGCCCGCGCAGACAAGACCGAGGTGATTGCGAGCGTGCTTTCCCGTTCGGGCGCAGTGCCTGAAAAGACGATTATGGTCGGCGACCGCCGCTTTGACATCGCAGGCGCAAAGTCAAACGGCATGCGCTCTGTCGGCGTTCTGTACGGTTATGGTGAGCGCGCGGAGCTGGAAGAAGCTGGCGCGGACTTTATTGCGCAGACGACTGGCGATTTACTGAAGCTTTTACGATAAACAAACGCGGGTGCAATTTTTGTGCGGCGTTTTTCCGAATCTTTTTTTTATTTGACAGCTCGCCTAATAGGTTTTATACTCTTAAAATAAGGTGTATATCCTTGAGGAGCTTAGAGAGATATGTCTGCAAAAACCAAGAAAGAAAAGCGCACGAGCCTTACCGTGCGCCTCTGTTTTCTAACGGGCTGCGTCATCGTTTTACTGAATGTTGTGCAGCTTTTATTTGTTAGGGCAAAATCAACCAGTGATATCGTTGTTGAAGATATCAGCATGTATATGAACATGCTCGACGGTTACGGCGATTCGCTTCATAACGACGTAGAGGGCTACTTTAAGGAGCTTAACGGGTATATCCATGCAGAAGTCGTAAAAAACGGCAATTTGCAGGAATGCATTGCGTGGCTGCAGGCGCCGGAGCGCGCCGACATGCGTGCAGACTTTGACTACATTATGCTTGCAGGACCTGACGGCGTTGCCTACACGGACATTGGTACGACAACAAATATTGCAGAGCGCGAATACTTTAAGGCGATTATGCAGCAGGGAAAAGATGCTTTTGTTGACGACCCTGTTATTTCAAAGACAAACGGAAAGCCGGTTATTCATATTACACGCGCCGTAAAAGACAAGAACGGCCGCACGTTTGCAATGCTTGCCGGTGTTGTCCAAGTTAATCTTCTTACAGACCTTGTTGATGACATAAAAATTGGCGCAAAAGGGTATGGATACCTTTTAGGAAGTGACGGAATTGTTATTGCCCATCCGGTTACCGACTTTGTCATGCAGAAAAACTTCATTACCGACATCACTGGCGGCAAGAACGGCAGAAACGGCGACATGATAGCGGTTGCAGAAGCAATGGCTCGCGGTGAAAAAGGAAATGCGTTCATCAATGCAAACGGCAGAAACGGTAAGGACTTGATTGCCTACGCTCCGGTTGAAGGAACTCCGTGGTCACTGGCGTTTTCAATTCCTGATACGCAGATTTATGAGCTTACAAACAACATTGCAAAGATGTTAATTCTCTTTGCAGTCTGCATTACGGTAGCGCTTTGTGTGATTATCGGCGTGCTTTTAGTGCACTCGCTTAAACCGCTTTCTGTGGTCGAAGCTGCCATTACCGACATTGCGTCAGGAGATGCAGACCTTACCCGCCGCATCGACATCAACTCTAACAACGAAATCGGCTATGTCGTAAAGGGCTTTAACAGCTTTACCGGTAAGCTTCATGCAATTATTTCAGACGTTAAGGACTCTAAGAGTAACCTTACGGTTGCCGGTGAGGACATGTCTGCAAGCGCGCAGGACACGGCGGCTAGCATTACCGAGATTATCGCCAATATCGAAAGCATGCAGCACCAGATTACCAATCAGAATGCGAGCGTTGACGAAACGGCTGGTGCGGTAAACCAGATTGCGTCTAACATTTCTTCGCTTGAGCGCATGATTGAAACGCAGTCAAGCGGCGTAACGCAGGCTTCTGCTGCGGTAGAAGAGATGATTGGTAACATCACCTCGGTAAACCAGAGCGTAGACAAGATGGCAAGCTCGTTCGGTGCGTTGCAGCAGAACGCGCAGAGCGGTATCGGTAAGCAGCAGGCGGTAAACGAGCGTATTCAGCAGATTGAGCAGCAGTCGTCCATGCTTCAGGAAGCCAACGCAGCTATTTCGGCAATAGCAGAGCAAACGAACCTGCTTGCCATGAATGCGGCTATTGAGGCGGCTCACGCAGGCGATGCCGGTAAGGGATTTGCCGTTGTTGCTGACGAAATCAGAAAACTTTCTGAAGATTCCAGCGAGCAGGGTAAGAAGATTACCAACGTCCTTAACGCCCTTAGGGAAAAGATTGTTACAATGACAGCTGATGCAGAAGATATCCAGCGGCAGTTTGACGAGATTTTTGACAGAACTCAAACTGTAAACAATCAGGAAAAGGTTATTAAGGCCGCAATGGACGAGCAGTCAGCAGGTTCAAAGCAGATACTGGATGCTATGCGCGACATAAATGCAATCACTAGTGATGTTCAAAAGGCTGCTAAGGAAATGGAAAACGGAAGCCGTAAGGTTCTAGGAGAAATGGATAAGCTATCTTCTCTTACAGCACAAATTAACGGTGCAATGACAGAAATGTCTGGTGGTGTAAATGACATCAACGATTCTATTCAAGAGGTTAACACCCTTACCCAAAGCAACAAGGAAAGTATTGACCGCGTAAGCTCTGCAATGGGGCAGTTTAAGGTTTAAGAGCAGCAAAACACACGACCGTAGCTAGTATGCGGTCGTGGTCTAGCCTTCGTCTACCTGTAAACAAGTTCACTTTCAAAAGAAACATCCTCTTCTGTTTTTCCAACAAGAGTTATTTTCTTATTTTCATCATCAAAGGCTGCATAAATTTTTAAGGTTTGGTCAAGCATAGCTTCTTTTGAATAATTAAGGCGCATTTCAGAAAAATCTTTATTGCGGTAGGCTTCCGGCAGGGAATCCATTACAAAGGCCCCGTAGCGGGCATTGTTTGTATGGCCGTTTCCGTCAATGTCAGAAGGTAAAACCCTACGGCTTGCGATTTCTGTAAGCTCTTGGGGTATGATAATCTTTGTAGGCCGGCTGCAGGCATTCTGCCTTTGGTAAGAAGAAGGCTCCCTCATTGTAAATTTCTTTGTGGGAATAATTCTTCTTGCAGCAGGGTCAACTAAAAGCCAGGAGGACAGGCCTTCCACTAGAGAACTTCCATCTTCTGCAGTAATTGAATACGCCCTGATTAACTGTAAGGCTTCTGCTTTTTCTTCCCAAGTAGAAACTGTTATCAACTCGTTTTCCTTAGGGAAGCGATTTATATGGAAAGAAACCCTGGAAACAAGGATCGCATACCCCGCTTGAGACAAAATATCTCTAGAAAGTCCCCGCTGCCTGTATTCCTCTACAGCGACATCAGATGTAAGGCGCAAAAGTTCGTGAAAGCTCAACTGCTTATTGGCGGAGCACTGACTAAAATGTACTATTGTTTGATTGTGAAATGTTATATTGTCATCTTCGTGATAAACTTTGAATTCCATGGGGCAAATTGTAGCACAAAAAGGCAACTTATGCTATTATAAAGCTATGAAATCTATATTACTTTTTTTATCTATCTTAAATACAT
>CALAEZ010000161.1 GCA_937891125.1 uncultured Treponema sp. | reverse complement strand
CCGTCCATTTCACCAAGACCTTTGTAACGCTGAACATCTGCTTTATCGCGGCTTTCGCCAAGAGCTGCAAGCGCATTATCCCGCTCTGCATCTGAATAGCAGTAGACCGGCTCTTTTTTGCCAAGCTGCACGCGGAACAGCGGCGGCATGGCAAGATACACATAGCCGTTTTCAATAAGCTGCGGCATGTAGCGGAAAAAGAACGTAAGCAGAAGCGTGCGGATGTGGCTGCCGTCAACATCAGCATCAGCCATGATGATGATTTTGTGATAACGAAGCTTATCGATGTTAAAGTCCTTGCCAAAGCCGGCGCCTAAAGATGCAATAACCGGCTCAAGCTTGTCGTTGTTCATAACTTTTTCGGGGCGCACTTTTTCGACGTTAAGCATTTTGCCCCACAACGGTAAAATTGCCTGCGTTTTCGGGTCGCGACCTTTCTTTGCAGAACCGCCAGCAGAGTCACCTTCGACTATGTACACCTCGCACATTTCCGGGTCTTTAAGAGAGCAGTCAGCAAGCTTTTCCGGAAGACCAAAGCCGTCAGAAAGCGTCTTCTTGCGGCTGTTTTCCTTTGCCTTTCGGGCTGCAATACGTGCGCTTGCTTCACCAATAGCTTTTTCAAGAATTGATTCAATAATCTTTGGATTCTGCTCAAAATAGAGTGTAAGCTTTTCTTTTACAAGGCTGTCGACAATCGTGCGTACTTCGGTATTACCAAGCTTTGTTTTTGTCTGACCTTCAAACTGCGGCTCCGGCACCTTTACTGACAGAATTGCCGTCAAGCCTGCGCGGACATCGTCGCCGGTCAGCTTTTCGTCTTTGTCTATGCGCTTCTGCAGTTTCGGGAATTTTTCCAGAAACTTGTTCATGACAAATGTAAGCGCGTTTTTAAAGCCGTCTAAGTGGGTGCCGCCTTCATGCGTGTTGATGTCGTTTACATACGAAGCAATATTTTCGTTGTAGCCGTTGTTGTACTGCATGGAAAGCTCGGTGATAATCTCGTTTTCTTCACCGTTAATGTAGAGCGGCTCTGCAGGAACAACCTGCTTGCCTTCATTCAGATACGTAACAAAGTGCTTAATGCCGCCTTCAAACTTGAAAACAACTTCTTTTGGCGTTTCAAGGCGTTCGTCGCGGAAAATAATCGTAATGCCGCTGTTTAAGAACGCTAATTCACGCAAGCGTTTTGCAAGCACGTCAAAATCATACGTTGTTGTTTCCTGAAAAATTGTTGAGTCAGCTTTCCAGCGGACTGTTGTACCGTGAGCGTCTGTTTCGCCGATTTCTTCTACTTTGGTTTTTGGAACACCAGTTTCGTAAACCTGCTTGTATTTTTTTCCGTCACGATTTACATAAGCTTCAAGCCAGACTGAAAGCGCGTTTACGCAGGAAACACCAACGCCGTGCAAGCCGCCAGAAACCTTGTAGCTTCCTTTGTCAAACTTACCGCCAGCATGCAGTCGCGTTAAAACCAGCTCAAGAGCACTTACATGCTCGGTCGGATGCATATCAACTGGAATGCCGCGACCATTGTCTTCAACACGGCAAATATCATCTTTTTCCAAAGCAACCGTTATCGTATCGCAGTAGCCTGCCATTGCTTCGTCAATACTGTTATCTACAACTTCATATACAAGATGATGTAATCCATTTGGACCTGTAGAACCAATATACATACCTGGGCGTTTACGAACCGCCTCAAGTCCCTTTAAAACCTGAATATTACCCGCTGAATATGATGCTGACATGTATAGAATCCTTAACTTGATGAAATTAAGATGAATCTTTTTATTTACGGAAATTAAAAAGAGATATACGTTGTAAGATTATAGCCGTCTTGCAGAAAAAAGTAAAGGCGGTTTATAATGCCGAGTATGTCTGAATATAACTACCGTGACTTCTTCCAGGAAGCAATGAATCAAATCCATCAAGAGTATGTAAATGCTGATAAAGAAAACGAATACACGCTCTGGTTCAATCTGGAGTATGTGGAAGACACCATTTCTACAATTACGGTAGCTGTTGCCTCAGAATTTATGTGGCAACAGATGGTAAAAAAAGGCAATGTTGATACAATCTGCAATAAAATTGCCGAATTAACAGGTCAGAACATCACGCTTTCTCATGTTTTAAGAACTTCCGCACCAAAAGCCGAAGTCCAGAAAGCCGAGCCTGTAAAACAAGAACCAAACGTTCAGAAATCAGAACCTGAAACAACAAAAGCTCCTGACTTAGAAGACAATTACAAAGAAATTAAAAAGCCTTCAAAATCAGAATCTATTCATCATCCGCAGCTTCGCGATGATTATACGTTTGAAAATTTCGTTCCGGGAACAAACAGCGAATACGCTTTTCAGGCTTCATTTGCTGCCGCTAAAAATCCTGGCAAAGTCTATAACCCGATTCTGCTTTATGGCGGCGTAGGTCTGGGAAAAACCCACCTTATGCAGTCAATCGGAAACTACATTTATTCCCAAAAAGGCGAAAAATGTAAAATCTGCTACATTGGTGCAGAATCTTTTACAAACGAATTTACTTCTGCCATCGGTAACAGAACAAGCGACCGAAAATCAGTTGATAAATTCAAGAATAAGTACCGCAATCTTGATGTTCTTCTTTTGGACGACATTCACTTTTTACAGGACAAAGAGGCAACTCAGGAAGAGCTTTTTCACACATTTAATGCTCTGTATGACCGCAACTGTCAGATTGTATTTACCTGCGACCGCCCAATTACCGAGCTTAAAGGCATTACAGACCGCTTACGATCTCGCTTTTCCCGTGGATTAAGCATTGACTTACAGCCGCCTAACTATGAAACACGCAAGGCAATCTTGCAGAAAAAGCTTGAAAGCAAAGGCAAAGTTATTCCTGAAGAAGTAATTGACTACATTGCAAAGAACGTGCAGACAAATGTCCGTGATTTGGAATCTTCACTTACAAAAATGCTTGGCTACGTTGAGCTTGTTGGAAAAGAGCTGACGGTTCAAATTGCCCAAGAACAATTACGCGACACATTCAGCTCTCCTCTTTCTGGTACAATTACAATTGATACGATACAGAAAGTAGTTGCTGACCATTACGGAATTTCTGTTTCTGACATCAAGAGTAAAAAACGCGACAGAAAATACGTTATTCCGCGCCAGAATGCGCTTTACATTGCCCGCCAGCTTACTGAATATTCATTTCCAGAGCTTGGAAACGAATTTGGCGGACGCGACCATACAACGGCAATGCATTCATATAACAAAGTTGAAGACCAGTTGAAAACTGATTCGTCTTTGAATGCAACAATTCAGCTTTTAATGAGGAACATAAAAGACTATAAAAAATAAAATTTTAAACTGTGCGTAATATCCAAAAAAGTGGATATTGTGATACAATATTGCAGAAAAAATGTGGAAAACTATTTTTTCTGTGCAAAAGTTGAAAAACTGTGAATTCAATTCATAAAGTTATGCAACAGCTAAATGCTTTTAGAATTTAGAATTAGAGCGGTTATCAACAAATTCACAGGGCTTATTATTACTGTTACTAAATTTATATAAATTTATAATATAAAGACCTTGTGAAAAAAATTGGTGAAAACTAAAAAAAAGGAGTTTATCATGAAATTTTCTTTTGACCGTGATGCAATGATTAATGAGATATCAATTGCACAAGAAATCATTTCTACAAAAAGTGCATTGTCAATTCTTTCAAATGTTTTAATAAATGCTCAAAATAATGTCTTAAACATTAAAGCAACTGACATAAAAGTAAATTTTGAAACGCGTCTTCCAGTTGATATTCAAGAAGAAGGCTCTACAACTATTTTCTGTGATAAATTTATGGGAATTCTTTCTTCTTTGCCTTCTGG
>CALAEZ010000160.1 GCA_937891125.1 uncultured Treponema sp. | reverse complement strand
ACGAAGTCCGCGAAGCCGACCTGCTCCTGCACGCTGCCTAAAAACGCCGTTGCCGAACGTTTTTCTGCGGGCACGGTAAGCGTGGAAATCGTCTTAGTAAGAAAAGCAATGGCGTCGGTTACTGAATCCTCGCGTGCGGCTTCTTCTGCACACGCTTTAGCGGTTGTTGGAGCCGCTGCAGACAGGTGGCTACAGACCACAAGCGCACACAGCGCAGGTAAAATCACTCTTTGTATCATACACATAGCTCTACTCCACCTGCGGCGTTTCAGTCACGCTTCCCGCATGAGTCGCTTCGAGCTCAGACAAAAGCCGCTCTAATTTTTCTCCATACTGCTTGTCAGCTGCCCACTGACCGGCAAGCTCAAAAATCGTGCTTGCAGATTTTGCCTTGTGCACCCAGCTGTAGCGCGGGTCAACCAACTCCTGCGTAAGCGAAACGCTTTCATCGGTTGCGTACGCCTGCAGGTGCTGTATGTGCGCACGCACGCCGAGCTGTGGTGTTTCAAACCGCTCGCCAGGATGGGCAGCATCAAGTGCGCCAAGGCCACAAAAATTGTTCATATCAGGCGTTACCAGGTTTCCATAGCGCAAAAATCCTGTTTCTAGGCACATCTGCACAAAGGCCGCATCGCTATTTATGTGCTCAGCGTGCGCTTCTTCTATGTATAACGCGGCAAGTGAGGCTATGCGCGCTATCGGGTAGTCAGGATTATGCGCACAAAAAAAAGCGGTAAGCTCACCTGCCGTTTTTACGCCAGGAGCTGAAAGAGCGCGCGAGCAGGGAACAAGCGGTTCAGTCGGCTCTGGCACCTCTTCTACGCGAGGCGACACACAGGAAAAAAACACCACCGAAATGGCAACAGCAAAAACAAGGAATGCAGATGAGAAAAAAGACTTCATACGCACAGTATCGGCATTTTTTTCGTTTTTTTTTCGTTAAAAACATGTAAAAAAATGCAATTTCGCCCCTATATAGTTGTAGGGAGTAATGTATGGCAGAAAAACCTGAAATACGAGAGCTGGTGCTCGAAAACGGGCTTGCATACCCTAGCACCGCTGAGCTGATTATGCTGATTTTGGGGTCAGGCACCAAAAAAACGCCTGTTGACGTGCTTGCAGCCAAGGTTGAGCGCGTAATTGCAAGTACCAATCCGCCTGAGCTGATAGCAGCACTGCAGAAAATTGACGGCATAGGAACGACAAAGGCGCTGGCGCTTGCCGCAGCCATTGAGTTAGGCAGACGCGTAAACCGCACACCGCAAGCCTACCTTGCCCGGCCGCGCGACGTATTGCCCTATGTGCAGCAGTACGCCATGCAGCCAGTCGAGCATTTTGTGTGCGTAACAGTCAATGGAATGCATGAGGTGATGAGCATTCGTGTGCTGTGCGTAGGCGGCAGCAACAAGGCGGTGCTGCGTCCGCGCGAGATTTTCTGCGAGGCGCTCAAGGAGCATGCGTCGGCAATCGTCCTTTGCCACAATCACCCCAGCGGAAACTGTATGCCGTCAGAAGATGACATCGTAACGACGCTGGAGCTTAGGAAAACGGCGCTTATTTTGGGACTTGCGCTGCTTGATCATCTTATCATCACGAAAAATGGCTACTTTAGCTTTTTAGAGCACGGGCTTCTAAAAAACAGTTTGACAGAGCCACTTTACGATGAAGCAAGCGAGGTGATTGCAGCAGACGGTAGCGTTGATGAAGCACGTGATGACGATGAAAGCGACGAATACAGTAGCAACGGAAACGAAGCAGACGCAGTATAAAAGTTGCAGGTAAAAATGGCGGGAAGAAGCGGAGCGGCTTTTGCGAAAACAGCCTGATTGTGCTGCCGCGCGAGCGGCAGAATTGTCGGAGAAAGCGCGATATGCTACCATTGCCCCATGAAGCATATAGTTCCATTGCTTGCAGTGCTTTGCGTAC
>CALAEZ010000159.1 GCA_937891125.1 uncultured Treponema sp. | reverse complement strand
AGGTTTGTTCCAGGATGATCCTTTTATCCTCGGTTTTTGGCAGGCGCATCAGGCCAAAGCCCAGCTTCTTGGGATTCCAATCGTTCATGTCGTCCTCCTTACGGTATCTCGTTCAGGCATGCGCCGTTACTTTTGATCACCTGTGCATACCATGCAAAGGAATCCTTGGGGATTCGCTCCAGACTCTGATAGTCGATATAGATCAGCCCAAAGCGCTCCTCATAGCCGCAGGCCCATTCAAAGTTGTCCATGATGCTCCATTGCAGATAACCCTTGACGGGCACACCCTCCTGAATCGCCTTGTACAGCTCCGTCAGATAGCGGTGCAGAAAATCGATGCGCTCCGGGTCGTGCACCCTGCCGTCCAGAAAGACCCGATCGTTGCAGGAAATGCCGTTCTCGGTGATATAAATGGGCAGGCCGTAGCGGCGATAGATAGCGGCGATGCCGTAATGCATGATCTCCGGCGTAATGGGCCATCGGTTGGCGGTACGGGGGCCTCCTGTGGGGAAGGGAATATCATTGCCCGCTTCGTTCACCATGTCGCCGCCGTAGAGATTGACGCCCAGGAAATCGGGCTTTTCCATGGCGTCCCAATCGGTCTGCGGAATGGTGTCCACAAAGCGCCGCACGCCTTCCGGAATGGAAGGATCCCACCATCGAAAGACCAGGCTGT
Organism: uncultured Treponema sp.; assembly: GCA_937891125.1. Classification (GTDB taxonomy): domain Bacteria; phylum Spirochaetota; class Spirochaetia; order Treponematales; family Treponemataceae; genus Treponema_D. Next base: position 5,854 of record CALAEZ010000159.1, on the reverse strand, counting down.
CAGGCACGGTGTTGTAGCCCCCTGTCCAGTCTTCATGCAGATCGAAGGTCCTGCGATAGACCGCCTCTCTGTTTTCCGGGGTATCCTTTTTAGGATAAAGCATCCTGCCGTTGCAGGCCAGGCCCACCTGCGCAGATGGATCCACCGTCTTGATCTGCCGCTGGGCTTCGCTGTGGCACAGGGCGACATAATGGAAAATGCGGGCCAATTTTTCCACACCCAGCTTATAACCCGGTGCAAACACGCCAATGCCGTGGCCATTGTTGGCGATGCACATAGGCTCGTTGACCGTCATGTACTTGTGAACCCTGCCCTTTAGTGCTTCTGACATCGTGCGGGCATAGACGCCAAACCAATCCACGATCTGCCGGTTTTGCCAGCCGCCACGCTCCTGTATCCAGCTGGGCAGATCCCAATGGTACAGCGTGACCATGGGCTCGATGCCGCTGCGCAGCAGCTCGTCGCATACATCCTGGTAAAATTTCACCCCGGCCCCATTGACCCTGCCGCTGCCATCGGGAAAGATGCGCGCCCAGCTGATGGAAAAGCGGAAGGCCTGGATGTCATGGGCCTTCATCAACGCGATATCCTCCCGGTAACGGTGATAGAAATCACAGGCCACGTCGCCGGTCTCGTCATGCTTGATACGATGGCCCTTGTACTCGTGACAAAAATCATCCCAGATGTTCGGCCCTTTTCCGTCCTCGTTCCATGCGCCTTCAATCTGATAGGCTGCCGTTGCACATCCCCACAGAAAATCGTGCCTAAATCCCATTGGTTTCCTGCCGCTACCTGTGGCCTACAGCGTTAAAAATGCCTTGTAGGCATTGTACGCCTGCTCAATGTCTGCTTTTGCGGTAAGCTCCCACGGCGCATGCATGCTCAGTACAGATACTCCCGCGTCGAGTACGTTCATGCCATATTTTGCACATTCAAAGGCGATGGTGCCGCCGCCACCCTGATCGACCTTGCCGAGCTCAGCCATTTGGTAGCGCACCTCGGCGTCGTCAAGCAGCTTGCGAAGGCGCGCAATGAATTCAGGGTTTGCATCGCTTGCGCCGCTTTTTCCGCGGCTACCGGTGTATTTGTTAAATACAATGCCGCCGCCTAAGAAGCTTGCGTTTTCCCGGTCGTATAAGTCGCCGTTGAGCGGGTCGTAGGCGGCATTCACGTCACTTGAAAGCATGGTGCTGTTTGCAAGGGCGCGGCGCAAGCTTAATTCGCTGTATGCGCCTTTTAAGCAGGTGGCAGCGCGCGCAATGACTTCGGCTACTGCATTTTCAAAAAAGTGGCTTCCCATGCCGGTCGCGCCAACGCTACCGATTTCTTCCTTGTCCACGCATACACAGACGTTGGTGCGGGTGTGCGCCGTGCTTTCTAACAGTGCGCGGAATGAAGTGTAGGCACAAGAGCGGTCGTCTTGTCCATACGCCAGAATAAGCGAGCGGTCAAGTCCGCAGTCGCGCGCTTTTCCCGCAGGAACTATTTCAAGCTCTGCTGAGCCAAAATCTTCCTCTTCTATGCCGTATGCATCTTTAAGAAGACGTAACACATTTTTCTTTGCACACTCTTTTTCTGCTGTCTTTTCACTGTCGTCCTTCGCTTTTACTGCAGGCGTTTCGCTTCCGAAAATAACATCAAGATTTTCTCCTGGAATGAAATCCGAAGCGGATTCTTTCATTTGCTTTTGGGCAAGGTGTGGCAGAATGTCTGAAATGCAAAAAACAGGATCATCGTCCTTTTCACCTATGCTGATGTGCACGGTTGTTCCATCTTTTTTACAGACAACGCCATGAATGGCAAGCGGAATGGTGACCCACTGATATTTTTTTATGCCACCGTAGTAGTGTGTATTTAGATACACCGTAAAATCCTTTTCGTACAGTGGATTTTGCTTTACATCCAGACGCGGGCTGTCGATGTGGGCGCCGAGAATGTTCATTCCCTGCTCTAAATTGTCGCTTCCTAGATTAAAAAGTGCAATCGCTTTGTGCATCTTCTGCACGTATACCTTGTCACCAGGCTGTAATACATTGACTTTTTCAATGTCTTTGTAGCCATTTTTTTCTGCTTGCGCGATTATGTATGCAACACACTCGCGCTCTGTTTTTCCGTTATTCAAAAAATCTTTGTAATTGTTGATTAAAACTTCGTTCATGCAGCTACTATAGTGCTTTTGTGGTGCTTGGGGAAGTACACCTTTTTTGCGTAGATACAAAAAAAGGGGCTGACCAAAAAGCAGTCAGGTTTCAGCATCTACGCTACATATAGAGTAGAGATTCCGAAACACCTGCCTGACCTGCCTTGCCGCCTGCCTGACGGCAAGGCAGGTCAGGCAGGCGGCAGACAGGAGTTCGGAATGACGCTATTAAGCAAACTTATTGGTCATCCCCTTTGGCTTTTTACGCTGTTTTCTGGTCAATCAGCAGCGTTGACACATCAGGAATCACCTTTTTCTGAACGATATCCTTTGTAACCGTAAGCTGCTTTTTGCCCTTAATGCTTGGAACCTCATACATCAGGTCAAGCAAGAGCTTTTCAACGATTGCACGTAAACCGCGTGCACCCGTTTTCTGCTTGATTGCGATGTCTGCAATCTCTTCAAGTGCGTCATCGGTGAAGGTAAGGTCAAGGTCGTCAATTGCAAAGGAGGCCTGGAACTGCTTGGTAATCGCATTTTTAGGCTCGCTTAAAATGCGCTTCAAATCTGCTTTTGTCAGCTCTTTCAAGGAAACGGTAATCGGCATACGACCGATAAGTTCTGGAATAAGTCCGAACTTTACCAAGTCGTCTGGCGTACACTGGTTCAGGAGCTCCATGCGCTCTTCTTCAGTAAGCTGTCCGATGTTGCTTCCAAAGCCCATGGCACGTTCTGCCGTGCGCTGCTCAATAATCTTGTCTAAGCCAACGAAAGCACCACCCAAAATAAACAAAATGTTTGTCGTGTCAATTTCAATCATCTCTTGGTTAGGATGCTTTCGTCCACCCTGCGGCGGAACAGAAGCCTTGGTACCCTCGATGATTTTTAAGAGTGCCTGTTGTACGCCTTCGCCAGAAACATCACGCGTAATGCTTGTGTTTTCGCTTTTGCGCCCGATTTTGTCAATTTCGTCAATGAAAATGATACCACGCTCGGCCGCCTGTACGTTTCCGTCTGCTGCGTTTATCAGCTTTAAAAGGACGTTTTCGACGTCTTCGCCAACGTAGCCAGCTTCAGTTAGCGTGGTAGCGTCTGCAATGGCAAACGGCACTTTAAGCTTTTGTGCAAGCGTCTTTGCAAGCAAGGTTTTGCCGCTACCAGTTGGCCCGATAAGTAGTACATTTGACTTTTCGATGGTTACTTCGTCTGTACCAGGCGTTTTGTTTGACATACGCTTGTAGTGGTTGTACACCGACACGGAAAGCACCTTTTTTGCATAGTCCTGCCCGATTACGTACTGATCAAGGTAGGCTTTAAATTCACGCGGAGAGGGAACATCGCCCATCTCAATGGGATCCACATTGTGTTCCTTTTGGTCTAAAATGCTCTGACAGACAGCAACACATTTATCGCAGATAAAAATGTTGTTTCCAGGAGCAGCCACTAAAAAGCGGTTGTCATCGGCGGGCTTACCGCAGAAACTACAATATTGTGCGTCGCTTCTAAATCCTCTCATTATTTTACTCCCTTGTCGGTACGGAACGGCATAACCTTGTCAACAATGCCGTAGGTAAGTGCTTCTTCTGCTGACATGTAAAAATCACGTTCCATGTCTTTTGCAACCTGTTCGCTTGTTTTGCCCGTGGCTGCTGCAAAATAATCTATGCTTAATTTCTTTAAGCGCAAGATTTCTTTTGCCTGAATTGCGATGTCGCTTTCCTGTCCCTGTACTCCGCCCCACGGCTGGTGAATCATAACGCGGCTTGAAGGAAGTGCAAAACGTTTTCCCTTTGTACCGCCTGCAAGTAAGATTGCACCCATGCTTGCAGCCTGTCCAAGACAAATTGTCTGTACCGGACACTTTACGTATTGCATGGTGTCGTAAATGGCAAGTCCCGCAGTAACGCTTCCCCCCGGAGAGTTTATATACATGCTGATGTCTTTTTCTGGGTTTTCTGATTCAAGATAGAGAATCTGCGCTACAACAAGATCTGCGTTTAAGTCGTTTATTTCACCGTCAACAAAGACTATGCGATCCTTGAGAAGACGGGAAAAAATATCATACGAGCGCTCGCCATTTCCGCTTCGTTCAATGACAAACGGAATATTGTTGTTCATCTGTTCGTTCATACGTTACCTCAGTTTTAGCATTAGCTTCGTCAAAAAAAAACGGAACGCACCAAGCTAGGAGCATTCCGTTTTCTTTGCTCTGCTATTTTAGTTCTGTTTGAACAAGTCTGCAAATGCGACTTTGTCGCCCTTGGTTACTTTTACTTGAGCAAACAGCTCCTTATATAGTTTCTGCTCTTTTGCTTCATCAATAAGATACTCTTTTGAACGGGGATCCGCATAGTGTTTTTTCACTTCTTCTACAGAAATTCCGTTGTTATCTGCAATTTTCTGGTACTCTGCTTCAATTTCTTCTGGAGTTACAGAAATATTGCGTTCGCGCATCAAGCTGTCAACGATGATTCTGCTCTTAAGCATTTTCTCAGCATCTCCTGTCCAGCCTTTGAGCATATCCTCTTTTGTCTGACCTGAAGCGGTTACCATGCGCTCTAAGTCGGCTGGCGTTGTCTGGAACTGCTGAGCCATCATATCCCAGCGACCAGCAAGCTCTGCCTGCAACATGCTTCCCGGAATGTCAAATGGGTTCTTTTCAACAAGCTGTGTAAGCAAATCGTTTGTTTTGATTTCGTTTACTCTGCGCTCTTTTGCATTCTCAAGATTCTTCTTGATATCTGCCTTCAAGTCGTCTAAAGTCTTGAATTTTTCATTTACGTCCTGTGCAAGGTCGTCATCAAGAGCTGGAAGCTCGCGAACCTTAATCTGTGTAACGGTTACGTTGATGTTCTTTGTTTTGCCAGCAAGGTCTTCATTCTTGTTGTCGGCAGCATAGGTTTTAGAAAGCGTTTTTGTTTCGCCTTTTTTCATGCCGATAATGTCGTCATCGATTTCGTAAATATTTTCACCAGAGCCAACGGTAAATACAAAGCCTTCGCGTTTAGAGCCTTCAACTTCCTTACCGTTTTCATCGTTTTCAGAGTAATTGATGGTTACGATATCGTCTTTTACAACCTTTTCATTATCTTTCTTGTCGATAACAACAGCATTGCGCTCCTGAATACCCTTGAGCTCTTCTTCAAGCTCTTTGTCGCCTACCGTAACCTGTGGTTCTTTAATCGTAATGCCGTTAAAGTCTTTTACTTCGACTTTCGGGAAAATATCATACGTAACGGTGTACACAAAGTCTTTTGTGGTGTCTAAAACTGGCATTTCCTTTAAGACTGGCTGTGCGTAGGGGAGTGGACGATTTTCTTTTTCTGCTTCATCAGCAAAAATTTCATTCATTGAGCTGTCGATTAAATCTGCTGCTGCTTCCTGCTTAATAGCATCTCCATACTTGCGTTCAAGCACATTTGCCGGAACATGTCCTTTTCGGAAGCCTGGAATCTGTACCTGTTTTACATATTTTTTGAGCGTGTCATTGTAATTATTTGCTACGTCTTCTTTTGCAATTGTTACCGTTAATTTAACTGCTGATTTTTCAAGCTTTTCGATTTCCTTTGTGATTTTCACGCTGGTATCCCCTTACAAATAAAATGATATAAAAAAAGCGATTCAGAGATAGCTCTAAATCGCTTTAGGTTTAGAGCGGGAAACGGGAGTTGGACCCGCGACATCCACCTTGGCAAGGTGGCGCTCTACCACTGA
>CALAEZ010000158.1 GCA_937891125.1 uncultured Treponema sp. | reverse complement strand
CATGCGTCGGCCTGGTAGGTTTGCACGAGCACGCGGCCGTCAGGAAAAAAGCGCCCTGCGCGGCCAGCAACCTGCGTAATAAGGGCAAAGGTGCGCTCTGCGGCACGAAAATCAGGAAGATGTAAGCCCGTGTCGGCAAGTACGACGCCGACAAGCTGGAGTGACGGAAAATTAAGCCCTTTTGCGACCATCTGCGTGCCCAGCAGTATGTCGTAGTCGCCGCGCCGGAACGAATCAAGCTTTTCTTTAAGCTCGCCCTTGTGCGTAATGCTGTCAGTGTCAATGCGAAGCACACGCGCTGCAGGAAACTTTGCTGCAACCTCGGCTTCGATATATTCGGTGCCAAAGCCTGAATAGCCGACGTCAAGAGAGCCACACGCCGGGCATTGCTGGGGCGGCGCCACTTGCCAGCCGCAGTAGTGACAGCGCAAGCGTTTTTCGGCCTTGTGATAGGTAAGCGAAACCGAGCAGTTCTTGCATTTTAGCTCAAAGCCACAGCTCTGGCAGCGGAAAAAATGGGTAAAGCCGCGCCGGTTGAGAAACAAAATCACCTGTTTTTTCTGAGCAAGCGTCTCTCGAATGGCGTTTGCAAGCGGCTCAGAAATGCAGCCGCCATTGTTTTTTTCGTGCGTTAGATTGATGCTGCGGATTACAGGCTGCTTGCCGCCCGCGAGTCGTTGCGTGAGCGTGTGCTTTTGAATGACGCCTTGCTGCATGGAAAGCCAGGCTTCAACGCTGGGGGTGGCGCTTCCCATAATAAGCGGAATATGGGCTTGACTGGCGCGGTACATAGCAACCTGTCGCGCATGGTAGCGCGGGGTGTTGCCACTTTTGTATGAGCCGTCATGCTCTTCGTCAATGATGATAAGACCGAGCTGGGGAACCGGGGCAAATACTGCGCTTCGGGCGCCGATAACAACGCGCGCCTCCTGGTGAAGAATGCGCTTCCATTCGCCAAGTCGCTGGCTCGGTGTGAGCAGTGAATGTAAGACGGCAACTGTTTTTCCAAAGCGCGCGCTTACTGCTTCTATAACCTGCGTGGTAAGTCCGATTTCTGGTACCAGATAGATGACGCCTTTTCCTTCCTGTAGTAGCTTTTCTGCAATCTGGAGAAAAACCTCTGTTTTACCCGTACCAGTTGCGCCGTAGAGATAGTGGAATAACGCTTTTTTGTTACCAGACGTTGCTTCTTCTTTGCTTTTAGCGGCCGCTGAAAGAATGGCTGTGACCGCATTTTTTTGCTCATCGCTTAGCGTGTGCGCTTTTGTGTCGGGCGCCTCTTCTGCAAACGACATGCTGCCAGCGTCAGTGCCGCGTTTACCACTTGGAAGCATTGCCGAAAGCGCCTCCCCGAGCGAGCAAAGGTAAAAATGCGAAATCCATCGGGCGGTTGCAATGCACTCAGCGGTAAGAAGCGGCTCGGTATCAGACAGGCGCAGAATCGGCCTGATTTTGCTTTCCTCGACAGGACAGTCGGGAAACAGCGTGTCAGACTGCGCAATAATAAAGCCTGTCATGCGCCGGTTTCCGAATTTTACTTCGGCGCGGTAGCCGGTTAAGTCGCTGATGGCAGCATTTTCTTCTTGGTCGCAGTAGGTAAAAGCCGTTTTGAGCGGCAGATTAAGAGCGATGGAAAGGTAGCGCATGGAACAGCTCGTTATGCGCTAAATGCTGCATTGTAGTCGGGGGCGATAGTACGCAGTCGGTCTCTAAAGCGCTGCAAGTCTTCCCATGCGTCGCCTTTTAAGCGTACATCGCGTAACAGTGCACTTGGATGATAGGTAACGCCTACCGGAATGCCGTTCCAGTCATAAAAAGCGCCGCGTAGGCGGGTTATGCCGTCTGCTGTCTGTAAAAGATTTTTTGCAGCGGTGCTTCCAACGCATAAAATCATTTTAGGCTTCAGAAGCGAAAGCTGCGCCTGTAAAAACGACTCGCAGGCAGCTGCTTCCTCGGGAAGCGGCGTCCGATTCTGCGGCGGTCGGCATTTTACAATATTGCAGATGTAGCAGTTTGTTGCTCGTGAGAGCTTGATTGCAGAAAGCATTTTGTCTAAGAGTTTTCCTGCAGCTCCCACAAAAGGAAGCCCTGATAAGTCTTCTTCGTAGCCGGGACCTTCGCCGATAACACACACGAGCGGCTGCAGCACGCCCATGCCAGGAACGACATTTCGCCTTGTTTTGCAGAGCTGGCAGCGGGTGCACGTGGCAATTTTGTCTGCAAGGGACGTGAGCGTGGTGCTTGCAGGCTTTTCTTTCTGTTCGGTAGCAGGCTCAGGTTTGGGCGGTGGCAACATGTCGTCAGTGAATATAGGCGCAACAGAAAAAGAGGAGGAAGCGTAGCCACAGAGATTGTCCTGCGCTGTTTTTAGAAGGGTATAAATGAGTTCTTTTTCTTTTGCGGTCATATCGAGAGGGAAGTATATCACAAACGGCGGAGAAACGTACAGAGAACGCCCGCAATTTTCCCGCAGTCTACGGTAGCGGTTGCCCTGTCTCTCGGCGTTTTTTTTGTTGTTGCATTTATACGACTGTGCTATACTCGACTAGCCTAGGGACATGTGGTTTTTAGACAGCTTTATCTTTTGGTAAGTAAAAAAACGTGGAGGTTTTTATCACTTATGGAAAAGTTCTTTAAGTTGAAGGAACGGGGAACAACGGTGAACCGTGAAATTATCGGTGGTATTACAACGTTCCTTGCGATGTCGTACATTCTTGCGGTAAATCCAGGAATTTTGTCTGCTGCTAACCTTAACTGGGGAAGCGTATTTACTGCGACCGCAGTTTCTGCAGCTATTGGTACGCTTGTTATGGCGTTCTGTGCAAATCTGCCTGTGGCTTTAGCGCCAGGTTTGGGGTTAAATGCGTTCTTTACGTATACCGTTGTTCTCGGTATGGGATGCACGCCTGCATTTGCGCTTACAGCAGTTTTGCTTGAAGGTGTGCTTTTTATTGTGCTTTCAATCTTTGGTATCCGTGAAGCAATTATCCGTTCTATTCCTCTTACGCTCCGTAAAGCGGTCGCGGTTGGCATTGGTCTTTTTATCGCCCTTATCGGCTTAACAAACGCTGGTATTACAAGCGGAGACACGGGTACGCTCATTGGCTTTGTAAATCTGAATGGAAGCCATGCCACTGCTATTGTTGCTTTGCTGGGGCTTGTCATTACGATTGCACTCTATATTCTGAAGGTGCCAGGAAATATTCTTCTTGGAATTATCATTACAACAATCATCGGTATTCCATTTGGAGTAACAACAATTCCTGAAAGCTTTAAGCCGTTTTCAGCTCCTGCAAAGCCGCATCTGTTTATGTTTGAATGGGGCAGTGTGCTTACACTTAAATTCTTTATTGTGTTTTTTACATTCCTGTTTACCGATTTGTTTGACACTATTGGAACGCTTTTAGGCGTTGCAGAGCAGGCAAGCTTAAAGGATAAAGACGGAAATGTGGTGAATGCAAAAGGTGCGCTCTTATCTGACGCTGTTGCAACAGTTGTCGGAGCTTGTCTTGGCACTTCAACGGTAACAAGCTTTGTTGAAAGCTCTTCTGGTGTTGCAGCTGGCGCCCGTACTGGTTTGGCTTCTGTCGTCACCGCAGTTTTGTTCCTGGTTGCACTCTTTTTAAGCCCGCTCTTTGCACTCATTCCATCTGCAGCTACCGCTCCGGCACTTATTTTCGTTGGCTATCTTATGATGATGAGCGTTACTAGCATAGACTTTAAGGACCCAACAGAAGGAATCCCTACATTCATCACGATTATGACAATGCCGTTTGCCTACTCAATTTCAAAGGGCATTGCATTTGGTATTATCAGCTATGTGCTTTGTAAGCTGTTTGCACGGAAGACAAAGGACATTCCAGTGGTTACCTGGATTTTGGCGGCAGTTTTCCTTGCAGATATTGTTTTTGAAGCGGTAAAATAAAGCGTATGGCAGACGAAAAATATATCCGTCCTACCTGGGACGAGTACTTTATGGAAGTCTGCCGCACGGTTGCAAAGCGGGCAACCTGCGACAGAGGCAGAAGCGGCTGCGTGATTGCCCGCGATAACCAGATTTTAGTTACCGGCTATGTTGGAAGCCCTGCAGGTCTTCCGCATTGTGATGAAGTAGGGCATTTACTGCGTAAGAGTATTCACTCTGACGGCTCAATTACGCAGCATTGTGTGCGCACGGTGCATGCAGAGCAGAACGCCATCTGTCAGGCGGCAAAACGCGGTATTACGATTGATGGTGCGACCGTCTACTGTAAGATGACCCCGTGCCGCACCTGTGCTATGCTCATCATAAACTGCGGCATTAAGCGGGTTGTGTGTGAAAAGCATTATCATGATGAAGCAGACAGTCTTGCAATGTTTAAGGAAGCGGGCATAAAAATAGAGCACCTTGAAGATGAGGTGCAGACGTATACAAACATGTAGCGCTTTTACGTTTTTGTTCTGTCGGCTATCACAGAAGCTGTGTTTAGCGCAAAAAAAAACCGGCATTTCGAGACTGAAAAATGCCGGTTAGTACATAACGGTAACGTTGATACCGTTTTTAGTTACTCTTCAGAAATTGCTTCTGCAGGACATTCTGAAGCACAAGTTCCACAGCTTAAGCACTGTGAAGCATCAATCTGGCGGTGTCCGTCAGCCTCGCTGATAGCGCCAGCTGGACAATCTGGTTCGCACGTTCCACAGTTTACGCATTTAGAAGCGTCAATCTTGTATGCCATGATAGTACCTCTCTTCGGTTAAGATGTGGTAGCAGTATAGCATGAAAAGAGAGCGGATACAAGCTTTTTCTTGTATTATAAAGAGTTAATTAGGCATAGCTAACAAAGTGTGCACTATAAAAACAGTGTTGTCAAAACAGTATTTTGCATTTTGCATTTTTTGTGCTATACTTTTTCTGTTAAGATTATTTGCATTTTTTTTTGGAGGAAAAGATGACGAAACAAGAGCTTGCAAAGATGATTGATCATACACAGCTTTCTGCCTGTGCAACAACCGATGACATTGTACGCTTGTGTGAAGAAGCGAAAAAATATGGATTTGCTTCTGTTTGTGTTAACCCCTGTTATGTGCCGACAGCGCATGATTTGCTTGATGGCTCTGCTATAAAAGTGTGTACGGTTATTGGCTTTCCGCTCGGTGCTGATGCTGCTGCCGATAAGACAGCGCAGGCTCGAAATGCTGTTGCAAGCGGCGCTGATGAGCTTGACATGGTAATAAATCTGGGGTTGGTGAAAGAAGGCGACTTTGAAAGCGTTGAGGATGACATTCGTGTTGTTGTTGCCGACAGTCGTGTTGAAGCGAGCGAGCTTGAAAAAACGGTTGTGGTAAAAGTCATACTGGAAACGTGCTATTTGACTGATGATGAAATTGAAAAATGCTGTCTTGCAGCAAAAGAAGCGGGAGCGGATTTTGTAAAAACAAGCACGGGCTTTGCCACTCCAAAGGACGCTGACGGAAAAGCGCTTCCGAATGGAGCTACCGAACATGCGGTTGCGTTAATGCGTAAGACGGTTGGCGACAGTCTGGGAGTTAAAGCAAGTGGTGGTATTCGGACGGCAGCAGATGTAAAAGCAATGATAGCAGCTGGTGCAGTCGTTACAAAGGATGTTCCCGATTATGCTTTGATGGTCGGTGTACCAGCCGTTCAAAATGGGTGGATGTGTGAATGCGGGGGCAAGCTAGGAGAAAACTGGGAGTGTGAGAAATGCACTCGAAATTATTCTGGACTATTGGTGAATGTGAAATACCAGGAGGACTTCAATGAATATAAATGATGAATTGTTTAGTGATAGTATTTATGCAGATGAAGAGAGTGTATGGATAATTAGCACCGGAAAGAATCTGTTACAAGAAATAGACAGATCTACTGGGAAAGTAATAGACGGCATATTTATACCGACAAACAAGAAGGCATTGATTCCGTATCGGGCTTTTTTTAAGTATGAAAATAGCTTATATATTCTTCC
>CALAEZ010000157.1 GCA_937891125.1 uncultured Treponema sp. | reverse complement strand
CAACGGTAGAGCCTGCCAGCGACGTAAACTGGACAAGCCAGAAATGGGCGGACGCACAGGCGCTGTATAACGAAATCTACTATCACATTAAGACTGCTATCGACCAGCTTGACTACAGCCTGCTTGCAACAGGCGATGTAAGCTATGCGTCTTATCAGGATATGAGTTCAAGCGAAAAAGAAAAGGCAGAGCTCAAAATGAAGGCAAAGCGCGAGTTTGAGGCAATCGTTGATGGAGACTCTGACTCTACTGACTTGAAGGATGCTGTAAAAGAAGCCTACATTACGATTACGAACATTGCAGGCGCTGCTGACGCACGCGTTGACTTTATGGGTAAGCGCCTTTTAGCAGGCGACAAAATCTTCTCACACCTGGCAGGACAGAGCGAGGGCGGCTCGGCTCTTACCGTGTCGCTTAAAAAAGGCCTTGTGCAGGGCTTGGAAGCGTCCGTGTTTACCGGCATTGCAGGCGGCGAAGAGCAGGTTGCAGAAGATTACGACACCGACACGCTCGACTACTGGCCGGGCATTGACGGCGAATGGGCGGCTGGCGCAAAGGCACGCTACACGTTCTATGCAGAAAGCCTCGGCGCGACCATACAGGCGCAGGTGCAGGGAATTGCAAGCGACATGCTCGTTGCAAAAAAGAATTTTGCGCTTGACGCAGGGCTTTCATACAGCGCAAAGGGCTTTGTAGGCTATGGCGCATATATCGAAGCCATGCTCTTGAACTGGAAGGATCGCACTGACGACAATGCAGATTACGACTTTTCAAAATCGGTGGCGGCAGGCGCTGACGTAAGCTTCTTTGGTGCAACGCTTTCAGCTGCAGGCTCGTGGAAATCAGCGTTTTTTGAGCATAAGGTCTGGTCAAGCACTGACCGCTTCTACGGCTATTCAGCGGCAAGCGACTACTACATTGCAAATACCGAGCAGGCGGCAAAGGCTCAAGCATCGCTTTCGTTCAATCCGCAGTATTTTACCGGTTACGACTTTGTCACCCTCTCAGGCGGCGTGGAAGCGTTCCTGTACGGAGATGATCTGGACGTAAACGGCAAGGGCTTTTTCGGAAAGCTTGAGCTTGATGCAGAAGACTTTACGACCATCCCGCTTACCGTCTACGGCGGTTTTAACTACTACAAGAACAGCGAGCTTATCGAATGGAGCGATTACTCAACGCTTCCCGACCAGGACTTTGCCGATTTTACAAAATTCAGCGCCGGAGCGGTGTTTGCGCCCGTTAAATACTTAGAGCTTTCAGCAGAATACGCAAGCTCGCCTTCGTATTCACGGCGCAATTCTGAGCGCATTTCTTCATTCACGGTGAACGGAAAAATTAAGTTTGACTAAAAAAGGCGGGGAGAAAAACAGCTATGAAAAGACTTTTTAACGTTAAAAAATTATATGCAGCGCTTTCTCTTGCAGCTGCCCTTGCGCTTGGCGTAACGACCGTCTCTGCGGAAACAATCCGCAAAATGGGCACGACAAACAGCGCAAGCTCGTTTCTGGAAAACGGAAAATCAAAATACGTTTCGATTTTTGCCGTAAACGACTTTCACGGCTCGGTCGAAGAAGATTTAGCCGGCAAGAATCCCGGCATGGCAAAACTGAACGAGGTGCTCACTGAGCTCAAAGGCGCATACCCCGAAAGCATTTTCGTCTCTGCAGGCGACAACTATCAGGGAAGCGCGCTTTCTAACTTAAGTCAGGGAAAAATCGTAAGTGATTTCTTTAAGAAAGCAGGGCTTGTCACCAGCACCATCGGTAACCACGAATTTGACTGGGGAGATGAGCTTTTCCCGGTGTGGGAAAAAGACGGTGGCTTTACCTTCCTTGCCTGTAACCTTGTCGATAAGCGCACGGGAAAAATCCCGGACTGGTGCAAGGAATACGAGCTGTACAATATCGGCGGACACACCATCTGCATTATCGGCGCGGCAACGGTAGACACGCTGTACACCGCCGCAAAAAAGCGCGTCGAAAACTTTGAATTTTTAGACCCCGCAAAATGTATCCGCAAGGTGCTCCGCCGCGTGCAGGCAACGTATAAGCCGGATGCTGTCGTCGTGCTTTCACACATCGGCACGCACGAAAACCGCCTGTATAAGGGAAGCCCGGTAAGTGCAGACAACAGCACCGAAATTGAGGACGTCTGCAAGATTAAGGGCGTTGACGCGGTGATTACCGGTCACAGCCACGAATACATTAACGGCACGCTCAACGGAAAGCCGGTCGTGCAGGCAATCAACTACGGCCGCGCCATCAGCGTTATCCGCTTAAAGTTCGGCGAAAACGGCTTGCGTGAGGCAAAAGGCTCGGTCATCGAAGTGTACAAGGAAAAGGATGCGATTACCGAAGACCCCGACATGCTCAGCATTATTGCCGACTACCGTTCTCAGTACGGTGAGCAGCTGGGCGAGACCATCTGTACGGTAGAAGCTGAGCTGAGCCACGAGGAGAACGTGCCGAACGTAACGCCGCTTGGCTTTGTGATTGCAAGCGCCATGAAAGCTGCCTACAAGACTGATTTTGCCGTAACGAACGGCGGCGGCTTACGGAAGACCGTAAACGCAGGCACGCTCACCGTAAACGACATGTGGGAGCTCATTCCGTTTGACAACACCGGCGTTGTCATCAAGGTAAAGGGAAAGGACTTAAAGAAAATCGTTGACCACGGCATTAACAGCGTCGGCTTCCGCGCAGGGCAGTTTGCAGGCGGGGTAGTATACTACACCACCAGAATGCCCGAGGGCTACCGCGTGCAGAAAATCGTTCTGGACAGCGGCGAAGAGGTGGACGACGAAAAGACCTACACCTGCGTTGTAAACGACTTTATGGCAGACGGCGGCGACAAATACGACGTTATCGCCCAGACTGCGCTGGAAGTTGACAACACCTACATTCCGTTCCGCGATGCCGTCATCGATGAGCTCAAGAGCTGGGGTGCCATCGACAAGCGCTGGGCAGAAATGCCAAAAGTGCTGATTGCACAGTAAAAAAAAAGGCAAAAACGGGGCGCGATTGTGCCCCGCATATATAAAGTGTTCCGGCGGAGAGTCGGAGGAGGAAAAAATGAAAGCATTGAAACGTGTGCTGTGCGCACTATCCGCACTCGCACTTGTCGGTTTAGCCGTCAGCTGTAAAAACAGCGACGACGACGATGGCGGCGTAACAATTGGAGCAGTAACGTTCAGCCCTGCAAGCGGAACTGTTTCTCAGGGAACTCCCGTATCATTCTCATCTACAACCGCGAATGTGGATTTCTATTATTCTACAGAACAGGCTTTGACAAGCGAGAATTATTTAACCGCCGGAAAGCTTGCGGATAGCGTAGAAGTAACAGAAAACTGCACTATTTACGCTATTGCAGTCGATGCAAATGGCAACTGCTCAAGCGGAAGCTCAGCACAGTATCAGGTCACTGGCCCAAAAGCGCCGACCTTTACTCTTACAAACGGCGACCCGGATGTTGAAAACGGCTTCTACACTGGCTACACGACACTTGCACTCGCATCTGCAACAGAAGGTGCAACCGTGTATTACAGCACAACACGTTTTGATGCAGCTGATTATGCAAACCAGACGACCTATGCAGACGCTATTACTCTTACTGGAGCACTTAACGAAGAAGTGACCTATTATGCAGTCGCAGTCAATAGCGATGGCCCCTCAATGGTCACAAGCGAAACCTTTACAAGCACCGTTCGCTACCTTCCGCTGACCGACGATGCAAACTACGAGATTGACGGCAACATCGATGATGTTATTGCGGCAATTGGCGATTCTTCTTCAGCAGTTACATTCAGCGAGGCTATTACGGTAAGCGGTTATGTCACAATGACAAACGGCAAAACTACCTCAGGCAATGTGTATATTCAGGACAAAAATGCGTCAATCATCATCTTTAACTATAACCTTGATGCAACCGCATATACTCCGGGCGAATACGTTACCGTAACGGCTACAAAGGGACAGCTTTACTACGGAAATCCTGAAATCAGCGCATACAACAGCATTGAAAAGACAGCGGCTAATGATACGACCACGCTGTACTACAAGAATCTTACCGGAAAGACTGACTTCTCAGGTCTTGAGACACTCGACCTCTGCGGTATCAATGCTGACAAAGCTGATTACACAAGTGATGAAGCAGTGATTTCAAGCTCAGAGACTGGTTCTCTTTCTCACTTTGGTTATGTAAGCTTCTATGAGTCTTCAAATCAGGTTAAATTCATTTCTCTGTACACAAAAGATGCAAGCGTTATCGGAGACGCAACCTCAACGCTGACAAATACCGTCAACCAGGTCGTCATCAGCGCAACGTCAATTTCTTCAGATGATGAAGTCACTCTTGCAACCGTAACACCGAACGCAACGATTTACTACTCACTGACCACAGAGCTCACTGCGGATAACTACAGCACAGCCGGAACTGCATATTCATCAGCACTCTCAAGCTTTGCTGCAGGAAAGACAACTATCTATGTCTATGCCGTAAAAACAGACTATACCGCATGGAGTGGCTCATTTACCGTTACCTGCCTTGGCGCAAACGACGAGCTGATTGAGTTTGCGGATTATGCAGATAGCATTGAGACTTCAAACTCAACAGGAGTTGATTCCACAATAACAGGTACGAATGTCACGATAAAGCTTTCAAAAGGCTCTGGAAGCAATAACCCGATTTACAATTCATCAGAAAGCGGAATCCGTGTTTACCAGAATAACACTATCGACTTCACCTCAACAAAGTCTATCACTGCAATCCTGTTCAACTGGACTACAGCTCCTGGAGATACGTTTGCCGCAACTACGGGTTCTTATGACTCTACAACTAAGACTTGGACTGGCTTTGCATCAAGCGTTTCGTTCGGTACCACATCAGGTTCTGCATATAAGCTCTCTTCAGTCATTATCACCTACAGCGACCTTACTATGTATGATGACGATGTCGAGTTCAGTGTAGGTGACGGTTATCTGGTTGATGCAGGTACAAGCGTAACGCTTAGTGTGCCCACAAGCGCAAGCGGTGCAAGCATCTATTATTCAACAGAAACAGCACTTGATTACTCAAACTACACCGAAGGAACCCCGTACACCACTGCATTAACAATCAACGAAACGACAACAGTTTATGCAGTTCTCGTTTCAAGCGATGCAAAGACATTCTCTTCAGGCACAAGCGCAACCTACACGGTAGATACAACAAGCACATTCCTTGATCGTGTTACATCATTGAGCAATGGCGATGTTGTCTATTTCTACAATGCGGCTGGCAAAACGGCAATGTCTTCGACAACCTCTAATAAGGGCTTTACTGGAGCTAGCGTCAGCGTGTATAACGACGGAGCAAAAATGAAGGCTGCTGACGATCTGCTCGCTTTGAAAGCAGTAGTCTCTGATTCTGGCGTTCAATTCACCAACGACGGAAAGTATCTTACAACGACAGGCAATAACAACCTGACGCTTGCAGATGCAACTTCAGACAACGCTGTATTCACTGTAACAGCAACTGCTGACGGAGCTACAACGTTCTACATCAGCGGAACTTCCGCCCAGCTTGAGTACTACAACTCTAACTGGACAACATACGGTACATCAAAAACCGGAACTGCATACGAGATTACTTTGTATAAATAATCCCTCGTAGCTATTTTTTGCCGTGCGTATTCTGGAAACAGAGCTCGCACGGCATTTTTTTGCACCCGCATAAGGGTAGGGAGCGGTCTGCTCGTAGCGCAGATGCGTTGCGAGAGAGGCACATTCACCTTCGGCGAAGTGCTACAACGCAAGCGAGGTCTTACCAGCGCCCCTGCGCTGGTAGTGCTCTACCTTATGCGGTAGCACTGTTCTACCGTATGCTGTAGCACGGTTCTGTCAGAAGCAGCAGCTTTTTCATCTTAATCCGCCTGCATCATCTTTATCCCACTGAATCAGCCAATAAAAGCTCTATCCCCTGAATTAGCCACCACCGCACGTTTGACAAAGACCGAGCAATATCAGACAATAGACTCATGCATATATCAAAGTTTTTTATCACGCTTACCGCACTAGCGGCGCTTTTGTGTTGTGTTTCGTGTTCCAATGATACAGAAAAATCAGTTTCCGTTGCGGCTGTTACGTTTGAACCGGATGGCGGAGCGGTCTCATACGACACAGAGCTTACGCTCAGCTGTGCAACGGCTAATACGACTATCTAGTATGCCACCGAATTGCCGTTTTATCCGACGAATTATCAAAACGGCACACAGTATACTGATTCGATTCCGCTCTACGAAGACTGCACCGTCTATGCCGTCGCCGTTGACGCAAGCGGAAATGTTTCAAGCAGGTCTCAGGCTACCTTTACAGTGATCCCGAAAGAAAATTCATCACTTTATCTTGGTAATCCAAGCAATGCAGTTAGTGATACAACGACACCGAATACCTCTACCCGGTAACATTCAGCGTAGACGAAGGCGATGTAGAAAGCGGTACAACAGTTGAGCTTGCAACTGCCTCTGAAGGTGCAACCATTTACTATTCAACAAGCACTGCTTTGACTTCTTCTGCATCTAACTCACTTACACTTGAAGCACTTTCAGAGGATGACACAACCGTTGCAACCTGGTCTGTTGTTGCTGACGAAAGCGACACAAGCAAGTTCTACCTTACAACAACCTCAACAACAGGTCTTGAGATTGAATGGTACAGTAGTATTTCTTCATTCACCACATACGGAAATGGAAAGACAACAAATATTTACCAGATGCAGTTCTACAAAGTCGGACTTGACTTTAGCCCGGTTGTTTCTAACCCGACAATCAGCACAAGTGGGGCTGTTGCAAGCGGAACCGGCGTAACCATCACCAACACAGACACCCGTGACGGCGCAGAACTTTACTACAGCTTTGGTACGGCACTTACGCCTTCTAACTACACGACAGCTGGAACAAAAGCAGAGCTCACTGACAACGCATTTACTTACAACGTAACTGCTGCAGGTACCTTGTATGTGCTCATCGTTCTTACGTATGACGAAACAACCTACCTTTCTGACGTCGTTTCTGCCACATTTACGCTCATCGCAGATAACGAAGAGGTGATAAATTTTAGTTCATTGACTGCATTACCAACTTCAACAACTAATGCTACCTTAACCTAGAATACGACTGCTACCACTTTAACAAGTGTAACAGGTTCAACCGCACCTGCTCTCAATGCCGCGGGTGGTGATGCAAGACTCTATCGTTATAATTCGCTTGTTATTTCGTCAACAAAAACTATAACAAGTGTTGTTATAACATTTACATCTTCAAGTTATGCTGGCAGCGATTTTACTACAAGTCCTGCAACATGGACTTTAAGTGAGGCTACAGGTACATGGTCTGGCTCTGCAACTTCAATAGAGTTTATCAACACTGGTACTACTAATGTGCAAGCACGAATGAAAAATATCACCATTACCTACGCAGAGTAAGTCTTTCGTAGCACTGTGTACTGCCCTTTAACATAGGGCGGTTTATCTTACGCCGGTTTTCCTTACACGGAGAGCCGGCTTTTTTTGTTGTGTGGCGCGCGTGTTATCTCCCTACACAAACAAAAAAAAATACAGTAAGATAGGCGCATGAATTCGGTTGCTTTCCCGTCAGAAGAAGAATACGTTTCTCAGATGGCGCATGGTGCGCTCTTAAATCCGCGCGTCGATACGACCTTTAAGGCGCTCTTTACGCAGCCTACGGAAGAGTCAAAGGCTGCACTCAAATCCTTTATAGAAGCCGCCATTGAGCAAAAGGTAAAAAATGTGCACCTTACTGCAAATAATGCGCCTAAAGCCTTTGAAGGGCAGCGCGGTGTAGATTACGATATTGCCTGCGAGCTTGATGACGGCAGGGCTGTAGACATAGAAATGCAGGCGTTTAATCAGGCGTATGATTATGGAAAGCGTGCAGAATATCAGGTTGCACGCCTTGAAACAACCTATCTTAAAAAGGGCGAAAGCTGGGAAAAAGCTCCGATTGTGTATCAAATTACGGTCTTGGATTTTGTGTATGCGCCAAAAACAAAGCAGGCTATAAATCGCTTTGCAATGCGTACAAAAGATGGGCTTGAGCTTTCAAATTCTCTGAATATTATTTTTATTGAGCTACCCAAAATTGAGGATCGTGAAAATTCCCTTGAAACGAATACACTGCTTGAGAATTGGGCGCTGTTTCTGAAAGAGGTGGATAATCCGCAAAAACAGGGCCTTATTCAAAGGCTTACATATAAGGAGGAAGGACTTATGCAGGCTCAGAAATCATTGTCGAATATCAGTTCTGATGTAAGTTATTGGATTGCCCAGTACCACATGGAATTGCGTGAGCGTGACGAGCTTTCTTCCCGTGAGGCAATGAGAAAGCTGGGCTTGGAAGAAGGCAGAGCTGAGGGAAGAAAAAAAGGTCGGGCAGAAGGTCGGGCAGAAGGTCGGGCAGAAGGTCGGGCAGAAGGTCGGGCAGAAGGCAGAGCTGAAGGTCGAGCAGAAGAAAAGCGGGAGGCTGCTCGCAATGCGCTTTCAATGGGGCTTTCGGCAGAGCAGGCTGCTAAAATTACGGGGCTTTCGGTTGCAGAAATTGCATTGTTATAGCAAATGACGCTGATTCTGTATTTATTCAAAAAGTTTATTCCGCTTTTTCTCGGTGCACTTGCATTTTTTGCGTTGGTGCTCGGGCTTGTCGATCTTCTGATGAATCTGTGGAGCTATATTTCAAATCAGGTGCCGATGACACTGGTAGGAAAAATAGAGCTTTTGTACCTGCCCAAAACGGTGTGGTATGCAACGCCGCTGGCAGTCCTTTTTGCCGTTTCATATTCGCTTAGCGATTTTTATGCGAATAATGAGCTGGTGGCGGTTTTTGCTTCTGGCGTTCCGCTTATAAAG
The DNA here is from genome assembly GCA_937891125.1 of uncultured Treponema sp. Classification (GTDB taxonomy): domain Bacteria; phylum Spirochaetota; class Spirochaetia; order Treponematales; family Treponemataceae; genus Treponema_D. The sequence goes on along the minus strand of CALAEZ010000157.1, from coordinate 2,780 downwards.
TTTACGCTTCCCTTGTTAGTTTTTTCTTTTCTTATGAGCATTGGGCTTTTTGTCTTTGAGGACAAGCTTGTTGTTCCGACGTATGCACAAAAGGGGGAGCTTCAGACAACAGCGCTTAACAAGGAAAAATCGCTTAACAATGATAAAATCGTAGTTCTTAGTAATGGCGGAAATCTTATCTATAAGGCCGATTTTTACGATGATGAGGCAGGGCGCCTGTTTTCGCTATATCTTGTGATGCGAAACGAAGACAAGTCCTTACAGGCGATAATTCGCGCGGATAGTGCACTGTGGCGTGATGACCGCTGGGTGCTTTCTGGCGCAACGCAGTATACGATAAAGGACGATGGCATGGAAATCCAGCCGCCGAGCCGCGATATTACGGCGCTTTTGACGGAGCCGCCCGAAACCTTTCGTAATAACACAATCAGCGTAGAAACGGTAAGCGCGTCTGAGGCACGAACATATATTGAGCATTTGCAGCGTACGGGCTTACCAAGCGGAGAGGCGCGGAGTGAATATTATAAGAAATTTGCCTTTCCCTTTATTTTGTTTATCGTTGTATTTTTATCGATTGGATTAAGCGGGAAAACGCGCAAAAACGTGCTTTTGACAAGCCTTGCAAGCTGCATTAGTGCTGCTGTTTTGTTTTACGTGTCGCAGATGATTACCATGCTGCTTGCAAAGTTTGAGTATATTTCGCCGTTTATGGGCGCGTGGTTTCCCGTATTCCTGTTTATTGCGATAAGCATCGTTTTGCTTAAGTTTGCAAGAACCTAATGCGGTCGCTTGCAGTATAGGTATGTAAAGCGAGCGCCTGCATACCTTCCGACAAAGCGACTCATAAAGGCCTTGAATTTCCACTTAAACGCCCATATTGCCAGTGCCTTACCCTTGCGCGAGCATTTTAAGCAGTGTGCAACCGTTTTTTTTGCGCTTGCTCCATGCTTTACTTCCTTGCGCTTTCCGTTAGAAGCGACATTTGCAAAATTGGTGCTCACCGGTCCTGGACAAAGCGCCGTCACATGAATGCCCTTGTCTTTTACTTCGGCACGAAGAGCCAGCGTAAAGCTTAAAACGTACGCTTTTGTCGCTCCGTAGACGGCAAAGTTTCCCAGCGGCAGAAACGAGGCTAAGCTTGCTACGTTTATGATGCGGCTTCCTTCATGCATGTGCGGAAGGCAGATGCCGCAAATGCCGGTGAGCGCAGAGCAGTTTACGTCAATCATTTCAATTTCGCGCAGCATGTTCGTGTCTTCAAACGGCCCGTACGTGCCAAAGCCGGCATTATTGACCAGTACAGAGATGGTGTATTCTCCGACTTCACTTTCAACACCCAAGTGCATGGCAAGCTTTCGGACGCCCTCCATGCCCTTCACATCCATGGGAAACAGACGAACGGTAATACCATCGCGGCGCACATCGCTTGCAATCTTTTCCAAGTTTGCTTCGGTGCGGGCTATCAGCCAGAATTCCGCCGCTTCCTGCTTTTTTGTGTACTCGTCTGCGAGCTGTCGCGCAAACTCCGCACCCATGCCGGAGCTTGCGCCGGTGATGATAATAAGCTGTTTCATAGCGCCATTATATGCCCGAACAGCTTTTTTTGCAAAAAGATTTTTTTTCTAAAAAACGGCGGGAAAGGTGCGGTCGTTTTTTCGCGCTGGGTGGCAGTTTTTTCACGGAAGACGGTCGGCGCACGCGGTGGACTTGGCTGTAGGCGACGGTGAATTGGCGGAAGACACTTGGCAGGCATGCGTCGGCGCGTAACAGGCAACTGTTTTTTGCTGTCAACTGTTTCTGCTTGACAATTCCGGTTGCTCACCGTAGGCTAGAGATATGTCTGACGTCTTTTCTGTCAGTGAGCCTGATTTTGCGCTCAGCCCGTATACTGGCATGAGCCGCGCTCACTGGATTTCTGCTGCAAAGCATTTGCTTTCTGGCATTTTTTCCCACATTCATTCTTTTGACGCACCTGTTGTCATGCCGCGCGCAGAAACAAAAGTAACATACCCGCATGCTGACGCACCTAAAAGCCAACAGGAGCTTGAAGTGCGTGCAGAGCGCTTTGAAGGCTTAACGCGCTCGCTTTTTATTGCCGGTCCGCTTATCAAGCTTGAGCCTGCGCTCTGTCTGAACGGGCTTTCGGTCGCCAAGTACTACAAAAGCCACATTTTGCGCGCCTGTACCCCTGGCGACCCGCTTTCTGTCGGCTCCTTCGATGAGCTTCAAACGCTTTCAGGCGCCGAAAATTCTTTCCGCACGTATCAGCAGACGGTAGAAACCTGCGCACTGGTCATTGCGCTTGAAGTGACAAAAACGGTTATCTGGGAACAGTATACCAAGGCAGAAAAGGACACGATTGCCGCTTTTCTTTCTTCGTATGCCGCCGCTCCCACCGTGCCGCAAAACTGGCGGCTCTTTAACATGCTGGTGATGGCTTTTCTTTCTAAAAACGGCTATGCCATCGACCGCGCGGTCATGTTTGACCATGCTGCCGCCATTTTAAATTACTATGCCGGTGACGGTTGGTACCGCGACGGGCAGAGCTTTGACTACTATTCCTGCTGGGCATTTAATGTGTATGCGCCGCTCTGGAACCGCTGGTGGGGCTACGAGCATGCGCCGGACATTGCCCGCCAGTTTGAGGCGCACTCGTTTGCCCTCATGAAGACTTTCCCTGCCCTGTTTGACAAAAACGGCTTGGTGACCATGTGGGGAAGAAGCTCCGTCTACCGCTGTGCGGCGGCTAGTGCCTTTGAAGGCGCGCTTATGCTTCCGGG
>CALAEZ010000156.1 GCA_937891125.1 uncultured Treponema sp. | reverse complement strand
AACGGAAGCGGAGCTGACTACGACTATGACGAAACAAACACAACGGTAAACTTTACACTCGGCTCAAATCTTTTAAGCTTTGACACGAACGTTACCTACTCTGACGACCTGCTTGTTGGAGCAGACAATACTGAATATAGCCCGACGCTTGCAAAGTTTGCATACGCACTTGCCTTTGACGCGTATGACACGGTAAAGGTTTCGCTTAAGACAAGCAGCACAAACCCGGCTACCTCATCTGACAACGTAACGCTCTATGCAAACTTTGGCTTTGAAGACGCAACGTATACCGAGCTTTCAGCAGACGACTATTTAGCTGACAAAGATGATTTAACCAATGCGGTTTTTGCACATAAGAGTGTTACAAGCGGAGAGACCACCTACCAGATTTTTACGCTTGCCGTGCAGGGCTCATCGGGACAGGCGCAGTGGCAGAGCAATTTTGACGTTGGCGCGTATGACTCGGCTTACACCTATGCAACGCTTTCTGCAACACATTCTGCTGCAAAAGCATATCTTGCAGATAGCACTGTCGACACAAGCGCGGTTCAGCAAGAATCACTTACCAACTACGCAACCCTAGCTGCAAGCTACAGCACCGAGCACAAGGGCTTTGCTCTGGCGGCAAGCCGCATTAAAACGGCGTTTGAAAGCTACATGAGCGAAAAAGCAGATTCCAGCGCGACAAAAACAATCATTCTGCTTACCGGGCATTCCCGCGGAGCTGCCATTGTAAACATTTTAGGAAAAGTCTACGAAGATGACGGCTCTTACACAACGTTTACCTACGGCTTTGCAACCCCGCGCACAACAACAGCAAGCGACGCTGCAAACTATACGACGATTTTTAACATCATAAACAGCGATGACCTGGTAACAGAGCTTCCGCTTTCTGACTGGAGCTTTACCCGCTACGGCACCGACAAAACGGCAAGCATTGCCTCCAGCTATCTTTCTGAATGGAAAAACACCGTAATGTTTGCTTCTAGCTACACATCAGCTGGAGCGCAGGACGTAAGCTATTTAAGCGGCGTTGCAACCGACCGCGAAGATTTGTACAAGCTTAGCGACGCATCAAGTGCAAGCTACAACACGTTCAGCATAACATACAGCACGAAAGAAGAAGCCACTGAGCTCATCACATACTTAAACAAACTCGGCTTTGGAGTTTCAAGCTACGACCCCTACAGCGAAGGCTTCACAATGACAACAGGCACCGATGATGACGAAAACACAACATACACGGTAAGCACCACATTCCGCCCGCAGTTCTTCTTAAACACTATGGTCATGGCTATCATGCTCGCTTCAAGCGATACAAGCGCGGCAACGACATTTGTTACAACAATGTGCTCAGGCTACTCTGCACTGCACAAGCGTGCGCTCTACACCATGTCGACAAAAATAACGGGTTTTGCCTACTCTCATTCAGCTCCGTGCTACGCAATTTTAGCAGATAACCTAGAGTAAGAAGCGCGCCAGCTTTCATAAGAAAAGGGTATGACTAATAAGTAAAAATTGCGGTGGTTCGGTGGTTGAGTAGCACGGAAGTGCGTATCGAAACCCGAAACCACTATATATAGCGTTCATGGTCATTTTGACAGGCTTAATGACCACATGTCACGAACTTATTGGTCATTACCTTCTTTACATTCACCAAAACTACAGCACATTCTCTTTCTGCGCTTGCGTTGTGTTTCGCTCCCAAAACACGCCTCCCGAATACCCCTGTATAGACTTGTCAGCTTCAGCCATTTGTAGCCTTTTTTCAGCCCATAAGCAGTATTCAGTATTCAGCTCTATACCGCAGTAGTGTCTTCCAAGCTTTTTTGCAACAACACTTGCCGTGCCGCTTCCTAAAAAAGGGTCAAACACCAAATCTCCAGGCTTACTCGAAGCTAAAATAAGCTTTGCATACAGTTTTTCGCTTTTTTGTGTCGGGTGGTCGGTATTCTCTGGCATAGACCAAAACGGAATTGAAATGTCGTCCCAAAAATTAGATGGATACGTTAATCGAAATTTTCCCGCAGCTGAAGACTCCCAATCTTTTGGCTTACCGTTTTCCGTATACGGCGCAAGCACGCGGCGCTTAAGTTTTACTGCTTCAACATTAAAGTAATACTGCTTTGGATTTTTTACCGCAAACCAAATGTCTTCCATACCATTTTTCCAGTTAGCGGAAGCGCCGCGCCCCTTTTCACGCTGCCAAGTAATGCGGTTCAGTATCGTTAACTCTTTTTCAAGCGCACGCTGCAAGGTCGCCGTACATTTCCAGTCACCACAAAGGTAGAGAGAGCCTGTGTCAGAAAGCTTTTTACAGACAAGCGGAAGCCAGCTTTCCACATACGCTTCATAGCGAGCTTCGGTGCGGGCGGTAAACTGCATACCATTAAAATTGCGGGTCAGATTATAGGGGGGATCGATGATAATAAGGTCAGCAAAGCCGTCGGGAACATACGTAAGTAGAGTAAACACATCGCCCTGCAGTGTCCGATCGGTAAGATTAACGCCAGCACAAGCCATCTCCTGCGTCACGAGCCGAGGGAGCAAAGCCGCCCGCTCCTTATCGGTCAAGGTAAGCGTGCGATTATTCGGAGCACGTTCTTTCGCTTCCACAAAAAGTCAGCTCCTTTCGCTATTACGAACAGACGAAGCTTGAGACGCCTTTTCTTTCATAGCAGCCGCCACAACAGGTGGCACCATACTAGAAATATCTCCACCAAAAGCGGCAATCTCCTTTATTGCACTTGATTTAATGGTAAAAAAACGGGGTTCGGTCGGCATAAAAAGTGTTTCAATTTGAGGACTTAAGCTGTGATTCATCAGTGAAAGGTCAAATTCATACGAAAAATCACTCATATTGCGAATTCCACGAAGAAGAACATTTGCATGATTTTCTTTTGCATATTCAACAATTAAGCGATTCCACAAATGAACGGAAACATTCTGATACGGCTCAGTAAGCGCCTTTAACATTAACAGGCGCTCCTCTGCCTCAAAAAAATATTTCTTTGCTGTATTTACGGCAACAACAACATCAACCTTATCAAATAAACGGCTTGCACGCTCTATTATATTCATATGCCCGTACGTAGGAGGATCAAAAGAGCCAGGAAAAATAGCAGTCGTCATGTGCATGAAAATAACATATTTGACGAAATGAAACAAGTGATGTATCATAAAAACCATGAAACAGATTAAATCAATTTTTGCCATACTTGTGGCGATGTCAGTTGGCGCCGTATTGTACTCTTGCAAAAGCACAGAGGTTGCGCCCGTTGTAGAAGAGCAGCCTGTTGTCGAAACACCTGCTCCCACCCCAGAGCCAACTCCAGAGCCTGAACCTGAGCCAGAAGTAGTACCTGAGCCAGAAGTCGATCAGGAATACTCTCGTTCAATCGGCGAAGTACAGGTTGATATGGACACCTATACCCAAGACAAAGCTGAAATTATGCAGATAATTGCAGAGCTTGAAGAAGTTATGGCAACCGGTAACTATAAAGCTTGGCTTACCTATATTGACCAGGAATCTATCGACTACTACAAGCTTCGTCCCAACCTGCAAAAAGCAGAAAAGAAAATGCCGATAAAGGGAATGAAGCTTGCAAATCTTGAAGCATACTTCAAATTTGTCTTTATACAGGCTCGCAAAGGACGTGAAGTCACCGAAATCCGCTATGTATCAGACAAAGCGGTAAAAGCGGTACAGGTGCAAGAAGACAAGGACATTGTATATTACAACTTCCACAAAATTAATGGCAAATGGAAGGTTAATTTACCGCCAATTGAAGACTAAAGGCAGTTTATAGCAATTGATTTTTATATGCTTTCCTAGTAAAGTAGTTATAACCCTTTAGGAGGATTTTTACCCTATGAATGTACTAAAAAAAACAGTGGGTGTTGCGCTGGCATGTATGCTAGTTTCTGCCCTTTCTGCCCAATCAGAATCAAACCAACGAACAGAATCTTCTGCAGAAGACGAGTATCTCACCAGCGTCGAAGACGTTGTTATTAAAGAGCTTGCAGGTTCTGACGACCGTGACAACAAGATGGTTGCCTTGCAGTATCTTGAATCAGCGGTAGAAGACGGTCGCGTATCAAAAGAAATGATGGTTGCACTCGACAACCTTGCAGGCGAAGGTGTTAACACGCAGTCACGTACAGGCGGGCGTTTAATGAACAACTTCCCTGACATTCGCGCAAAATCATGCGATTTACTTGCAAAGGTACCAACAGAAGAGTCAAAAACGACGCTCGTAAAGGTAGCACTTGCTGATAACGAGCCCATGGTTATTACCGCTGCCGTGCGCTCACTTGGTGAAATTGGATTAAACGATGGTGATGATGTTGTTGACACCATTGCTTGGATCAGTAAGAAGAATTCTGTCGTAAATCCAACAAGTTCTCTTGCACTTGAGATTATTGTTGCATACGAAAAGCTTTGGGATAAAGCAGAAAACAAAAGCAATATGATTCAAGCAATTAGTCAGATTGCAACAAATTATAATTTCGTTACA
>CALAEZ010000155.1 GCA_937891125.1 uncultured Treponema sp. | reverse complement strand
TTCAAAAAGCTTACGAAGCGTGCGGAAAGATTTTATGCCGATATACGCGCAAAAGCATTGCAGGACATCCCCCCCCCCTCTGTCATTCCGACGAAGGTCGGAATCTCCTTTTACATGAGATGCTGAACCAAGTTCAGCATGACACATTCACCGTTCAGCATGGCAGTACGTTTTACATCCGCCTTCGGCTACTCAAAAGCACGGATACAAAGAATCCTACCATTATTGTCTCTGGCACTGGGGTCGTCCTTGACGCGGGAGTAGATGTGACCATCGGAAAAGTACTGCTTCAATGCGTAGTCAGAGAAAGAATTGTCTTGCGACGAAGACCAGTAATACGCACTTCCGCCAAGTGCGCTCAATACGCTGTTTACAATCGTCATGTTGCGATACAAATAGATTCTTCGCGGGCAACGCCCGACCGCTCAGAATGACACGTAATCTTTATTTTCATTGCCGTCTGTGCTATACAATACGCATACCTCACAAGGAGGCAGATTATGGCAACTTCAAGCATTTTCGCGAATGTACACATCACCACGCCCGAAGAAGCGGAACGGTTCGTGCGCGCACTGGAGCTTTCGGAAAAAGACCCGCCGATTCCAGCGCCGACAGACCCGATTTTTGAAACCGACCACGAAGAAATCATGCGGAAACTTCGCAGAAAATTCGGGGAGGTGAAAGCATGAGCGGCTTCGTAATCCGCAATATTCTTGACATTATTGAAGACGGCAGCGGTTATAACGCTTCCGCTTTTCTTATCGCACAATTCGAAAAAAATGCCACATATAACGGCGAGTTGTCGTTCACGGGTAACAAACTTATGGAACAAGCAATTGAAGCACTCCGTGCAGCCTAGCATCTCGTTGGTGGCGGAATTGTCTACCTTGAATGTGAGGTCGAGCCGCATCTTATCGGCTTTTACACCAACGACGCAAACCGTTTCCGCGAGTTCGGCGAGCGCGACTCCAAGAGTGAGGGCATTCTGTACAGGCAGTTTTTACGTTTGTTCTAGCATAGGCTTTTTTTATTTTTCCTTTCCTAGCAGCGCATCCCGCGCCGCCACAAGATTTTTCCGTAATCGCACGAATTTGCAGTATTCCCCGTCCAGTTTGCCCAGTTCGCCGTGATTTGCGGTTATGTGCGGACTAAAAAGTGAAGATTAACACTCCTGTCTGCCGACAGGCAGGTGAGGCGATTAATCAGCATTTCCCCACAGTTTTTCGATTCCCATGCGGAAAGCGCTTGCTTTATCTGCCTGTAGGTAAAGCCACTCTGTAGGAGCGACTGTACAAGCTTTTCATCGCGCTTACCAACACGCAGCGCCTTTTCAACTGCTCGCTCGCACAGCGCGTCTGCATCATGCTCTGCAAAAAAAGCGTCCAGTGCCTCGCCTGCAATCTCGCGCGAAACGCCCCGCGACAAAAGCTCGGAAAGCAGGCGGCTTCGCCCTTGCGCTTTTGTGAGCGTATGCGTACGAAGCCAGCTTTCGGCAAAGCGTTCATCGCTTAAAAAACGACGGGCTTCAAGGTAGTCGAGCGCACGAAAGACGGCAGCTTTTTGCATGCCTTTTTGCAGCAGCTTTCGTTCCAGCTCCTTACGACTGTGCTCACGCCGGGCTAAATAATCAAGTGCTTTTTTTTCTGCAGCAAACGCAAGCGAAGCATCAAGCAGATCAAGGGCAGCTTCTTCATCAAGCTCTTCCCCCGCATGTATACGCTCAACAGCGAGCGTTGAAAGATAGACCGTGCGCATAAAAAAAACAGGTGCACCATCGGTCTCCACTTTCATGCAGTCCGAGCTGACCTGTTCTGTCGCAATAATATGCATTGCGGGTAAATAATTCCTGTCGCTTAGCGCTTTGAGAACTGGAAGCGGCGGCGTGCACCACGCTGACCGTACTTCTTGCGTTCTACCATGCGGCTATCGCGAGTAAGATAACCATTTGCCTTAAGCGATGTGCGGCTGTCTGGATCTACCTGCAACAAAGCGCGGCTTAAACCGTGCAGACAAGCAGAAGCCTGACCATTCAAACCACCGCCAAATACGTTAATAAGAATGTCGAACTTGTTTTCGTTGCTTGTCACCAAAAGCGGCTGATGTACAATCTGAACCTGCTCTGCAGTGTCAAAGTATTCTGCAACGTCCTTACCATTTACAACGATTTTACCCGTACCTTCGCGAAGATACACGCGAGCGGTAGCTGTCTTTCTTCTTCCTGTTCCGATAGCAATATTCTTTACCATGATTGACCTCTACTTCCCTTAGACTTCAAGCGCTACAGGATTCTGAGCTGTGTGCGGATGCTCTGCACCTGCATAGATTTTAAGATTGCCCATCAGAGCGCGACCAAGGCGACCGTTCGGCAACATACCGTTGATAGTAATTTTAAGTGGTTCGGTTGGCTTCTTTTCGATAAGCGTGCCGAATGAGTAGCTGCGAAGACCGCGAACAAAGCCGGTGTAGTGGCGATACAGCTTATCTTCTTCTTTGTTGCCAGTAACAGCAACCTTGGCAGCATTGATGATTACTACATAGTCACCCATGTTCTGATTAGGAGTGAATGTAGCTTTGTTCTTTCCACGCAACACTGAAGCTGCCTTTGCTGCAACGCGTCCGAGCGGCTTACCAGCTGCATCGATAACATACCAGTTGCGTTTCTGTTCATAATCTTTAACGAAAATGGTTTTCATGTATATACCTTTATATAAAAAAGTTTATATGCTTTTGTCTTCTAGCATCGAAGGAAAGCATAATCGCCAGCGATGAGCAGTCGCCAACGCATATACGGGGACTGTCAATATACAATTTTTAAGAAATCAGGTCAATAAGCTTTAGTCGGCTTTGTCTGCTTTCTTTGCAGCAAGCTCTTCTGCCTGACGAGCAATCTCCTCTTTTTTTGCCTCTTTCTTATCTTTTATATCTGCAAAGCCAATGAAAAAAGCAATCAGTCCAACAAAAGCACTTGCAACAGGAGCAGCACCCTTTAAGAAAGAAATGATATCGGCGCCCCAGTTAAGAAACGATGGCATACACGCAACAACAGTAAACCCGACTAACACAATTCCAGCAATGATTGCAAACATAGACACTCCCTTATAAAGAGGTGCTGACCAATAAGTATTGTCATGCTGTATTCGAACGAAGTTTCGAACGACTTGACCTGCCTGACCTGCCTTGCCGCCTGCCTGTCAGCAGACAGGAGTTCGGAATGACACTATGCAGCGAACTTATTGGTCATCCCCTTCTTTTTCAAAATCTCTTGCATTTTTCCACACTTTGCCTATTTATGCAAGTTACCGCCGTATGAGCTATTCTGTCGCAAAACGGAAACGGTGGCGCGAGCAAGACTAACGCCTGCCGAAGTCCGCAAGATTTTTGTAGCCTCGCTTAAACTGCTCAACACGGGCGCAGGCGGTGGTGTTCCAGCCGCTTCGGTCACCGCGCTGCAAAAAATGGTAAGCAACGCCCGCAATCATTGCGCCATTGTCGCCGCAAAGCTTTAAGGGAGGGAACACGCACTGTATGTCCGTTCGCTCAGCTAAAAGCGCACGAAGCCGGCTATTTGCTGCAACGCCACCGCCTGCAACAACAGTCTTTAAGCCCGTGTCGTCAATGGCGCGGAAAAGACGCGAAATGAGCGTGCGGCAGGCTGTTTCCTGAAAAGACGCGCAGATGTTTGCGTTTGTCGCTTCATAGCCGGGGTTAAGAAATTGAGCAGCCTGATGAATAACAGCTGTCTTTAAGCCGCTGAATGAAACGTCATAGGTATGCCCCGGTCGCTTGTCAATCTTCGGTACGGGAAAAGAATAGGCATTTTTATCTCCCGCTTTTGAAAGCTTATCAATAATGACGCCGCCAGGGTAGCCTAAGCCATAAAACTTTGCCACCTTGTCAAACGCTTCCCCAACGCTGTCGTCAATCGTCGTCCCAAGTACTTCAAGGTCATCAAAGCCATTAACACGCGCAATAATTGAGTGCCCGCCGGAAACCAAAAGCCCAATATAGGGGTACGGAATATCGTTTACCAGATGAGCCGCATACAGGTGCCCCAGCATGTGATTTATAGCAATAAACGGCTTATTCGTTGCCCAGGCAAGCGTTTTACCAAACGTCAGGCCGACAAGCAGGCTTCCCATAAGACCAGGCCGGTTGGTTGCGGCAACGGCATCCACATCGTCCATAGTCATATCCGCTTCGGTAAGCGCCTCGCGCACAACTGGTAAAATCCATTCAGCATGCTTGCGGCTTGCAATTTCGGGCACAACGCCCTTGTACACCTGATGAAAAGGGATTTGTGTGGCAACTACATTGCTGTATATTTTTTTTCCGTCTTCTACAATAGCACAGGCTGTTTCATCACAGCTCGATTCAATACCGAGAACTTTCATACCGCACAGTATAGCGAATTGCAGCGTTGTGCGCTACAACATCTGCTACAGCGTACTGGGGGTGGCAAACCGGTAACCTTTTTCCTTTAGATACGGGTACATGTCGCTTAATAGCTTTGGTAGGATGTTCACGCTTTTATCAACGTGCCCGATGATGATGGCGTGGCCTGCCTTATTTGCCACCGCAAGGCTTTTCATGATTTCAGAAAGCATTTCCTCGCGATTTACCGCATTATCTAAAAACGGCGCATTGCGTTCAAAAATATGCATATCGCGCTCTAATGCCGCCTGCCGTGCCTTGCTCTGCGCATTCGTGCGTGAATCCAGGAAATACACGCCAAGCTCGTCCGCCGTTTCAAGCACAGCGCCCATCTTTATGCTGTCGGCAGTGATAAGCGAGCCTTCGTGGTTGTTAAAGCCCTTTACGCCGCCACCAAGCTCTGCAATATTTTCTTTTATTTGAGCCGCGACCTGCCGTGTTGACATTTCAGGCGAAATTTTTCCTTCCCCTGGATTGATATTCAGATTAACGGCCTGCATGGGCTGGTGCAGCATAAGCTCGCTGTTGGGGAGCATATCCCTGCCGTGCCTGCCGCAGGCGAACAGCAGTGCTCCCATGCTGTAGGCCTTGCCCAGGCAGATCATCACGATGGGTGCTGTGCACATCTGTATCACATCGTGGATGA
>CALAEZ010000154.1 GCA_937891125.1 uncultured Treponema sp. | reverse complement strand
TCGATGATGCTGTTCGGGTGCGGAGGCGCATCGGAAACGGATTCAGGCACCGCAACCAAGGGCAAGGACGACGCGAAGCTGGAGCAGGTGGCTGCTCCGGAGCCGGAGCCTGTTGCTGCTCCCACATCCGAGCCGGAGCCGCTCCCGGAGCCTGCGTACGTTGAGCCGGAGCCGGTGTATCGCGAGCCGGAACGCCCCGCGCGTCCAGTTCAGCCGACGCAGCCAGTGCAAGTGCGAAAAAGCAGCTTCTTTGCTGACCACCTGCTTCTGTTTGTTATTGGCGGGGCGGTGCTTGTTGTGCTGATTGTGGTGCTTGTTGCGGTGTTTAACGGCAGTCGCCAGAAGGATGACGAAGAGTAGCCGACTTTAGTCTGGCGTGCGTGAAAAAAAAGTCCGTGCGCCAGTATTGACGCACGGTACGCCGTGCACGTTTTATTGCACCGTGATTGTTATGGGAAGCAATGGATAGTTTGTTTCGCGGATAAGGCTGTTGGCGTCTTTTAAAATCATTGCCTGGACGGCAGAAAATGCCTTATCGGCAATTGCCGTCTGATCGTATTCCTCGTCCTGCAGCGTAATCATAATAATGTATGACAGCTTGACTGCTGCAAGTATTTTTTCGTTTTCAGTCTGAATAAGAATGTTCTGGTCAATCTGGCACTGCACGCGGTCGCCAGTGGGCGCTGTCGGCATAAGATTCTTGCGGTGCATGTTGATTTTCATTTTAGGCGTAGGCATAAACTCGCTTACTTCAATATTTTTTGACTTTAAGAAAATGTTATTGATAATCATGGCTTAATCCTTCTCTAAAACCGCAAGCACGTCGCGCTCATCTACTTCGGTAATCACGGTATCTGCAACCGCGCGCTGTAATACAAAGCGTACGCGGCTTCCTGCATTCTTTTTGTCTTTTTTCATTGCTTCAAACAGTGCGCGGGCGGCTTCTTTTGTATCGGCATAGCGACAGGCTAACGCACTGTGCAGACAGCCGGTTTCCCAGCCAAAGCTTTTTAAGAGCCGCTTAACGCGGTCTTCGTAGTCAGAGTGACACAGCCCGAGCTGCTCTGAAAGCGTCACTGCCCGCGCCATTCCCCAGGCGACTGCATCTCCGTGGCTTACCGTGCCAAGTCCAGCGCGGCTTTCGAGGGCGTGACCGAAGGTGTGCCCGAGATTTAGCTGCATGCGGATATTTTTTTCGGTTAAATCCTGTTCGACGACCGCTGCCTTTGCGCTGACCGATATGCGAATCATTTCATCAACGAGGGGGAGCGTGCGGTCGGTGAGCACTTCGGGCGTCGCCTCAAGTTGCAAGGCTTCCTTCAGCTGGTTGAGCACCCTTT
>CALAEZ010000153.1 GCA_937891125.1 uncultured Treponema sp. | reverse complement strand
AGTTACCGCCGACCATCGCGTAAAAAATGTCGCTGTGGATATAGCTTTTTAGGCGCGAAAATGCATACGGATAAAAAAAGAGCTGCGGCATAAGGCGCCCGATATTTGCGGTGTTAGCCACCGTCAGATGAAAGCGCGCTACCGTGTCGCGGTCAGCAAACACTTCGCGTACCAGGCGGTGACAGTCGCTTTCGTTCCCATCTACCTCCAGCGCGCAAATGTTGCCGCCGTTTTCTACTAGGTCGGCATCGGTAAGCCCACGCATTTTTCCACGCGGGTATAGAAGCACCGCCTTAACATGCTTTTTCCCTTTAAGCGCTACCGCAAGGCTTGCGCCAAGTTCGCCGTTTGTTGCGTCTAAAAAGACCGCATTTCCGCCCTTCAGATTAAAAATCGTTTCCAGACAGTTTACCAGGTACGACACGCCAAAATCCTTGTGGCTGCCGGTCGGCGTATTACACAGCTCCAGCGTAAAAAAGCGGTCGTTATGCCGCGTCAGCTTCGGCTCAAACGGAAACGCGCGTGTCGCAATCGTCTCACAAATAATCGGACTAAACTCATCGTTGATGCATGCAGAGGTAAGCGTACCTGCAATGCTCTGAAACGGTGTACTTTCGTTCGTGTACAAAATCCAGCGACGTAAATCGGGCGTTTCGTACGGCACATACAGTCCGCCGTCAGCAGGCATACAATCTAAAACCGCATGCTCAAAGTTGACGCACTGCGCTTCTGCAATAAGCGAATCTGCACCTACTACACCAGGATTTTGCTTTGCACGTGTGCTGATGAACTTCATTCTGCCCCCCCATTGCTTACCGCTATTTCAACTGAAATTTTACGAATGTACTTACTGTATCTGCAAGCACGCAAACATTTTCCATTTCGTTAAACAGTGTCTTTTTTACATACAGCTCGTTTTGTAGACCTAAGCGTACAAGCTTCGATACGGGCAACTCGTAGCCTGCCGTAAGCAGACCAACAAATTCCCAGCCAGTATCGAGCGCGTCCTGCTTCTGGCCGTAAAAGTCGTACATGGCATAGCCGTGAAAATCCAGACTAAGCGCCTGTCCTGCAAGCGTTTTCCAACGAAAGCGCGAAACAAGCTCGGCGCCCGTCGTGTAACTGTATTCGCGGTAGTCACTCGAAATGTCGCTCATTAAGCCTCGGTAAAAATAATCAAACTCTGTTGTACCCAGCGCTACCCACGCACCATGCAGCTGCCACTCAATATCGCTTGCGTCAAGCTCAATTCGCTGCTTAAACGCAACGCCTGGCGCCAGCGACGAAAGCTGCACGAGATTGCTCCAGATAAAATCGTATTCAAACACCATGCCGACCGTTGTCTGCGTGTCGCCAGAACCCAGCTGCGGTGCACGCGCAAACAGCATACCGTCGCTTATAATGCGTACATCGTGAAACAAGCAGCGGTCAATGCTACTGTAGCCGTCGCCGCTTGCCACACCAATGCTACCAGCTATGTCTAAATTGAACTGACTGTAGGGGTCGTTAGAGTCATGCCCGTACGGGTCGTTGTAGACAACAGAAATTTTTTCTGAAAGAAACGCGGGAAACGTTTCGTACTGTGTGCCGTAGCCATAGCCAAATGCAGAACGCGCAAAGCATGTGCCGACCGCAGTCGAAAGTGACAGCTCATAGATGTTACCCGTCGTGCCAGACAGCTTCTGTCGCGTCCAAGCTTCTGTCCACAGCCGTTCTGGATTTATAGCATAGCCCAAAAGCCAGTGAATCTGGTCTGCTTCCAGTGACAAGCGATGCAGCATTTCACCTACCGCAAACGCGCCAATCGATGAATAGACTAAATCGTTTTTTGACGGCGCATTAGTTTCGCAAAAGTATTCCCAAGAAAAATCACAGACTGTTGCAAGGGCAAAGCTTTCCAGCCTATTCAGATTGGCGCTGCGTCCTGCCATGTAGGCAAGCGAGCCTTGATACGGATGCAGTACGAAATTAGTCCAGTACCAGTCGGTATCCCACTTCTGTTCATGCTCATAAAAGTGAGATGCGTATTCCCAGTTTACCTTTGTCCAGCCAGAGCCAAGCACATAGCGGTTGTAGGTAAAGAGCCCGCCGTAAATAAATGCAGCGCCCGTGAGTGCAGCAAGATAATGCTTTCTGCCGTCATTTTCAGAAGCAGACGGCTCCTGCGGTACGACAGCAGCATCAAAAGTAATGTCCGATTCAGAATCTGCAGGAGAAGAAGCTGCAGCTTCTGGAGAAGCGGTTTCACCTGGCAGCTCTTGTACCTGCTCCTGTGCAATAAGCGGCATTCTCACAAAAAGCACCACCACCAAAATAAATAAAAATCTCTTAAAAAACATGCTACAAGTATACCGTAGCAACGAGTTCGTGAAAAGTGAGAAAAACGACCTGCGCCGTGCGGCAAAGACTGTTACTCGTTTGCTTTAGCGCACGTGCTTTTTTGGTAGCTTCTGCGCAAAAGCACATGATGCTGTATATTTGCATTTGATGTGTAAAAACTGATTTCCGTGTTTATTCTGCAGCTGCCGTGCCAATGCACTCGCCGATTTTTACGCGGTATTCACGCCCCTGCGCACGTGCCGCTTGTATTTCTGGCAGCAGCGTAAGCACATCTTTCTGCACGAGCAGCGCAATCGTTGAGCCGTGCAGGTCAAAGTAGCCTTTTTCTTCGCCCTTGCTGAATGTGTCGCCGACAGTATCGTGCGCTGTCGCCTGTGCATCGCTCCCCTTGTGGTTTACAATGCCGCCCACGCTGAATGCGCCAATTTCTATCTGCGCAACTTTTCCAAAATGCGCTGTTTCAAGCAGCGTCCAGGAGCGGCGGTTTTTGGTGTAGAGCGCAAAGTGCTCGGCGGCAAGCGGCTGCACGCTGTACAGGCTTCCCGGTATAAAATGGTTTTTGCCTTCTTCGCCTTCGTGCCTGCCAGAGTCAACGTAGCAGTAGCGGTGATAGTCGGTTGCGCACAAGCGGAACACCAGGCACGTGCCGCCTTCAAATTGCTTAGTAAGCGAAGCTGCCGCCGCGCCCTGTATGCCAAAGCGCGCTGGCTCAAAAAAATCCTGCAGGCTGTAATCAAAACCCTTAATGTGAAAGCGCGCGTCGCCGGTAACCGGATAGACTGAAAGCAGACTGTCGGCGGGCGCAATAAAATGCGTCGGCGCGGCGTCAAACGTAATGGCTTTTTTACGCGTAAAAAAATCGTTAAAGGAGCGGAAGTGCATGCCCTCAAAGCCGGTCATGTCTATGCCCTTTTTGCGGACAAACGGCTTAATGTACAGCGCAGAAAGCGGCGTGCGCAAAAATGCGCCGAGTATGGCAGGCACGCGCAGTGCTAAAGCTGCGTGCAAAAGCGCCCGCCCAAAGCGTGTTCCGTATAAAAAGCGTGTTGACGCATCATTTGCATCGTTAGCGATGCGGGCATCGTTTGCGTTGTTTGCGTGTGCGGCAACTGTAGCAGCTCTGTCAGCAGTCATCACAGTGCACCTGCCGCCTGCAGCTCCTGGGGAGTAGCCGTGTTTTCAAACAAAATTGACGGCTCGCTTTCTACGCTCGGCACATAGCATGCCTTGCCAACTAACAGTAGCGTAAGCTCTATAAAGCCGATAATCACAAGAATAAGCTTTCCGACAAGGTGCGGCTTTTTCATCTTAAACGGCGTGATGAACAGAATAGCCATGAGCATTAAAAAGAATGCGGCAATTTCAATCGGCGGGCGGCTGTTACCGGCAAAATAAGCGCCGATAAACACTGCTGGCAGCACAATCGCCGCACTCGTCACGGGAAGCCCTAAATACGTGCGTCTGCCGTCCGTTGTCTTAGCCTGTCGCTCCATTTCGTCAACATTAAAAAATGAAAGGCGGATAAGCGCTGAAAGCAGGTACAGCGCACAGATGCAGATGACGATACGCGCCTTCCATGGATGCTCAATCGGATAGTGCTTGTCGCCAAGTGCAAGCGTGTAAACAATGAGCGATGGAAACACGCCGTAGCTGATAATATCCGCCATCGAATCTATCTGAATGCCAAACAATTTTTCGCTTGGCGTACGGTCTTTTTTGGTAGAAGCAACCTTGCCGTCAAACATATCCATGACGCCCGCAATCATCAGGCAGAGCAGAGCCAGAATAAAGCTCTTGTCCTCGCTTGAAAACAGAAAATGAATGCCGGCAAACGAAAAAAGCATGCCGACGTATGTCAACACAACAGTGTAGTTATACACTCCCAGCAAGCGCCAATGTTTTTCTGAATCAGTATTAAGCATGTATGTATTTCTCCCTTTTGCTTGCACTAACTAAACAGTCGCCCAAAAAGCAAGCCGTACGTAACAATCGTAAACGGTTTTGCTGTCAGAATAATAAACGCAAAGCGCTTGAACGACATGTCCGTCAGACCTGTAAAATAGCATAAAAAATCATCGGGGGCAATCGGAGACAAAATAGCGATCCACAGAAACACTGGGTACTTTTTATGCCACCGATTCATGCGCCTCATGCTTTTTTCAAAGCGACGCGGTGAAAAAAGCTGCTTCATAAGCGTCACGCCGAATTTACGCGAAAGCGCAAACGCAATGAACGACCCGGAGCAGATGCCGATGTAGTTACAGATAATGCCCGTCATGCTTCCAAAGAGCGCAGGGCCGACAATGCAGCCGAGCGTGCTCGGAATGACCGCATAAATCGTTTTTACGCACTGAAATACGGTAAGCAGCACCGGCCCGAACATGCCGAAAGAGTCAATGTATGCCTGAAAAGAATCAATATCGCGGAAGGTACCCGCTCGGTATTCAAAGATCAGCCAGATTCCCGCACCCGCAATTGCAAGCGCAAGCACAATGCAGAATATTTTTTTGAGAAGACTTGTCTTTGTTTCAATCAGTTCAGTCGCCTGTTCCTGCAGCTTTCGCTCTATCGGGTGTTCCATGGGATATAGCAAAGAGTATACCGACTTGTTGGCGGTTAGCATAGTACACGACAAATGAGGAATTAGGAAGGTTCGCCTGCTAGTGGTTCAGCGAAAAATCCGTTACGCGGATGTAGACACCGCCGTAGCCGTTCGTTTCGTCGTTTGCGATGGGCGTTATCCGCTCGCTCAGTTTGGTCGGGTAGCTTCCGTAATCGCCGGCAGCCTGGTACGCTGCCGAAAACACGATAGCGTGCGACGAGTTCTCTTCCTGTGCTGTTTTTTGCCACCATTCGTCAAAATACGTGTACATATCCGTAATGCTTTCAAATGCAATATCGCCCAGCCAAACTTTATATGACTCCAAGGATGTCTCTTCAGATTCGCTTTCGGCATAGCTGATGGAAGCAGTCCCGTTTGTAACCGTCACGGTTATAGGGGAAAAGACAGCAGAGTCTCCATACGCATAGGTGTAGGTGAAAGTATATGAGGCCGGCTCTTTCCAGGAGGCACGGTTCTCGCTGAATGTTGCATAATCCGGGAAAATCGTCCCGGCAGGCAGCGAGCCTTCGGTTGTCTCCGTGCAGGAAAGGAAAATGAAGGGAAGCAAGAGACAAAGTATGTTTTTTAATTTCATAAAGCTGTTCACCTTAAAAAATAGGATAGACATGCTCGGACTTCCTAAGAAATTTCATCTGTTGCTGTGAGTGTAATATCATAATCAGATATAGCACTAGCAGAACGGGAAGAAGAGGTTTTCTGCAAAAGAAAACTTTGCAATGCGTCTTCCATCTCAGTTTGTGTCGTAGTGTAGTCATTTGTTAGCGCATAGAAAGCCAACGTTGCTTTTCGATCGGTACTCGCAGTTGTTGATGAATTCGATGCATCTGAAGTGTTTATGCCGCTTAGTTATCCTTCGCTAGCAGTATGTTCACTTTTGGACGGAACCTTATTTTCTTTTGAAATCACCGAGTTTGAGCTGTTGGAAGCGTGATGAATGTGGAATGTTGAATTCGGAATGAGGAATGCGAACTCATTTTATTCCGCATTCCTCATTCATAATTCCTCATTTATTTGTATCGTTTAAAAATGAGCGCGGCGTTGTGACCGCCAAAGCCGAGCGAGGCGCTTGCCGCTACGTCAACCTTGTAGCTAATGCCCTTGTTCGGCACGTAGTTCAAGTCGCAGCCGTTTTCTACGTCGGGGGCATCAAGGTTGATGGTAGGCGCGATAAAGTTATCGCAAATCGTCTTTACGCAGAACAGTGCTTCAATTGCACCTGCCGCGCCGACTAAATGCCCGGTCATGCTCTTGGTGCTGGAAATCTTAAGCTTATACGCGTGCTCGCCGAATGCGAGCTTGAGCATGGCGCTTTCGCCCTTGTCGTTTGCCTTTGTCGAAGTGCCGTGCGCATTGTAATACTGCACGTCGCCCGGCTGCATTTCTGCGTCGCTAAGCGCTTCTTTTACGGCAAGCGCCGCCCCGCTTCCGTCCTTTAACGGCGCGGTAATGTGGTAGGCATCGTTTGAAGAGCCGAAGCCTGCAATTTCTGCATAAATGTGTGCGCCGCGTGCCTTTGCATGTTCAAGCTCTTCGAGCAGCAGAATGGCGCTACCCTCTGCAATGACAAAGCCGTCGCGGTCTGCGTCAAACGGGCGGCTTGCCTTTGTCGGCTCATCGTTGCGTTTTGTAGAAAGCGCCTGCAGCTGGCAGAGCGTTCCCACGCCAAAGCCTGAAATTGCTGCCTCAGTGCCGCCTGAAAGCGCCATGTCGAGCCGGCCGCTTCGAATCATGTCGGCAGCCAAGCCGATTGCGTCGGTTCCAGATGCGCACGCGGTGTTGATTGTCCAGCTCGGGCCCTGTAAGCCGTAATAAATGCTTACGTTTGCAGCAGCCTCGTTAGAAATCATAAGCGGGGTGGTAAGCGGCGGAATGCGCTCTACTCCTGCTGCCGGATCGCAGTATTTTGCAAAGCCTGCTTCCATTGCGTCCATGCCGCCAAAGCAGCAACCTGCGACTATGCCGGCTTTCTGCGCACGCAAGGTTTTGGCTGTCATACCGGCATCGGTCAGCGCCTGCTGGCTTGCGGCAAGCAGAAATTTCGTAAAGCGTGCCATTTTGCGCACGGCGCGGCTGTCAATGCCGTACCGCTCTACGTCAAAATCCTTTACCTCGCCTGCAATGTGTACGCTCAATGCGCTTGAATCAAACTGGGTAATCGTGCCGATGCCGCTTTTTCCTGCCCTTACGGCTTCCCACGCTTCTTCTACCGTGTTTCCAACCGGCGACACTACACCCATGCCGGTAACAACAACTCGTCGTCTATTCATAAAAATCTCCTGCTTATATTGAGTGGCAGCTACCAGAAAAGTGCGTCCACCTGCACCACGGTTGTGCGAATTTGAAATTGGACGCGCGGCTACGCCGCTCGCCCGCACAAAGCGGTTCGGTGTCCGCTCCTTTTCTTCCCGCTGCCGCATATAAATTTTAACTGTTTTTATAAACAGCCATATATATCAAAAATACGTTTTCTCGAACGTTTCAAGCGTAACAGGTTTTGAAAAGAAGAAGCCCTGGAACATGTTGCAGCCAAGTCCTGCCAAAAAGTCTGCCTGCTCCTGCGTTTCAACACCCTCGGTAATAACCGGAATCTCTAGCTGATTTGCCATTGCAAACAGATGCCGCAGAATCGTGCGCGCCCGCTCGCTGTGCTCGGTGTGCGACAAAAAGAGCATGTCAAACTTGATGATGTCAACCGGCAGATCCTTAAGCATGTTCAGCGAAGAATAGCCGCTACCGAAGTCGTCCATCTCCACCACAAAGCCTCGGTCACGCAGGCGGTCAATCATTTTGAATTTAATCTCGCTGTCCGTCATCATGACCGTTTCGGTAATTTCAAGGCGCAGACGCTCCGGCTCTATGCCGTATTTTTCAACAAGAGTGGTAATTGTCTTATAGATATCGATAAAGTAAAAATCCTTTGGCGAAATATTTACAGAGAGGTAGAAATTGCCCTTTCCGCGCGCAGTCCAGTCTCTTAAAATGCGGCAGGCGCTTTCCCACATAAAGCAGTCAAGCTTTACAATCATGCCGTTGCGCTCTAAGATTCCGATAAAGTTTTCGGGCACCATAATGCCCTGTGGCGTGTGATCCCAGCGGCAGAGCACTTCTGCGCCCTCTACGCGGCCGTCTGTATCTACCTGCGCCTGCAGGTACGGCATAATCAGATTGTTGCGGATTGCGTCATCGAGCTGCGTTGTAAGCTGCTGCTCCCAAAGCAGAATATCGCGCATGTCATCTGTGTAATATGCAATCCTTGCCTGCAGGTCATCCTTTATTGATTCGATTGCCATAAAGGCTCTGTCGAACATAATGGAGGCAGGAATGGAGCGGTCTGTTATCTCGTATACACCGAACTGAACTGTTGCCGGATAGAAAATCTCGCCGTTTATGAGCGAAAAGTCGCCTGCGCTTTCAACGAATTTTTCTTCGTAAAAAAGCCCTTTCGGAATCATGACTGCAAAACGGTCTCCGCCTATTCTGCCGTAGATTGTGGAGGGTGAAGCCCACGAGTCCATGATGCGTGCGGTGTTTATCAGGAGCTGGTCTCCGATTTCCTTTCCGAAAATGTCATTTACCAGCTTGAATTCAAGAATGTCGGAGCAGACAATCAGGTAATCTTCTGTCGGATCGTCTTTCAGCCTCTGCTCAATCATGCGGATCAGATGGTCGCGGTTGTAAAGTCCGGTCAGGCTGTCGTGGTTTGCTGCATAGGTTTCGCGGTAGATGCGGCGGGCGTCTTCGC
>CALAEZ010000152.1 GCA_937891125.1 uncultured Treponema sp. | reverse complement strand
TCTGTGAGAAGCTCCATAAGTGATTGCTTCTCTTCGAAGGTAGTAAGTAACTCTGATGCCTTCTGTGAATCTGAAAGCTCGGGATACTTGAAAATATTTGTCGTTCCGCTGCATGTGAAGGCAGAAAATGGCGTGGTGCCTGCAGCGCCGTATCCATCAGAGGTAAAGGTAACCGTGCGCTGTAAGTCCGATGATACGGCGCTCTTGCGTGATTCTGATTTTTATGCGTATCTTGACGCAAACTTTGCTACCGATGACGGCGTTTATGATTTTCATGTGTTTACAACGCTGTCAGGAAATGCGCTGTTAGTAAATCCGCTTGAGCTGCATGTAACGCCTGAGGTTGTTTCGATGAAGGTAGAGCAGCAGATTTCTGCGTATGTGCCCGTTAATCTGCTTTTGTCAGGAAGCCCTGCCTATGGCTATGAGGTGTCGTCATCTTCGGTGGTGCCTGCAGAAGTCAGAATGACGGGGCCTCATTCCATGCTAGAGCACTATCGGCGCTTACAGACAAAGCCTGTTTCTGTTGAAGGACTTGATGCGACAACTACCATTGAAACAACGCTTGAAAATGTCAGTGGGTTTTTACGCATTGATGACAGCAAAAAGGTGACGGTGCAGGTGACGGTTTCTCCTGTTGAAACAGAGCGCACGTTTAACGCGCTTCGGATAAATGCGATAAATGTGTCGCCAGAGCTTGAGGCACAGCTTTCTGTTACTACGCTTGCTTTGACATTACGAGGTTCGCAGGTGCCGCTTGAAAAATACAGCCCGAAGGGCAATGTGTTTTTTGTAAACTGCGCTTCGATTACAGAAGCTGGTGTGTATGACGTGCCGCTTTCTGTTATGGTGCCAGAAGGCTTTACCGTAAGCGAGAGCGTTCCAAAGACGGTGCAGGTGCGCTTTACCGACCGCACGCATGAAAAAGCGACCGATGAGGAGGCGGCAGAGGGAGCGGAAGCTACCGCAGGAGAGAGGCCTTCGTCATCTTCTTCGGCTGGAGACCATGCAGACAGATGATTTACGGCATTGGATGCGACATAGCAAAGGTACGTCGCTTTGAAGCGTGGGCACAGAATAGCGCACTTTTGAAGCGCTTCTTTAATGAAGCGGAGCTGTGGCAGGGTGCAGCGGCGAGCTGCGCTTCCTGGGAACATTATGCAGCCCGATTTGCTGCAAAAGAAGCATTTGCAAAGGCGCTCGGAACTGGCTTTTCTGCTTTTGAGTTGAAAGACGTTTGGGTTGTAAAAAATGATGCAGGAAAGCCGTCCTTTGCTTTTTCAGAGCGGGTTGCCTCTCTTGTGCAAGCGCGAGCGGGAAAAGGTGCGCCTGTTCATCTGTCGTTAAGCCATGAAAAAGATTTTGCAATTGCGTATGTTGTGATAGAATGGGGAGAGGAGTGAAATGGCTAAATCAACGTTTTCTAAAAAACCGGCAATTTCTTACTGGTCAAAAACAAAGGTTATGTGTCCTGTCTGCCAAAAGGAATTTCAGCGGGAGGAAATGCTTTCGGGAAGCGGCCGCATGATTGCAGGTGAGCTTACCGATGAGCTTCGCCGCGTGTATGAGCCTTCTAAAAAATATGGCGTGATTTATCCGCTTTTGTATGCAGTAGGCGCCTGTCCGAAATGTCACATGGCGCTGTTGTGGAATGATTTTAAGGAGCTTGACGACAAAACGAGCTTAAAGCGCATTCATTTAGACGAAGAAAAGCGACGAAACCGCACGTTTACTATTTTTCCGTATTATGACTTAACAAAAGAGCGCTCCCTTTTAGATGGCGCCGCCATGTATTATCTTGCCTTGCAGACGTATGAGCTTATGGATGTTGCCTATGCGCCAACCTTTAAGCGAGGAATGCTTTCGCTGCGTCTTGCCTGGCTGTGCAGGGATTTAGACAAGGTGTCGCCTGGACACAATTTTGGCTACATTGCGGACGTGTTTTACCGCAAGGCAACGTTTTTTTACGAGCAGACTGTTTTGAATGAAACAAGCGGAACTGAAACAATTACGGTTGTTAACAATTTTGGTCCTGACATCGACAAAAATTACGGATACGATGGCTTAATCTATCTGGGAAGTTTGCTTGAATACAAATATGGACAAAAGGAAGATTTACCCTTGCGCTATAAAAAGCTTGATGCATCAAAGCGCTCTATTGCACGCATATTTGGATTAGGTAAATCGAGCAAAAATAAGCCAGGACCGCTTCTAGAGCATGCGCGAAATCTGTATGACACGCTTACCGCTGAGCTCAAGGCTGCTAATACCCTCGATTTTGAGTTTACCGAAGACGATGATGATGACAGTGCAGAGTGAGATGCAGCCAGCTTCCGATGAAGGTGAGCGGCTTCCTGCTGCCCGTGGACGCAACATCCTGCTGACGCTATCTTACGACGGCACTGATTTTTGTGGCTGGCAGCGGCAGGATAAGGCGGCGGGGGGGAAGCCCGTGCGGACGGTGCAGGCGGTGATAGAAGCGGCACTTGCAAAAATACATAAAGCTCCTGTTGCATTACAGGGAAGTGGCAGAACTGACAGCGGTGTTCATGCTGCCTCGCAGGCAGCAAATTTTTTCTCTCCAATCGATTCAATTCCTGTTGAGCGCTATCCGCTTGCAATAAATGCATTTTTACCGCCTGACGTGCGTATTCACACCGCGCGTGAGGTGCCCGCTGATTTTAGCGCTCGTTTTTCAGCAACAAGCCGCACCTACCGCTATTTTTTGTACCCGGGAGATGCGCCACAGGCAAGCGAAATGCGCTATGTATGGGCGTTGCATCACCAGCCTGACATACGCATCTTAAACGAAATGGCGCAGTGCTTACAGGGCGAAATTGACTGCGCAACCTTTGCTGCAAGTGGGGACGCAAGCCTGTCGACTAAGCGCTATATAGAGCACGCCTGCTTTTTTACCGAAGGTAGCAAAATTGTTTTTGAAATTTGCGCCAACGCTTTTTTGTGGAAAATGGTGCGCAGTCTTACCGGAACGCTTGTGTCCTTTGAAAAAAGCGGAAGGACTGCCGCTGATTTTGAGCGTGCGTTAAAAAGTGCTGACAGAGCGCAGGCGGGTGCTACAGCTCCTGCGCAGGGGCTCTTTTTGTGGAACGTGAGCTTTTCGGGCATTCGTCGTCACGTCTAAAAGCGCCCTTACAGTAAGCTCACCGGGTCTACGTCACATTCTATGTAGACATCGCTGGGTGCGCGGTATTGGTCTAAAAAAATGCCTACCGCCTTCTGGAGTGGAGTGAGTTGCTTTGCGCGCAGTAAAATCTGATAACGCCAGTTAAGCGCAATTTTAACGAGCGGACATTCTGCTGGCCCGAGTACTTCGGCTGGAATGGCGCTTGTTTTGCTTAAAATGCTGCGTAATAGGTGCGCGGCGCCCTCTGCTGCAAGAGCGGCCTGATTTTCTGTTGGCGCGCGGAACACGAGCCGAATAAGACGTGCATAGGGCGGAAAGCTCAGCAGCGCTCGCATGTGGAGCTCGTCAGTGTAAAATTGCTCTATGCTGCCCGTTACGGCACAGGCTATCGGCTC
>CALAEZ010000151.1 GCA_937891125.1 uncultured Treponema sp. | reverse complement strand
GCGCTTGAAGACGACGGCGCAGTCGGTCTTTGCGTAGTAGTGGTCCTCAAGGTAGACGGACACGCGGCTGTCGTTGCTCAGGTTCGTGCCGTTGAAGGTGTACTGGGGGAAGGGATTGTCGCGCCGCTGCACGAAGACGTCGGGCTTCTCGATGACCCATCTGGAGTCCATGCCGGTGTGGTTAGGCACCATGTCGCTGGCCAGGCGGATTCCCCGCTGCCAGAGCCGGGTGCGCAGGTTCTCCAGGGCGCTCCAGCCGCCGATGTTGTCGGCAATCTCGTAGTCGTAGAGGCTGTAGGCGCTTGCCGCCGCCTCGGGGTTTCCGCAAATCTGTTTTATCTTGCGGCTCGCGTCGCTCCGCTGCCACAGGCCGATGAGCCAGAGGCCGGTAAAGCCCTCGTCGCGCAGGCGGTCAAGCTCCTCGTCGGGAATCTGGTCAAGGCGCGTAATCTCGCGGCCATAGGTTTTAGAGAGCTGGTAGAGCCAGACGAGCACGGTCTTTGCCATGAGCACGACCTTGGGCATCCACTCCTTGTCGGGGCTGAACCGCTCGTATTCTTTCATCAGGTTGTCGTAGCTGAAGGGCTGCATGTCGGGCGTGCCGCCGTTACCCGGCTGCCATTTCGGCTTCCATTCTTCGTTCAGCACATCAAGCCCGCTCAAAAGACGCTTAAGCCATTCGCCTAAAAGGTCAGCCCAGTGCGTGCGCACGTATTCAAGCTGCTGATACAGGTCGTTCGGCGCGTACTGCACCGGCTCTCGCAGGAACGTCACCAGGTCGTGCCCGTATGCGCCCCAGTACGGAAGCTTCTTAAAGTATGCCTGCATCTGGCGCCACGTCTCCGCATATTCAGGATTTGCGCTGAGTGCGATGTCGTCAAATAAAACGGAAAACGGCTTAAAGGCAGGGTCTTCGTTTTCCAGATGGAGCATCATAAGCTCTTCAAGCGTCGCCTCGCGGTTTGTGCGCACGCGGCCGGTGCCTTCGTCTAAAGCCTCGCCTGCCAGATAATCATCTATGCCTATTTTTCCCTGATAGACGGCCACCGGCGGAAACTGCTCGCTGAATGCGCGCAGAAGGGAGTCGATTTTTTCTTTTCCAAAGCTTGCATCTAAATCTGAAAGCAGACCGGTCATTGCATCCGGGAACTTTGTCTTCCGGTACATCATACAGGCAAAGTGAAAGATTTCGTCCAGCAAGCCCATTGCATTCAGGCTGCCGGCAGACACCTGCCTGTCATTCTGACCGCGCTTCGTAAAATATTCATTTAATTTAACGGCAAAGGCGCGCACATTACGCATATTTGCCAAAATAACATTTCCGGTAGATGCATACAGCGGCAGTGCAAAAGCGCACTCATCGCGCACCGCGCGGCTTATGTGAAACTCGTTATAAGAAATAGTCATAGACTCTCATACTCCCATTTTTTGCTACAAAGATTTTAGCATATTTTTAGCAAGAAAAAAAGCTTACACGTGTAATTACTTATCTTTCTGTTTATCATGCACAGCTGTAATTTTCATAATTTTGGTTGCCAGTGCGCTGTCGGCAAGCAGTGTTTCCACACTCTCTTTCATGCGATACGTCCAGTTGTAGCTGCTCACGGTGCCTGGCACGTTAACACGCTCATCGGCACTGTCTGCATACCAGTATTTCTGCTTTAGAAACAGCCAGTCCTGGAGTGGCGGAATGAACCAGACGCTTTTTGTATGCGCACATGCTTCCAGCACAAACGACGCTGCTTTTGGCGTAAATTCGCCGTCCGTTAAAAGCGGGGCTGCTGCCGATTTGGCAAAAGCAAGCTCAAAGGCGCGTGCAGCGTCATGTTCCTCTTGCCACCACTGACGCAGCGTAGAGCTGTCATGCACGCTTGTTGTCACCAGCGCAAGTGCGCGGTAATCGTTCATCGCAACATACGGCTGCGCTGGCTCTGTCCATTTGCGGCTCCAGCGCACTACTTCCAGCCCCAAAATGCCATATTTGTGCAGGATTGCAGGCAGACAGCGCAGATTCACGCCTAAATCCTCACCACACGGAATCATGCGTGTAGAGGGAATAAGCGCGCTAAAGATTGCTTCTGCCTGCTTTTCCCATGCCTGCTCGTTTTTGCGCGCACTTTCGTCAAACAAATGCTGCAACGCGCGCTTTTCGTCATCATGCAGACTCTGCCAGGCTTGCGTGCCCGTGTACTGCCAGAGCGGCACATAGCTGCCTTTTTTCAGCTCGATAAGCGTGCGGTTGTGAAGCCAGCTACAGAGCGTGCTTTTTATGCGCTGCTCGGTGTCGCCGTCTACGCCCGGAACGGCTACCTGCCACACATCGCGGGCGGTCTGTATGTCGCTTCTGAAGCGCCACAGCTCTTCGCTTTTTACGCGTGCGCAGAACAGCGACAGGATTCTGCCCGCCTCGCTGTAGTCCGCCATACCAAGCGTCCCTGTCGGAATGTGCGGCTCCTTGAGCCAGGTAAGGCGGTCGCCGGAAAAGCCTGCTTTTTCAAGCTCGCTTTCGCGTATGGCGCTGTACGGCTCTGTATGACCAAGCTCTGCGCTTCCTTCGCCGTCTGGCACCGCCCAAATGCGGAAAAAGCCGAGCACGTGGTCTAGTCGGTAGGCATCGTAAAACTGCTCTGCACAGCGTAGGCGCAGCTTCCACCAAGCAAAATCGTCCTTTTGGTGCGCCTTCCAGTTGTAGGTGGGAAAGCCCCAGTTCTGTCCGCTTGGATTTGAACCGTCTGGCGGAGAACCTGCCCGCAGCTTTTGATTAAAGAGCACGCTGTCAGCCCAGACATCGCAGGAATCCTCGTTTAGCAAAATCGGTAAGTCGCCCTTTAAGATGATGCCAGCTTTGCGCACCTCGTCGCTTGCAGACTTAAACTGTGTGTAACAGATGAACTGTTCCCATGCATAAAAAAAATGTGCGTCACGCAAGCTGCTGTCATTCCAGCGTTCGTCAATTGCTTCGTGGCTTAGGCTGCGGTCGGCTTTTTTCCATTCCTTCCAGGAAGCCTGCATGTAGACGTACTTCAAGTTTTTGTAGACACAATACGCAGAGATCCAGCTGTTTGCGCTGAGCCATTTTTTGAAAGCCACTCCTGCCAGCATTTTTTTCGCTTCTGTCTGGCGGTAAAGGATGCGGAGCAGGTGATCCTTTGCTTCGTTCAGTGCGGTGTAGTCGTAACGCGTGGCGGCGCAGTGCTTTTTGACAAGTGCATCGTATTCAGCAGCAAAGCTCGCGTCAGCCTTATAGAGTGCGTCAAAGCCAGGAACAAGCGCCAGTGAAATATACAGCGGATGTAGCGCAAATGCGCTTAAGCTAGAATACGGCGAGCTTTGCGTACCGGTGTCGAGTACGGGAAGCAACTGTATAACGCCTAAATGCGCCGCCGCACAAAATTGTGCAAACGGAACGAGCGATGCATATTCACCAATAAAAGGACTCTCTTTTGTGCGTAACGCACCTAACGGAACTGCAACGCCAGTCATGCGTGCAGGGGTTGCTTGTGATTTCTGTGCCATACCGCACATTATAGGGCGCTTTAGCGCTTTTGTCTTGCTTGCAGTTCTATTTTTATGATAATTTAAGCATAGCTATTTTTTACCATGCGGAGGAAGTAAAAATGCATATACAACTAACTGCCGTGAGCGCAATCTGTTGTTCGCTTGCGCTTCTGCTCGCCAGTTGCGTCACCCCAAAACAGCAGATAGAACAGCAAACAACCGAAAAGGCTACTCCACAAGAAGCTACAGCAAAACCAAAATCCAATACAGCCACTCAAGAAAAGCAACACACCACTACCGAAGCAGCTTCTCTTGCAGCAAAATATCCAGCAGGCTTTGTTGTGCCGCTTGAATCTAATCCAACAACCGGTTTTTCATGGGCATGTGATGTAGCAAACGTGGCTGTTGCAGAGCTTATCGACAGCATTTACAAACAAGATTCTGCATCACAAGGAATAGATGGCGCTGGCGGTATAGAGTACTTTGTGTTTACCTGCAAACAGCCAGGAACGACTGGCGTTACCTTTACCTATCGTCGCCCTTGGAAAGGTGGCGAAACAGCAGAGGTTCGGCGCGCACAGCTTATTGTTGACGATACGCTTGCGGCAAAAATCACCTTTTTTTAGATTACCGGCGCCAGCTTAGACACAACGCACGCTCAGCGTATGCACACCGTGTGAGCGCAATATACACAAGCAAAAAACTTTGGTATAGTAACAAGCGCGGTTGCTGATTCGCTACGCAATTTTGTGCAAAACGTTGAGCGCCGCAACCATATTTGCGAGGTACATCATGGACGGAAGCAAAGAGATTCTGGATTTATTGCGCGAAAATGCGCGTCTTTCTGTTGAAGATATTTCTGCAATGACCAAGCGGTCAGAAGATGAAGTAAAAGCGATTATACAGTCGCTCGAAGATGACGGCACCATCATGAAGTATGCCGCCATTATCAACCCTGAAAAAACAGGCGAAGCTACCGACAAAGTGCGTGCCGAAATTGAAATTCAGGTAACACCGCAGCGTGAGCACGGCTTTGACGGCATTGCAGACAGAATCTGGAGATTTCCGCAGGTAAAATCACTCTATCTGATGAGCGGCGGCTATGACCTAAAAGTAGTAATTGAAGGCGACACCTTGCAGGACGTGGCTCTTTTTGTTGCGCGTAAGCTTTCTACGCTTGAAGGCGTGCGCTCCACCAAAACGCATTTCTTCTTAAAAACATACAAGGAAAACGACATTATTTACGTGCAGAAAGCTGGCGACAGCCGAGAGGGCGTCACGGCATAAAATGCAAACTCGCGACAGAAAAATCTCGCGGCGTAAAATGCTTGCGGCAAAAATCCGCGGCAAGCTTACTAACCGCACGCGCAGTGAAAGCGCATGAATGGAGTAAAAAATGAATACACGAGAAGATAGATTTAGCCGTGCGATGGTGGCAACTCCACCGAGCGGCATACGAAAATTCTTTGAAATGCTTATCGGGCATGATGACGTCATTTCGCTTTCTGTCGGCGAGCCTGACTTCCCTACGCCGTGGATTATGCGCGAAGAAGCGTTTTATCACCTTGAGCAGGGGCACACGAGCTACACATCAAACTGGGGCTTGCTGGAGCTTCGTAAGCAGATTGCACTGTACATGGAACGCTACAATCTGTATTACAATCCTGAAAAAGAAATTCTGGTAACGGTCGGCGCAAGCGAGGGCGTAGATGCGGTTCTTCGCGCCGTGCTGAATCCGGGCGACGAGCTTATTGTCTGCGCTCCCTGCTACGTAAATTACACGCCGCTTGCCATTCTGACAGGTGCAAAGGTCGTGCTTTTAGACACGAGTGTAAACGGCTTTTATCCGACAGCCGAGCAGTTTGAAAAGCTCATTACGCCAAAAACAAAGGCAATCATGTTCTGCTCGCCGTCTAACCCGACGGGCACCATGGTGCCGCCGGCAGAGCTTGAAAAAATTGCCGCCCTCTGCGTAAAGCATCAGATTTGGGCGATTGCCGACGAAATTTACTGCGAGCTTGCCTACGACGGCGCAAAGCACGTTTCTATCGGCTCATTCCCTGGCATGAAAGATTACGCAATCATCTTAAACGGATTTTCAAAAAGCTTTGCCATGACCGGCTGGCGCATCGGCTACATCGCCGCTCCCGCCGACCTTATGGAGCAGATTGTAAAGCTTCATCAGTACAACACAATCTGCGCGCCGATTATGAGCCAGTACGCAGCCATTGAAGGCTTAAAAAACGGCTGGAGTGAGGTTGAGCGCATGCGCATTTCCTACCAGCAGCGGCGCAATCTTATGTATAAGGCTTTTTGCGATATGGGGCTTCCCGTTCCAGAGCCGACGGGAGCATTCTACATGTTCCCCGACATCAGCTCTACCGGGCTTACGGCAGAAGAATTTGCGACAGAGCTTTTCCAAAAGTACAATGTCGCAGTCGTACCTGGCACTGCATTTGGAGAGGCTGGAGCCGGGCATATTCGCTGCTGTTACGCTACCGCGATTGACAAAATTAAAGTTGCGCTTGATAGAATCCGACTGCTTGTAGAAGAGCATAAAAAGTAACAGCAAAAAAAAGCCCTGTTCTGAATCCACGGACAGGGCTTTTTTTACACGCGGCGACAAGAACATCGCCGCAGAATACATGCTTACAGTGCAGCGTGGGTCGCAGCCTTACGGCTGCAGCTAATCCGCCGGGCGGCACGGATGCCGCCTAAAAGCCAGGGCAGAAACCGCACTGCGGTTTCTGCCTGATAAAAATCTGCATGGAAGCAGATTTTTATCGTCTACAGTGCTGCGTGGCAGGTACGTGCGATAACATCATCCTGCTGTTCTTTCGTCAGGTTGATGAAGCGTACTGCGTAGCCGGAAACGCGAACAGTGAAGTTTGCGTACTCAGGCTTCTCTGGATGAGCCTGGCAGTCCTTGAGCTTTTCTACGCCAAAGACGTTTACGTTCAGGTGGTGTGCACCCTTAGCAAAATAGCCGTCCATAACGTTTACCAAGTTCTTTACGCGCTCTGCCTCGTCGTGGCCGAGAGCAGCCGGGTTAATTGTCTGAGTGTTAGAGATACCGTCGAGAGCGTACTCGTACGGAACTTTAGCAACAGAGTTCAGAGATGCTACGAGACCGTTTGTCTCTGCACCGTATGAAGGGTTAGCTCCCGGTGAGAATGGCTCGTGTGCCTTGCGTCCGTTCGGAAGAGCACCTGTCGCCTTACCGTATACGACGTTTGAAGTAATGGTAAGGATAGAGGTTGTTGGCTCTGCGTTGCGGTAGGTGTGGTGCTTCTTGATTTTGCCGATGAAGGTCTTAAGAAGCCACTTTGCAATCTCGTCTGCGCGGTCGTCATCCTGACCGTAGCGCGGGAAGTCGCCTTCGGTAACAAAGTCGTAAGCCATGTTCGGCGCATGAATCTTGTTGCCTTTCTTGTCGGTAATGTCGATGTCGCGGCGAAGAACCTTTACCTTTGCGTACTTGATAGCAGACAGTGAGTCAACAACGTGGCTGAAACCTGCAATACCGGTAGCAAATGTGCGGCGCACATCGGTGTCGATAAGAGCCATTTCAGCAGCTTCGTAGTAGTACTTGTCGTGCATGTAGTGGATTGCGTTCAGTGCGTTTACGTAGATGCCTGCAAGCCAGTCAAGCATGACATCGTACTTGCGCATAACTTCGTTGTAGTCGAGGTATTCGCTTGTAATCGGTGCCAGCTCCGGACCAACCTGTACGCCCGGTGTGAGGCCTGCTTCTTCGTCTTTACCGCCGTTGATGGCGTACAGAAGAGCTTTTGCCAGGTTAGCGCGTGCGCCGAAGAACTGCATCTCTTTACCAGTCTGTGTTGCAGAAACACAGCAGCAGATTGAGTAGTCATCACCCCAAACCGGGCGCATAACGTCGTCATTTTCGTACTGGATAGATGATGTGTCGATTGAAATCTTTGCAGCGTACTTGCGGAAGTTTTCCGGCAGGCGCTTTGTGTACAGAACAGTGATGTTCGGCTCCGGTGACGGGCCCATGTTCTCGAGGGTGTGCAGGAAACGGAAGTCGTTCTTTGTTACCATTGAGCGGCCGTCCTGACCCATACCTGCAACTTCGAGCGTAGCCCAGATCGGGTCGCCAGAGAACAGGTTGTTGTAGCTTTCGATACGTGCAAAGCGAACCATGCGGAACTTCATAACCATGTGGTCAACGAGCTCCTGAGCCTGTGTCTCGGTAAGCGTACCGTTCTTCAGGTCACGTTCGATGTAGATGTCAAGGAAGGTTGCGATGCGGCCGACTGACATGGCAGCGCCGTTCTGTGTCTTGATTGCAGCGAGGTAGCCGAAGTACAGCCACTGGAATGCTTCTTTTGCGTTCTTTGCCGGTTTTGAAATATCAAAGCCATAGAGTGCTGCCATTTCCTTCATCTGCTTGAGGGCTTTAATCTGCTCTGCAACTTCTTCGCGCAGGCGGATGACGTCATCGGTCATGGTGCCGTCGCCGATGTTTGCAAAGTCCTTTTCCTTTGACTTGATGAGGAAGTCGATACCGTAGAGAGCAACACGGCGATAGTCACCGACGATGCGTCCGCGACCATAGGTGTCCGGCAAACCAGTCAGGATGTGTGAAGAACGTGCCTTGCGGATTTCAGGATTGTATACCTGGAAAACTGCATCTGAGTGAGTCTTGTGGTACTCAGTAAAGATTTTGTGCAGCTCTGGGTTTGGCTTGTAGCCGTACATTTCGCAGCTCTGCTCTGCCATGCGGATTCCGCCGAATGGCATGAAAGCTCTCTTTAACGGCTTGTCTGTCTGAAGACCGACAACCTGCTCTAAGTCTTTGCCATTTTCGCAGATGTAGCCTGCCTTGTGTGCAGTCAGTCCTGTTACAATGTCAGTGTCGAGGTCGAGAACGCCTGAGCGCTCTTTTCCGTCAAGACCAGTTGATTTCTTTTCATGCTCTGCTTTCTGCAGCTTCTGGAGCTCGTTGAACAATGTGTTCGTTGCATCCGTTGGACCTGCAAGGAACGATGAGTCACCATCATACGGTGTGTAGTTTAACTGAATGAATTCGCGGACGTTTACTTCGTCCTGCCAAAGCCGACCTGTTTTAAAGCCTTTCCAAGCTTCCTGTTCAGCCATACAATCTCCTCAGGCATATGCCTGTTTGTAAAAAGAATCCAACTTGCGGAGACAGCATGCCCGTTGAAATTGAGCGCATGAGAAACGGAAACACACAAAAGTGCACATCCTTACGATGAAGCTTCAAGTGCGCGAGTTACCTAAAGCAATTTTTTGGGTAACCAACAGTTTCAAAGGGCTTGTGTCTAGCAAGCAATAGGTTTGAATTAGCAATAAGACGTAAAATCGCCTATCACTAATCTGTCGTTACAGCGTCCACTATAGAACTTTGCCCAAAAAAGCGCAATGGAAAAAGCGCTTTTTTCTCTTTTTTTACTGACGAACACACTAAATATAGAGTAAAATAAGCTTAATGAAGGATTTTAGACGCAAAACCAACATACTTTTCACCGCCATACTGCTTGCAGCAGCATTTCTTGCGGGATACGTGCTTATTGCAGGCCGCAATACCGAAAACACGCTGCTTTTCCAACGCATTGCCATGAACCTGCAACGGGGCTGGTATTATTATGACGACACTGGAAAGCGTATCTCCGTTAAGCAGCTTCCAACGACCATACCGGCACATGACGGAAAAGCAGTCCTGCGTATTGATACTGCAAGCCTGCCGCCGCTTGCGCCGGGAGAAGAATTTGACCGCTTTTTGTGCTTTTATACTCGCCATCAAAATATTAGTGTCCGCCTTGACGGCCGCATAATCTATCACAGCAAGACTGCGACTGCTCCTTCATGGATCCGTTCCTACCGCGGCATGTATCATTTGGTTGCCCTGCCGCCAGATTTTATGTCTGCTCATTCCATCAGTATAGAATCAGACGCACTGTTACATTCAAGCGCAGGAAAATATGAGCGCGTTCAGATGAGCAGCCACTCGCACCTTGCGTTTACCATACTGTTTGAACAGCATTTCCAGGCGCTGCTAGGATTATGTCTGCTTATTTCGGCGCTCTTTCTGTTCGGCACAAGCATGGTTTTCCAGACAGTTGTGCGCAAAGATTATTCCATGCTCTTTCTAGCGGCTCTTGCAATCTGTCTGGGACTCTGGCAGATAGAAGATTCCAAGATTTTACAGTTTGTTACCGGCTACCAGCCGCTCCACTGGTGCCTTGAATACCTAACGCAGCTTGTAATACCGATTTTTGTGTATTTATTCTTGCGGTATGTTACTTCAAATTCTGAAAATCTTGCGCTTAAATCACTGGGCTCGCTTACCGTGCTTGTTATCATCGTGCAGATTCTTCTACAGATAACGGGCATTGCCGTCATATCTGACACCGCATATCTTTCTCATGTCCTGTACATCTATGCCTGTGTGTACACCATTTTCATGCTGCATCATAGGGAAAAGACGATTTTTACTGTTGCGCTCATAGCTGCATTTAATGCTTCACTTTTTATATTCATCATTATCTTTGTGATGCTCTTTTTTACTGAAACATTTTTCAGCCTGCTGATGAGTGTGGGAATCTTAATTACATTTGCGGCAATGACGCTTTTAACCTATCACCGCGTTTTACTGAAAGCACAGAGAATCAGTAAGAATGAAGCAAAGACTGAGCTGTATAAGACGCTTGCCTTTACCGACATTGCAACTGGCGTAAAGAACAAGACGGCATGGTTTACGCTTATTGACACCTACAAGGCAGATGCTGCATCTCCCGACGAATTTGCGCTTGTGCTGTTTGACATGAACAATCTTAAAAAGACAAACGACACCTACGGGCATTTAGTTGGCGATGAAATGATAAAAGCGTTTGCAAATGCCGTAAAAGACGCATTCGGAGATGCCGGCGAGGTCTACCGCATTGGCGGAGACGAGTTTGTGGGGCTCTGCAAATGCGTAAGCCGCGAGGCAGTGAATGCCATTTTGCGTGCGTTTGACGAAGCGGTTGCGACGCAGCCTGCAAGCGAGCATCCGTTTAGTGCGGCATACGGCATCACTTTCTTTACGCCGCACACGCGCCGGGACTTTGAAAACGCCGTCACGTCAGCAGACGGGCAGATGTACGAGCATAAGGTCGCCATGAAAGCCGCCCGCACCTAACCGCCGCATTAAGAGCTTTTTGCGCATAAGCTGCCAAAAAAAAGCCCGTACGTTTTCTCTTTGCGTTCAACTGCTTTTACCTATATACTTAGCGCATGGGTTTTTCAATAGATCGCTTTTTTATTTCAACTTTGCCGCGACAGCTTATAAAAAAACAGCACGATTTTACACTTATCGGCGCTGCCATCACGCTGTTTCTGGTGCTAGTGCACAATTTTTTTACTGACGGACATTTTATTATTGCAGGTCACGCCTTTGCCGACTACATTGACGTTTGCTTAGTCCTTTTATGCAGCACCATCTGCGGAAGTGCTGCCGCTTTCATGCTTACCATCATCATCTTTGTCGTAAATTCTATTGTTAACACCACCTTTGCTTACACGCCTTCGGTTATGCTACTTACCGCCCTGCTTTCTTCTATCCCCGTAAGCCTTGGCTGGTACCGCTCTAAACAAAAAACTCTGCTAGCAGCAGTCATTTTTTCGCTTGCAACAGGCGCACTTTGGTGCATTATGCTTGCTGCTATTGAAGAACGCCGTTTTACGCTCCTTAAATGCGTCGGCTCGTTTTGCAATGCGTTTTTTCCTATGGTGATAACAACCACGCTCTGTTATCTCTTTTTTACCTTTGCCCCTGAGTGGCTAAAGTTGCAGTCGACAAACGGCATGTATTATTCACACTGCTACCGCGATTTTAATGAAACAGTCACATGCAGCGTAAAATCACGGTTAAGCATGAAGGTAACGTGTATTGTTGTTTTTGAAGCCGTCATCTTAAGCCTTGCAGCAGTTCTGTTTAGCAATCTGCTGCTTCCAAAATTGAATGAAGACGCATTTGCGTTTCTGTATGCAAAACGCTTTATTGAATTCATGCGCAATCGTTCTACAATAGCGTTCGACTTAAAGATGTTTCTTTTGATGATGAACGTGACGGTGCCGCTTTGCGTGCTAGTCAATCATATCGGACAGAATTCTGTTGCGTACCCCATTCGCCTTATGGCAAAAGCAATGCGTGATTTTACAACCAACACCACCAAAGAAAATCAAAAATCCATGCTGAATATTCACCTGTTGCCTATTCACAACAAGGACGAAATCGGCGACCTGTACCAAAGCCTGCGAACAACGGCGCGACAGCTTACCTGCTACATTGAGCGCCTTGAGCACGAAAAGCAGCTTGAAATTGACCTTGCCGAAGCAAAGGCTGCAAGCAAGGCAAAGACCGCATTTTTGAGCAACATGAGCCATGAAATCCGCACGCCGATAAATGCTGTGCTCGGCTTAAATGAAATGATTTTGCGCGAGAGCCACGACCAAACCGTGCTGGGCTATGCTGCCGACATAAAAAGCGCGTCCAATTCGCTTTTAAGCATCGTAAACGACATTTTAGATTTCAGCAAAATCGAAGCGGGCAAGATGGAAATCATTCCGGTGCAGTATGAGCTCAGCTCGCTTATCAACGACCTGGTAAACATGATTCAAAAACGCGCCGAAGACAAGGGGCTTGCGCTTAATATAAACGTTGCAAAAGACATGCCGCATCTGCTTTTTGGAGACGACGTGCGCATAAAGCAGGTGCTGCTGAACATTCTTACGAATGCCGTAAAATACACCAACGAAGGCTCTGTCACCATGACGATAGGCTGGCGCAAGGCAGACGACGGGCACATTATGCTCACCGCCTCTGTCGCCGACACCGGCATCGGCATAAAGCAAGAGGATATTTCCAAGCTGTTC
The DNA here is from genome assembly GCA_937891125.1 of uncultured Treponema sp. Classification (GTDB taxonomy): domain Bacteria; phylum Spirochaetota; class Spirochaetia; order Treponematales; family Treponemataceae; genus Treponema_D. The sequence continues at coordinate 6,282 of CALAEZ010000151.1, read as the reverse complement.
AGCGCCTTTGAGCGCATAGAAGAAAAGCGCAACCGCTCTATCGAAGGCACCGGGCTTGGCATGAACATCGTGCAGCAGCTGCTTTCCATGATGGGTTCTCAGCTGCAGGTAGAAAGCGAATACGGTAAAGGCTCTACATTCTCGTTTGAAGTGCAGCAGAAGGTGCAGAACTGGGAGCCAATCGGCGATTTTACCGAGATGTATAAAAAGTCGATTGCGACCAACGCCCGCTACACCGAAAGCTTCCATGCGCCGCAGGCAAAGATTTTGATTGTAGACGACACGAAGCTTAATCTGACGGTCATAAAGGGCTTACTTAAGCAGACAAAAATTCAGATTGACACGGCAGAAAGCGGTCAGGAAACGCTAGTGCTCGTAAAAAAATACAAATATGACGTAATCTTTATCGATCACCGCATGCCGATTATGGACGGCATTGAAACGCTGAACGCCATGCGCGGCATGGAAGGCAACCTGAACGAAGGCGTTCCCTGCATTGCGCTTACCGCAAACGCTATTCAAGGCGCGCGCGAAATGTATTTGGAAGCAGGCTTTACCGACTACCTTTCTAAGCCGGTTGACGGCGAAAAGCTTGAAAAAATGCTTGCACACTACCTGCCGCAGGAAAAGCTTGTGCCGGTGAGCCAGGAAGAAGCGGCATCTCTGTCGGCGGCGGGAATCACGGCGGAAGAAGCCTCAGCAGCCTTTGATGGCGCAGAAGACTTTCCGCCACTTGAAGGGGTCGACATCGCAGTTGCGCTCAAAAACTGCGGCGACGCTGACATTCTGCGCGAGGCAATGCAGGAATTCTACGACACCATCGAAGAAAAAGCGGCGCAGATAGAGCAGTTCGCACGCGACGGCGACTGGAAAAACTACACCGTGCTCGTTCACGCGCTCAAAAGCAGTGCGCGCCTTATTGGTGCCGCCGAGCTTTCCGAAAAAGCGCTCCATTTAGAAGAAAGCGGAAATGCCGCAGGAAGCAATAAGGCGGAAGCGCAGGCAGAAATTGCTGAAAAAACACCGGCGCTGCTTTCTCTCTACAGAAGCTACCTTGAAAAGCTTTCGCCGCTGTGCAGTGCGGCGGCAGAAGATGACTCAAAGCCGCTTATCAGTGACGGGGAGCTTTCAGAGGCGCTTATCGCCTTAAAAGAGTTTGTAAGCGCATTCGACTACGACAGCGCCGACCAAATTATGCAGATGCTTGATACGTACCGTATGCCGGACGCAGAGCGCGAGAAAGTGCAGGCGCTCAAAAAAGCGCTTGCAGCCGTTGACCGCGAAACGTTATTAAAATTACTTTGAAAAAAATAAAGGATTGTGTATACTCTGTGAGTGCAAGGAGATGATATGGATAGAAGCGTTTTGTTTATCAGCAGCGACCAGAGCTTTCTAGTAAAGACGATGGTAAAGGGATTGAATGACGCCGGATTTGAGACGGTGCTCAGTCAGCCGGACATCGTGGAAATCCAGCTGATTCAAAAATTGCCGACGATTTTTATCGTGTATCTTGAAGGTGACATTAATGCATTCAACGGCACGCTCAAATACCTTACAAAGCTTATGAGCGAGAGTGCGGACAATAAATTCCTGTACTTAATTGGTAGCCAAATTGAAATCGATGTTGCAAAAGAGGTTGTGCCGCATTCGTTTGTTAACGGCGTTTTTGTTCGCCCGGTTAGCATGAAGGAAGTTGTCGGTAAGATTAACGACACGCTTATGAATGGCGACCGCAAAAAACGTATTCTGGTGGTAGATGATGACGCTGTTATGCTCCGCACGATGAAAAACTGGCTTTCAAAAAAATATGACGTGTATATGGCAAACAGCGGCATGAATGCAATCTCGTTCCTTGCGCAAAATGTTGTCGACCTCATTTTGCTCGATTATGAAATGCCTGTCGCTTCGGGCTTACAGGTGTTCGAGATGATAAAGGGAGAGCCGCGCACTGCAGACATTCCGGTCATCTTTCTGACGGCAAAGGACGACCGTGAAACAGTAATGAAGGTACTTGCAGCAAAGCCAGAAAAATATCTTTTAAAGACAATGGCACCAGATGCGCTTATTCAGAGCGTAGACGATTTCTTTAAAGGTCGTTAACATTTTTTTTCGGAATTAGACACTATGAACACAACAGACAAATTTTTAGCTGACATACAACGCATTATGAAGCACGAGCGCGCCGACAATGGCGGTCGCTACGATGCCCGCCGCGCCTGCACGCGCATTGCAGACCTGTTTGCGCAGAATAACCGCGATGTGCAAGATCTTTCCCGCTCAATCGCTGACTACTGGCTGAACACCTACGTGCTAGCAAGCGCAGACATCGACAACGAGCCGTCAGAAGAAAACAAGGCGCGGCTCACCGCTTTTCAGAACTTTCTCGACGGCGAAAACGATGCTGACTACACGGTGCTTACCAGCGACGACTGGGAGACCCTGCGCGATTTTTCCGATGACGAAGCAGAAACAATGGACTTAGACCGCCTGCAGAATATGATGAGCCTTATTCTGGAACACGGCGCACTGTAATGACCGAATCCGCTTACAACAAAAGCTATGCGCATTGCCTGCAATGCCCCCGAAAATGCGGCATTGACCGGCTCGGCACACTCTCTGCATGTGCGCAGGCTGACAGTACCGGCACGGCAGGCAGCGCCGGGCACGCCGGCTTTTGCGGCGAAAATGCCGCGCTTCGCATTGCGCTTGCCTGCCTGCACTTTGGCGAAGAACCGCTGGTTACCGTACATGGCGGAAGTGGCACGATTTTTCTTACCGGCTGCAACTTACGTTGTGCCTTCTGCCAGAATTATCAGATAAGCCAGCAAGGCATGGGCTCTGCCGTCAGCACAGAAGAATTTGCCGACATCTGCCTGCGCCTGCAGGATGCGGGTGCTGAAAACATAAATCTCGTAACGGGAAGCCATCACATTCCGGCGCTTGCACGCGCTCTTGAAGCAGCACGCACGCGCGGGCTTACACTCCCCGTCTGCTGGAACGCCTCCGGCTACGACAGCGTGGAAACGCTGAAAATGCTTGAAGGGCTTGTTACCATCTGGCTTCCCGACCTGAAAACGCTTTCCTCGCCACTTGCAAAAGAGCTGTGCGCTGCCGCAGACTACCCCGAGCGCGCAAAGGAATCACTCCTCTGGATGATAGAGCACAATCCGCTCAACATTGTTTCAGTAACAAAAGATGGCGTTGAAAAGGACAAAATGCTACAGGGCGTGATTATCCGACACCTGTTTCTGCCCGGCAGATTCAGCGAGACCGCCGATGTGCTCGACTGGCTGAAAGCAAACGCAGACGGAAAAGCAATCATCTCGCTTATGTCGCAGTACACGCCCGTGCCGTTCAAGGACAGCGAGCAGGGCTTGGCGCGGCGCAAAAAGGCGCTGTCTGCAATCGAAAACCGCCTTGTAAGCACCCAGGAAGATGCCGACATCCGCGACCTTATCGACGCCTACGACTTTGACTACCTCTTCTATCAAGATTTAAGCGATGACACCAGCTGGCTCCCCGACTTCACCCGCACGCAGCCGTTCAGCAACGCCCTCTCGCACACCCTCTGGCACTGGAAGACAGGGTTTGTAGAGTAAGCATACAGAGGCGCGCACAGGACGTGCGCACTAAGCAAAGACGGGAGTCTGCTCCCGTCGCAGTTGGCGGCGACAGGACGTCGGCGACAACTACATGGCACTGGAAAAGCGGATTTGTAAAATAGATATACAATGCCGCGCATACAACACACGCTCGTTGTCTTTTCACAACCGCATTTTTTCGCTAAAATGCTTTTCATTATGGAATTTACACAAGAAGCTATCGACGCACTCGTGGTGAACGAAGTCGATATTATGAAACGTATCGCGGAGGAGCTGAATATCCGCGTGCAGCAGGTTAGTGCTGTTATCAGTTTGGTAAACGAAGGATGCACTATCCCGTTTATTTCCCGCTATCGCAAAGAAAAGCATGACAATCTGAATGAAGTACAGGTAACTGATTGTGACCACCTGTTTAAGTCATACAAGAACCTTGAAGAACGCCGCCTTGAAATCGTGCGCGGCATTTTTGGTCAGGGGAAGCTTACCGAATCGCTTTATAACGCAGTAATGGGAGCTAAAACGCTTACCGAGCTTGAAGACTTGTGGGCACCATTCAAGAAAAAGAAGAAGACTCGTGGCATGGTCGCTCAAGAAAAAGGCCTTGAGCCACTTGCAGACTTTATCTGCGGCGAAAACGACGACAAGGCTGTTGAAACAAAGGCTGCTGAGTTTGTAAAGACCGACAACGAAGATGCCGCCCTTAACGTAGAAAGTGCAGAAGACGCAATTAAAGGCGCACAGGACATTATCGCAGAGCGCACCGCTCAGGACACCAAGAACCGCAGCGACGTGCACGACCTGTATATGGCAGAAGGCAGCATCATCACCAAGGGCATTGTGCCAGAAGGTCAGGATGCAGAGCAGGTAGAAAAGACTTCTACCTACAAGATGTACTGGGATTACAGTGAGCCGCTGAATCAGGTAAAACCGCACCGAATTCTTGCAATCAACCGTGCAGAACGCGAAGGTGCGCTTGAAGTAACAATCGATGTGCCGGTAGACGACGCTGTTGCATTGCTCCAGAAGCACGCCGCTCTGCACAACAAATACCACAAAGATGCAATCGAAGACGGCCTTGTGCGCCTGTTAAGCCCGGCGGTTGTGCGCGAAATCCGCAGCGACGAAACCGACGAAGCTGACAACCACGGCATTGGCATTTTCAGCGAGAACTTAAAGAATCTTTTGATGACCCAGCCGATTAAGGGAAGCCGCGTACTCGGCATTGACCCTGGTATCCGCACGGGTACAAAGTGCGCCGCGCTTGACGAAACAGGTAAGTACCTTGGCTACTTTAAGATTTTCCAAGTGCAGGACCCCAACGGCGCATATAACGCGCTTAACGAAGCTATCGACAAATACGACATTCAGGTGGTTGCTGTCGGTAACGGCACGGGTAGCGAAGAAGTTCGCGCTGTAGTCAGCAAGGTTATCAGCGAAAATTACGCAAACTCAAACGTGCAGTACACGGTTGTAGACGAAAGCGGCGCATCTGTTTATTCAGCAAGTCCTGTTGCAACTGAAGAATTCCCCGAGCTTGACCTGACGATTCGCGGTGCTATCAGCATGGGCCGCCGCCTGCAGGATCCGCTTGCAGAGCTGGTTAAGATTGACCCAAAAGCAATTGGCGTTGGCCTTTACCAGCATGACGTAAACCAGAAAAAGCTTGCCGAGCAGCTGGACGAGGTTGTCGGCCGCGTTGTAAATCAGGTCGGCGTAAACCTGAACACCGCAAGCTACATGCTCTTAAAGTATGTTTCTGGCATCAACATGTCTACCGCAAAGAAGATTGTTGCCTACCGCGACGCAAACGGCAAAATCACCAGCCGCGAGGATTTGAAAAAAGTGCCGGGCTTAGGACCTAAGGCGTTTGAGCAGTGCGCGGGATTTATCAAGATTCCTGAGAGCGCAGACCCGCTGGACAACACCTGGGTACACCCGGAAAACTACGAAGTGGCGCGCGAGATTTTGCCCTACGTCAAAGAAGGCAAAAAACTGCCCGCTGACCTAAAGCAAAAACTGACCGAAACCTACAACATTGGCGAAACCACGCTGAACGACATTATTGACGAACTGGGAAAACCCAACCGAGACCCGCGCGACGGCTACCCCGCGCCCATTATGCAGAAAGGCGTGGTAAAGTTTGAAGATTTGACCGTGGGCATGAAAGTGACCGGCAAAATCAAAAACGTGGTGGACTTTGGCGCGTTTGTGGACATCGGCTTGCATGAGACGGGCTTGATTCACATTAGCGAGTTGAGCGACAGCTTTGTGTCCGACCCGATGGACGTGATTAAAGTGGGCGATGTAAAAGAGTTTACGATTATCGCGCTGGACACCGACCGCAAGCGCATCTCTTTGAGTTTGAAGAGCGATGCCGGTCAGCGGCTGGCGGGGGCTTCAACTGGCAGTGCGGCTATAGGCGAACACCGCACCACGAGCGGCGGCAAAAAAATGGTCGTGATTAAGAAAGGTGCGGGCAACGGTAGCGCACCGCACGGCGAAAAACGCGACTTTACCCGCGACCGCCCGCGCACCAACGACCGTGGTAACCGCAGTTTTGACCGCAATGACAGCGGCGAAACATATAATCCATTCGCTGTGGCGTTTGCAAAGATGAAAAAATAATTTTTGCCGCTAGCGAAGCGGGATTCTTAAGGGCGGCAAGCCCTTAAGCCGTGCT
>CALAEZ010000150.1 GCA_937891125.1 uncultured Treponema sp. | reverse complement strand
ACCATACGCTGCTTCTGGTTGTGACCGACGCAAGCGGAGAAGTGTACAGCGCGACCTGCACTTTCACCGTCTCAAGTTCAGACTGACAAGGCGCTTTTAGCGTGATATACTCATTGATATGCATATGGCGAAGAAACTGCTTTTTTTGATGGCGATGTCGCTTTTTGTGTTCGGATGCAGAAATTTTGTGTCCGACAAATCGTCGTCTTCGCTTGAGAACAGCCAGTGGTGCACATTCCGCATTTCCATGAAAAGCTCTTCGTTCCGCTCCGCCGTCGTTCCCAAATACGACAGCTCCATTTTGTATTACACGCTTACCTATGCCGCATCCGGGGAAAGCGAAATCACCTGGCCTGAAGACGGAACGGCTGCTTCCTACGATGATTTTACGACGAACAGCTTTACGCTTGCCGTCGGTGACTACAACTTTACGCTCAAAGCATACGGAGACAGCGCCTGCAACGCACTTGCCTTGAGCGCTTCTCTTTCCCAGACGCTCACTTCCGATATGACCGGCATTTCGTTTGAGCTTACCGTTCCCGAAGAGGCATCCAACGGCTCTGTGAGCGTGCCTGTTTCGTTCCCCGCGTCGGCAAACATCACGAGCGTGAGCGCTTCCCTTGCGCGGCTTTTAGACGGCTCGATCGTCGTCGATGCAACCGAGCTTGCCATTACAACGTCCGGCGACACTTGTACGGTCATCTATGAGGCAAGCGATGTGCTTGCAGGCGTGTACATCCTCTACCTGACGCTGACGGCGACCAATGGCGGCAAAGAGACGACAACGGTCATTCCGATGCTTGTAAAAATCGCTTCCGGTGTGACCAGTACGCCCGATGCGACAGAAAACACAAACGGCGTTATCGAGCTGGACGAAAAAGTGACGAACGTGCACTATGCGCTTACCTATGAAAACATGACTTCTGGCGACGGCAGCAGCTACTGGAAAAACGTCGTTCCCGCTTCGTTCGTTCAGGGCGAGACCGTCACGCTTCCCACTGCAGAAAGCTTTGCTTCCGATGCTAACGCAATCTTTGCCGGCTGGTACGAAGACGCAGATTTTACCACGCAGATTACAAGCTTTACCGGAGAAAGCCAAGCAAAGACCGTCTACGCCCGCTGGATTCAGCCCGTGCTCTATGTGAGCGAAGACGGAAGCGACTCAAACGACGGCTTGTCGTCTACAACCGCGCTTGCCTCGCTTGGTCAGGCAGTCGCTTACTCGACCGGCACGATAGACACGATTCGCCAAACCTATGCTTCGCTTAACACCGTAGACGGCACAAGCCTGCTTGATACGCTTGACTGGACGGTGTATGTGTCGGGCGCGATTGAAAGCACGAGCGCCGTCAGCATTACAACGCTCTATGCTAACAGTCTTGTAATCGCAGGTCTTAACGGCTTGGATAGCACGGGCGTTCCTCAGGATTCGCTTGTTTACAACAATACTGCTGTCAATTCTGTACTTTCGATAAGCGGAACAACGCCTATAACGTTGCAGAATATAAAAATTAAAGGTGGATACGGCTATAATGGCGGTGGCATTAATAACACAAATACAGCAGGACTTACGCTTTCAAGCGGCGTTTTGATTAC
>CALAEZ010000149.1 GCA_937891125.1 uncultured Treponema sp. | reverse complement strand
GGGCTGGTAAATACGTACTCAAAGTGAATGTTACTTTCGTGCACAGCCTGCGACACCGCACGTGCAAGCGCAATACCGTTTTCGTTCAGCGGAATGTCTGTTGTGCCCTGTAAGCGCTTTACCGTATTCCAGGCAGTTTCGCCGTGACGCATAAAATACACATGCAGCATTTTTCGTCACCGAGCCGACAGCGCTTTCGTGTAGATGCCTGCGTCAAGTACAAAGCCCATTTTCTGCAAATAACTTTCATGCGCCGGGCAAGTGCTTTCTGTTACAAGCGTGCGTAATCCACTGCCAGCAAGATACGCGTACAGATATTTACCAACAGAGCAGTCGCGGTACATGGGAATGGTGTAGTCAATTTGAACCGCCAGCGTATCCTCTGTTTTTGTGCCGACAATAATGCCAACGCTTGCGTCGCGGCAGCAAACAAGGTACGCCACATTGCACTGGCTAGAAACATGCGCACTCGGAAAATATTTTACAATGTCAGCAGCGTTTTTAGTCAAAAAATGCTGCAGGTAGGCATCAGAAGGCGCAAGCGCCACCACCGAATACTCCTTTTGGATGCGCAAAAGCTTATACAGCCCCACCATGTTAATGACAATCAAGCAGCACTGCATAGCTGCCGTCGGGTAGGAATGAATGCAGAACGCGTAACCGGCAAAAATAGCACAGCCAACCGTATTAATGACGCGCAGCTTGACCACAGACGTCATCAGCATAGAAACAATAATCAGGCAGGAGCCAGCGTAGCCTATAAGCTCAATAACCGTTTGTAGATTCATACTATCCTCTTAGAAAGGCGCTTCATCAGGATTGCGGGCTGGCTTTATATCAAGCCCGGTCAGCGCGGCAATCGCAGCGCAGTCATCTTGCTCCAGCTCAAAATCAAATACCTGCGCATTTTCTGCAATACGCGCTGCCGTCACACTTTTCGGAAGCGGCAGATAGCCCTGCTGCAGGCTCCAGCGAATACAGATTTGCGCAATGGAACGATTGTATTTTTCTGCAAGCGTTTTCATGTAGTTATTGCTGAATATGCCGCCGGTGCCAAGCGGACTGTAGGCTTCTACGACCATGCGCAAACGCTTGCAGTACGACACAAGCACGTCCTGCGTCTGCCCGGGGCACAGCTTAATCTGGTTTACCATCGGCGGAATTTTTGCCGTCTGCATGAGCACGTCGATGTGCCGCTCATAAAAGTTGCTGATGCCAATTGAGCGGATTTTGCCTGCCTCGTAGGCTTCCTCCATTGCCTTCCAGCTATGCTCATTTGCGCGCTGCCAACAGTCGCGGTACTTAATCGGATTTGGCCAGTGAATCAGATACAGGTCGACATAGCGCAAGCCCATTTTTTCGAGCGACAGATTAATTGCCGCATGGGTGTTTTCGTAGCCGTGATCTTCGTTCCACAGCTTGGTGGTTACAAACAGCTCTTCGCGCGTCACGCCGCTTTCGTTCATAAAATCTGCAATCGCTTTACCGACGCTTTCTTCGTTACCGTAGACGGTCGCCGTGTCGATATGCCGATAGCCGCTTCTGAGTGCTGTCAGCACGGCATTGTAACATTCTGCGCCCTCAGCAGATTGCCAAGTGCCAAAACCAATACAGGGAATTTTGTCGCCATTTACTAAATCAAGCGTATCTGTTAATGAAGTAACCATGTGCTAATTATAGCATAGTTTTCTGAAAAGAAAAGAGATGCAAAATCTACGCCACCGACCTACGCCACCAGCCGTCACCGAACGAGCGACAGCATGAGCTGCAGCCAGACTAGATGCTGTAGGTTTTTGCGCTGTAGGAAGATTTTTCGGAGGCGGTTGCTATTAAAAGCCCCTTGCTCTGGAGCGCCGCTTCAATTTCATCTAAAATCTGCTCGCTCGGCGCCTCTACCGTGTGATAGTGATAGCCGTGTGTCAGATTATTCAGCGGAGTAGAAACGCCGCTTTTCAAATCTGCAAGAAAATGCTGAATATCGCGGCGGCTCCGAATGTTCATCGGCGCGCTTATGGTGCCATACACCTTGTGGTCAATGTACACGTCTTTCACCTCTCCGCCAAGGTCAACAATGGTCGAAAGCTCCTGCTCTACCTGTTCGTCAGTATGATACATCTTAAAAATGCGGCGCGCACTTGCTGGGGACTGCTTGGCAGCATCTGCTAGAAGATACCCCGCATTTGTCGCTATGATGTCGGAACGAGAAGCGCGCAACAACGCAATATCGGTAACAATCACCTGGCGACTGACGCCGACTTTTTCTGCAAGCACGCCGCCAGAAATAGGCGCCTTTGCAGCTGCCAGAAGAGACAAAATCTTGTTGCGTCGTTCCTCGCCAGTGAGCTTCATAGAATAAATCCCCAAACGTTAAATTGCGTGCAGATTTTTCAACGACAAATCCAAAATCGGTGCCGAATGGGTCAAAGCGCCGCTTGAAATGTAGTCAACGCCAAGGTCGGTAATGCGTGCAATGTTTTCTTTTGTCACATTGCCCGATACCTCTACTTCTGCCTTGCCAGCGATGATTGCCATTGCTTCTTTCATAACGTCGTGGCTCATGTTGTCAAGCATGATTATGTCGGCGCCTGCGGTAACCGCTTCGCGCACCTGCTCTAGCGTCTCCACTTCCACTTCAATTTTGCGGACAAACGGCGCATACGCTTTTGCCATTTCTACAGCGCGCGTTACGCTACCAGCGGCTCCAATGT
>CALAEZ010000148.1 GCA_937891125.1 uncultured Treponema sp. | reverse complement strand
GACAGCCTGGTAGAAAATGTGACAGCCGTAGCCGACAATGCCGTTTACTAATTCAACGCCCTCGCCAATCTGGCTTGGCTCATCCTCGCTTGAAAGAATTGTAATGTTCTTAAGCTTAAAGGCGCCCTTGATGTATGCCCAGGAGCAGATTTTTGCATCCTTGAGCAGCGTGGTGTTTTTAATGACTGCATCGTCTTCAACAATGCCGTAGGTGTCGAGCGTTTTTGAGAATTCTGATTCTGTTATTTCTACAAAGCGCTCTAAAAGCTGTGGATCCTCGCGGTAGCGCGACCACAAAAATGCATCGGCGGGAATCATACTTTCAAATGGAAGTATGCGTCTGCCGTCATTTTCGTTTCCTACGCCAATCCAAATGCGGTTTGATTCTGGCTCGCCTTCTTTTAGAATACCGTTTCCGAACTTTGCATGGTTTGTCGCGCTCATCTCCTGAATGTTAAACAGAATAACGCGGCTTCCGACGCGGTAATTTTCAAGATAGCGCACGTTACGCACTACGCAGTCATCGCCAATAACGTTATTGCGTAGATACGACACGTACAGTCCTGTTTCAAGCAGTAAATCGTGATACTTAAGCGTTGCCTTGCACAGGCGGCCGAGCACAAGAAAGCCTGAAATGTGGCAATGTTGAACAAGCGATGCGTCAAAGCAGCCGTCGCGCTCATCAACGAGCACGTTTTGCCAGCTGTCATCTAAATTGATGTTGCCGTTTTTCTTAAGTGTTGCAATTTCGGCTGCCGTCAGATGACGTTTTCCAGCAGTCACATCAGGAGGAAACTGTATTGTACTCTTTGCAGCGTCATTTGCCGCATCATCGTAAAATGTAACGTATGCCATAGAGCCTGCTTACAGCCGCTTTTAATTCAGCAGCATCCTGTCGTTGATTTCGCCCTTTACGGTCTGGAATTTTTCAAGCAAATCCTGAACCTGTAGCTGTTTTTTCTCTTCGCCGCGTACGTCAAAAACGATATTGCCGTCAAGCATCATGATCAGACGGTTTCCGTATTGAATTGCATGACGCATATTGTGTGTGACCATAAAGGTTGTCAGGTGGTCGCGCTTGACGATTTGCTCGGTGAGGTCAAGCACCTTTTGCGCCGTTTTTGGATCAAGCGCGGCAGTGTGCTCGTCTAAAAGCAGTAACTCTGGCTTTTGCAGCGTTGCCATAAGCAGCGTAAGTGCCTGTCGCTGACCGCCGCTTAAAAGACCGACCTTGCTTGTCAGGCGGTTTTCAAGCCCTAAGTCGAGCATCGCAAGCTTTTCGCGGTAAATTTCGCGCTCGGAAGGCCGAATGCCCCAGCGCAGCGTGCGCTTTTTTCCGCGGCGGTATGCCATTGCAAGGTTTTCTTCGATTTCCATGCTGGCGGCAGTTCCCATCATCGGGTCCTGAAAGACGCGGCCAAGGTAGGCGGCGCGCCTGTATTCGCTCATGTTGGTAATGTCAGTGCCGTTTAGGACGATTGAGCCTGAATCGCAGGTGTGCACGCCTGCAATCAGGTTTAGGAGCGTGCTTTTTCCCGCTCCGTTACCGCCGATAACGGTAACAAAGTCGCCGTCCTCTAATTCCAGGTTTATGTCGTGCAGGGCTTTTTTTTCTGTAATAGTGCCTGCGTTAAAAGTCTTTGAAACGTGGGTGATTTTAAGCATTTTTTTCCTCGCTTGCCGCAGGGGCAGCAGTTCTGCGATGCGTCTTCTTTTTGATAACAGGAATGGAAAGTGCCAGCACGACGATGATTGCGGTAAGCAGCTTTAAGTCAGTGCTCTTTAAGCCCAGCTGCAGAACGACCGCAATAATAATGCGGTAGACAACAGAACCGAGCACAATTCCCATGAGCGACCACCAGAATGCAATGTGATGCCCAAAAATCACCTCGCCTAAAATGATTGAAGCTAATCCGATAACGATGGTGCCTTGCCCCATCATAACGTCTGCGTAGCCCTGACTTTGCGCAACTAAGGCGCCAGAAAGCGCGATTAAGCCGTTTGAAAGCATGAGCCCGGCAACCTTCATTTTGTCGGTATCTACGCCAACCGCGCGTACCATGCGTTCGTTGTTGCCAGTGGCGCGCAGTGCGGAGCCAATTTCTGTTCCTAAAAACCAGTAGAGCGCAGCAATCAAGACAACGCTAAAGATGACGCCCGTAATGAGTGACGCTGGCACGGTGTTAATTGAAAGCAGAGCGCATAGACTGCTGATAACCGTTTTTACGCCGAGCAGCGGAATGTTTGCGCGCCCCATAATGCGAATGTTGATAGAGTAGAGCGCAATCATCGAAAGAATACCGGCTAAGATTTCGTGGATTTTAAGCTTGGTATGCAAAAGTCCCGTTATTGCGCCGGCAATAACGCCCGCAAAAAATGCAATCAGCAGCGACAGCAGCGGATTCATGCCCGCTGAAATAAGTGTCGCAGAAACAGCGCCACCGAGCGCAAATGAACCGTCACAGGTCATATCTGCAATATTTAAGATACGGAACGTGATGTACACGCCCAACGTCATAATTCCCCAAAGAACGCCCTGCGAAACGGCGCCTTGCATTGCTAGTAAAATACCCATACCGGCAATTATAACGAGCTTTTATAAATAAGAAAAGCGCTTGAGCAGCTTCTCAAGCAGCGCTTCAGGACTGTGGACAATGTCGGTGGCGCCGTGTGCTCGTAAAAACGCCTCGTCCCGAAAGCCCCAGGTAACGCTTATACAGCGTGTTTTTGCATTGCGCGCTGTTGCAATATCGACATCACTGTCGCCAATGTATACGGTTTCGTTCACGCCAACAGCAAACGCACGCATGACGGCAAGCACGGCATCAGGAGCGGGCTTTCGCCGTATACCGTCGCGTTCCCCTGCAACGTAGTCAAACTGCTGGGGAAAATAGCGCGCGCACAGCTCCTGCACGGCGTAGTCAGCCTTGTTTGAGATAACAGCCGTTTTTATGCCGTGTGCCCGCAGCGCCTGTAGCAGCTCGCTAATGCCGCTGTAGGCTTGTGTCTTA